>DATIYL010000020.1:0-9098 GCA_035517635.1 Allostellaceae bacterium | reverse complement strand
CGAAAACTTCCTGGAAGCCGCCGATCTGCTCGTAGCCGAAGGCGAAATCCTCGCTGATCGTCGCCACGCGCTTCAGCTTCATGTCCTTGGCGGCGTAGTCACCGAGTGGATGCATGCATTGCGAGGAGGTGGCCGAGGCGCGCACGAAATACGCGTTGGGCTTGCGCTGCGTCATGTCGTCGGCGGCGGCGAGGCTCAGCATCGGCACCTTGTGCTGCTCGACATAAGCGGTGATGGCGAGCAGTTCGAAGGCGGCGAGGGGGCCGACGATGACATCGACCTGGTCGCGCTCGATGAGCTCCTGCGCCTTGGTCTTGGCGCCGGCCGGGTTGCCGCCGGTATCGGCGACGATGAGATCGACCTTGCGGCCGGCCAGCGTCGAATTGCGGTGCTTCAGAAAGAGCTCGAAGCCCTGTTGCATCTGGATGCCGCCCTGCGCGAGCGGCCCGGTCTTCACCGTCAGCAGCCCGATGCGCACCGGCGGCGCGGCGGCGATCGCCGGCGCCCAGGGCAGGGAAGCTGCCGCCGCCGTTCCCGCCAGGAACTTACGCCGATCAAGAGTGAACGCCATCAACTCCTCCCTTGCCCATCCGCCGCGCGGCGGCTCGTTGTCGTTTCGGCGCTCCGACAGAGGCGGAGCTTGATCAAATGATAATGAGGTTCCGCGCGCGCCGCCACCCCGTTCGGCGAAAAAAGGGCGGCTGCCCCTCCGCCTCACTCCAACCTCAAAAAGATTCACCACGGAGGCACGGAGATCACGGAGAAGCAAAGAATGGGGCGCTTCGCGCCCTAACATTAGTCTCCGCGTCCTCCGTGCCTCCGTGGCGAATCCCTATGCGACAGCCCTGAGGTAACCTTATCAAACGATAAATAGTAGCGCCACCGTCCCGCTGCACAACCATCGCCCGCCGCCGCGCCAGCCCTTGCAATACACCCCGCCCTTATCAGATGATAAGGACGGAGGCCCTGATGCAGCTCGGCTACTTCACCATGCCGCTCCACCCGCCGGAGCGGAATTATACCGACACGCTCAAGGAGGATCGCGAGGCGATCATCCTTGCGGACCGGCTCGGCTATGCCGAGGCCTTCGTCGGCGAGCATGTCACCGACCGGGCCGAGACGATCACCTCCTCCTTGATGTTCATCGCCAGCCTCATCGGCGAGACCAGGCGCATCAAGCTCGGCAGCGGCACGGTCAACCTGCCCAACAACCACCCGGCCGCGGTGGCGGCGCAGGTGGCGATGATCGATCACCTGCTGCAGGGCCGCTTCCTCTTCGGCATCAGCCCGGGCGGCCTGCGCTCGGACGCCGAGGTCTTCGGCAATCTCGACCAGGACCGCACGGCGATGTTCGTCGAGGCGATCGACATGGTGCTGAAGATCTGGTCGTCGGACCCGCCCTATGACCTCGTGGGCAAGTACTGGAAGGTGAGCACCGCGCGCACGCTCGACCGGGCGATCGGCCAGGGCGTCATCGTGAAGCCCTTTCAGAGGCCGCATCCGCCGATCGTCGTCACCGCCGTCACCCCCTTCTCCAAGGGCCTCGTCGCGGCGGCCGAGCGCGGCTGGACGCCGATCTCGGCCAACTTTCTGCAGCCGCCCTGGGTCGCCTCGCATTGGCCGATGTATGAGCAGGGCTGCCGCAACGCCGGCCGCGTGGCGCGCCCGGCCGATTGGCGCGTCGCGAAAAGCATCTTCATCGCCGATGACGATGGGGTGGCGCGGCGCTACGCCAAGGAGGAAGGGAGTCCTTATCGCTTTTACTACCGGAACTTGATGAAGAAGCTCATCGGCAATGGCCGGCCGGAGCTCTTCAAGCGCGACCGGGCCATGCCCGATGAGGCCATCACCCTCGATTACGTCGTTGATTCCCTCGTCATCTGCGGTACCGTCAACAGTGTCGTCGACCAGCTCCTGGCGTTTCGGGAGGAGGTTGGCGATTTCGGCACGT
The DNA here is from genome assembly GCA_035517635.1 of Allostellaceae bacterium. Taxonomy (GTDB): domain Bacteria; phylum Pseudomonadota; class Alphaproteobacteria; order ATCC43930; family CGMCC-115725; genus DAHUYF01. The sequence goes on along the minus strand of DATIYL010000020.1, from coordinate 7,147 downwards.
TGCTCTATGCCGGGCATGATTGGGTCGATCCGGCGCTCAGCCGGCGCTCGATGGAGCTGATGGCGCAAGAGGTCATGCCGCGGGTCAACGCGGCGCTGGTGCAGGCGGCGGCCGACTAGTTCTAGTACCCCCGCATGGGGAGGCGGGCGATGGATCGGGGAAAGAGCGAGCTGCGCGACGGCATGCGCGTCGATTGGGACGTGCCGATCGCGATGGATGACGGCATCGTGCTGCGCGCCGACGTCTTCCGGCCACCCGCCGAGGGGCGCTACCCCGTGATCTTGAGCTACGGCCCCTATGCCAAGGGGCTCGCCTTCCAGGAAGGCTATTCCTCGGCCTGGAACATCATGGCGGCAAAGCACCCCGACGTGACCGCCGGCTCTTCCAACAAATACCAGAACTGGGAGGTCGTCGATCCCGAGAAATGGGTCCCGGACGGCTATGCCTGCGTTCGCGTCGACAGCCGCGGCGCCGGCCGCTCGCCCGGCGTGATCGATCATTTCTCGCCGCGCGAGACGCGCGATTTCTACCACTCTATAGAATGGGCGGGGGTTCAGCCCTGGAGCAGCGGCAAGGTCGGGCTCAACGGCATCTCCTATTATGCGATCAACCAGTGGCATGTCGCCGCGCTCCAGCCGCCGCATCTCGCCGCCATCTGCATCTGGGAAGGCGCCGCCGACTGGTATCGCGACATGACCTATCACGGCGGCATTCTGTGCACCTTCTTCGCCAATTGGTACGATATGCAGGTGCGCACGGTGCAGCACGGGCTCGGCGAGCGCGGCCCCAAGAGCCGCGTCACCGGCGAGCTGGTCTGCGGCCCGGAAACGTTGAGCGAAGACGCGCTGGCGCGCAACCGCAGCGCGCTCGCCGACGACGTCCGGGCTCATCCGCTCGACGACGCCTATCACCAGGCGCGTTCGCCGGATTGGTCGAAGATCACTGTGCCGCTGTTCAGCGCCGCGAATTGGGGCGGCCAGGGTCTGCATCCCCGCGGCAATTTCGAGGGCTTCGTCCGCGCCGCCTCGGCGCAAAAATGGCTCGAGGCGCATGGCCTCGAGCATTGGACGCATTTCTACACCGATTACGGCGTCGGCCTGCAGAAGCGCTTCTTCGGCCATTTCCTCAAGGGCGAGGATACGGGCTGGGAGCGAGAGCCGCGCGTCCGGCTGCAGATCCGCCATCCCGGGGAGCGCTTCGTCGAGCGCCAGGAGAAGGAATGGCCGCTGGCACGAACGCAATGGACGCGCCTCTATCTCGACCCGGCCGGACCGAGCCTCGGCGCGAAGCCGCCCGCCGCGGCTGCCGCGCTGGGCATCGACGCCATGGGCGACGGCATCACCTTCTCGACGCCACCGCTTGCCGATCCGGTCGAGATCACCGGGCCTTCGGCGGTGAGGCTCGTCGTCTCCTCCTCGACCAGCGATGCCGATCTCTTCGCCGTGCTGCGCGTCTTCGCCCCGGACGGCACGGAGGTCGTCTTCCAGGGCGCGCTCGACCCGCACACGCCGATCGGCCAGGGCTGGCTGCGTGCCTCGCATCGCCGGCTCGATCCGGAGCTCAGCACACCCTATCGGCCCTATCACCGCCATGATGCGGTCGAGCCGCTCACGCCCGGCGAGCCGGTCGAGCTGGAGATCGAAATCTGGCCGACCTCGATCGTCGCGCCCGCCGGCCATCGCATCGCGCTGACGCTGCGCGGCCGCGACTACGAGCATCCCGGCCCGGGCGCGCGGCTCTCCAACATGAAAAACGAGTTCCGCGGCTGCGGCCCCTTCCTGCATGACGATCCCCGCAACCGGCCGAGCGGCATCTTCGCCGGCCGGACGACGCTGCATCTGACGCCGGATCGGCCCGCCTATCTGCTGCTGCCGATCATTCCGCCGAAAGGTGACGCGCCATAGCCGACGAGCTCAACCATTCCTCGCGTCCCTCGGCGGCGGTGCTGCGCCGGCGCGGCAAGCGCCGTGCCCGCCCGCGCCGCAAGACGGGCGGCAAGGCGCAGAAGCGGCTGCCGGCCGCCGACCGCGAGCAGCAGATCCTCAGCGAGGCGATCCGCTTCTTCGCCGAAGTCGGCTTTGCCGGCCAGACGCGCGAGCTGGCGCAGCGCGTCGGCATCACCCAGCCGCTGCTCTATCGCTATTTCCCCACCAAGCAGGATCTGATCGAGCGCGTCTTCAAGGAGGTGTTCCTGAAGCGCGTCGATGCGCGGCTGACCGCGCTCATCACCGACCGCTCGCGTCCGCTCGAGGACCGGCTGCTCGACTTCTATCGGCGCTACGCGGACGCGACCTACAGCTATGAATGGATCCGCATCTACATGTTCTCGGCGCTGATGGGCAACGACATCAACCGCCGCTACATCAGCCTGGTCGAGCGCAAGATCCTGAAGCCGCTATGCGCCGAGATCCGCCATCACTGCCGCCTCCCTCTCGGGCCGGAAGTGCCGATCAGCGAGGCCGAGCTCGAGCATGTCTGGGTGATGCATGGCGGCCTCTTCTATTACGCCGTGCGCAAATACGTCTATCACAGCCGGGTGGCCGCGGATTTCGACGCCATCGTGCGGCGTGCCGTCAAAGCGATGCTGGCCGGCGTCACCGCCCTCGGCGCCCCCTGAACAGTTAAGGAGACCAGGATCATGAAGACCGGCATCATCGGCGTCGGCATCATGGGTTCGGCGATCGCCCGCAATCTCATCGCCGCCGGATTGCCGGTGATCGGCTTCGACGTGGCGCCTGAACGTCAGAAGGAGCTTGCCGCGATGGGCGGCACGGCGGCGCGCACGGCAGCCGAGGTCGTTTCGTCCGCCGAGATCATCCTTACCAGCCTGCCGAGCATCGCCGCGCTCGATGAGACCGCCGCGGCGCTCCGCGGCGCGGCGCGGCGCGGCACCGTCGTCGCGGAGCTCAGCACGCTGCCGATCGAGGTCAAGCAACGCAGCCACGACACGCTTGCCGCCGCGGGCATCACGCTGCTCGACTGCCCCTTGAGCGGCACGGGCGCGCAGGCGGTCACGCGCGACCTCGTCGTCTTCGCTTCGGGCGAGCGCCAGGCGGTGGAGCGCTGCGCGCCGGTTTTCGCCGGCTTCGCCCGCCTCACGCATAATCTCGGCCCCTTCGGCAATGGCAGCAAGATGAAGTTCGTCGCCAATCTGCTCGTCGCCATTCACAACGTCGCGACCGCCGAAGCGATGGTCCTGGGGCTCAAGGCCGGGCTCGCCGCCGAGGACATCGTCAAGGTCGTCGCCAGCGGCGCCGGCAATTCCCGCGTCTTCGAGCTGCGCGCGCCACTGATGGCGAAGAATGCCTATCTGCCGGCCTCGATGAAGATCGACATCTGGCAGAAGGACATGGCCGTGATCGGCGATTTCGCCAAGCATCTTGGCCTGGCGCTGCCGACCTTCGCCGCCACGGTCCCTATCTACAACGCCGCCATCGGCCTCGGTCGCGGCGGCGAAGACACCGCCGCGGTCTGCGCCGTGCTCGAAGCGATGGCGGGGGTCGAGCGCCAAGGCTGACCGCCTCGCCACGACGGCGCGATCTTCCTATCATCACCGGAGAACGATGGGAGGATGCATGAGCCCCTTTGATCTCACCGGCAAGGTCGCGATCGTCACCGGCGGCAATGGCGGCATCGGACTCGGCGTGGCGGCGGCGCTCGTCGACGCCGGCTGCGCCGTTCATGTCTGGGGCCGCAACGCCGCAAAGAACGAGCGTGCGCTCGCGCAGCTGCGCGCCAAGGGCGGCCGCGCCGAGGCGATGCAATGCGATGTCAGCGATCCCCGATCGGTCGAAGCGGGGATGGCCGAGACCCTTTCGCGCTTTGGCCGCGTCGATGGCTGCTTTGCCAATGCCGGCATGGGCGGCGGCGGGCGACGCTCCTTCATCGAGCGGCCGCTCGCGGAATGGCGCGAGCTGCTCGCCACCAATCTCGACGGCGCCTTTTTGACGCTGCAGGCCGCGGCACGTCACATGGTCGAGCGCGCCGGGCGCGGCGATGCCGGCGGCAGGCTCGTCGTCACCTCGAGCATCGCCTCCGTCTTCGGTACGGCGCGCAACGAGCATTACGCCGCGAGCAAGGCGGCACTCAATGCCCTCACCCGCGCGCTCGCCGTCGAGCTCGCGCGCCATGGCATCACCGCCAATGCCATCCTGCCCGGCTGGATCAAGAGCGAGATGACCGAAGGCCTGATGAGCACCGACAAATTCGTCAGCGCGGTGATGCCGCGCATCCCGATGCGCCGCTTCGGCGAGCCCGAGGATTTCGGCGGCATCGCCGTCTATCTCATGAGCAAGGCGTCGTCCTATCACACCGGCGATCTCTTCATGATCGACGGCGGCTACGCGCTGTTCTGAGAGCGGCGATGCACGACATCTTCCCGTTCCTTGCCATTCTCGCCGCCATCGCCCTCGGCGCCGCGAGCCCGGGGCCGAGCTTCGTCTACGTCGCACGCACTGCGGTCGCCCTCTCGCGCACCGACGGGGTGGCGGCGGCGCTCGGCATGGGCATCGGTGGCATCAGCTTCGCGGCGCTGGCGCTGCTCGGCTTGCAGGCGGTGCTGGCGCAGGTCGCCTGGCTCTACGCGGGGCTGAAGCTCGCCGGTGGTCTTTACCTGCTGCTGCTGGCCTTCCGGCTGTGGCGCGGCGCCGGCAATGCCGCAGATCTGCCGCGCGGCGTCGGAGAGCGCCCGCCGGGCTTGCGACGCTCTTTCCTTCTGGGCCTCGCGACGCAGCTCAGCAATCCCAAGACTGCCGTGGCCTATGCCAGCATCTTCGCCGCGCTGCTGCCGCCCGCACCGCGGCTCTGGATGATCCTGGCGTTGCCGCCGCTGATCCTGCTCATCGAGACGAGCTGGTACACCGTCGTCGCGCTGGTGTTCTCCGCCGAGCGGCCGCGCGCCGCCTATCTGCGCTCGAAGCGCTGGATCGACCGCTTGGCGGCGTCGGTGATCGGCATTCTCGGCTTGCGGCTGCTCGTCGCGGCCGGCCGATACGGCTGAGAGCGGGGTCGCGTGCCAGCGCCGCTCTGGCCCGAGGATCCGGCGGCGCTGCGCGCAGCGGCGCTCGCTTTCGATCTGAAGCGGCTCGAGCAACGCTTTCTCGACGATCCCTACCCGCTTTACCATGCGCTGCGCGAGCACGACCCGGTCCACAAGATGCCGGACGGCTCCTATTTCCTCTCGCGCTACGAGGATTGCGCCGCACTCTATCGCGACGCTGAAACCTGGAGCTCCGACAAGCGGATCGATTTTCGGCCGAATTTCGGCGACAGCTTGCTCTTCGAGCACCACACCACGAGCCTCGTCTTCAACGACCCGCCCTACCACACGCGGGTGCGCCGGCTGCTCGCGCCGGCCTTCACGCCGCGAGCGCTGAAGGCGCTGCAGCCGCGCGTCGAAGCGCTGGTCGATCGCCTCCTCGAGGGCATCGCGGCGCGCGGGCGCTTCGATCTCATCGACGATTTCGCTTCGGCCATTCCCGTGCAGCTCATCGGCGACATGCTCGGCGTACCCCTGAGCGAGCGCGGGCCGCTGCGCGGCTGGTCGCTCGCCATTCTGGGCGCACTCGAGCCGGTGCTGTCGCCGGAGCAGCGGCAGCGCGGCATTGCCGCCATCGCCGAGTTCAAAGCCTATCTCACCGATCTCGTCGACCGGCGCCTGGCGGAGCATAGCGGCGAAGAGGGCGAGATCCTGTCGACCTTGATCGCCGCCAGCGATTTCGCGCCCCAAGCGGCCGGCGCCGAGCGCCTGTCACAGATCGAGCTGTTGCACAATTGCATCTTCCTGCTCAATGCCGGCCACGAGACCACCACCAACCTCATCGGCAACGGCATCGATTTGCTGCTCCGCCATCCCGAGGCCTTGGCCGAGCTGCGGCGCGAGCCGGCGCTGATCGATAGCGCGGTCGAGGAGTTTCTGCGCCTCGAAAGCTCCAACCAGCTCGGCAACCGGCGCGCGCTCGTCGACACGGTTCTGGGCGGCGTTGCCATGCCGGCCGGCACCTATGTCCATATCGGCATCGGCGCCGCCAACCGCGATCCGGCGCAGTTCGCCGATCCCGACCGGCTCGACCTCCGCCGCCAGCCGAACCGGCATCTCGCTTTTGCCGCCGGCATCCACGCTTGCGCCGGCATGTCGCTCGCGCGCATGGAAGCGGTGGTCGCGATCGGCAGGTTCGTCCGGCGCTTCGCCCACATCGAGCGCGACGGCACCTTCACCCGCGGCGGCCGCGCGCGCTTCCGCGGCTTCCTGCACTACCCCCTGCGCGTCGGTTAGGCCGACCTCGCAAGCCCTTAGATATCGAGCTTGGAGACTTTGGTGCCGTTGAGGCTGAGATTGAAGATCAGGCCGCTATTGGTCAGGACAAAGCCGATGACGGGGGAATTGGCGGTCTTGCTGTCGATCGCGCCGTTCGCTCCGGTTTGGGCCACCGCGACCGCGGCATCGGCGCCGGCCGTCCAGCCGTTGCCGGAAAGGAACTGCTGATAGGCGGATTCCGTCATGAAGAGGAAGATGACCGATTTGGTCTGCACGCCAAGCGTCGCGCCCAGCGAGCCGGTCTCCGTCTTGTAGTAGCCGACGACCCGCCCGCCAGACCGCAGCTCTCCTTCCCCGTATTCTCCGCCAATGCCGATTCCGGCGGAGACGACCGATGGGAACACAAGGACGCCGCGCGCCTTTCGGACGAGTTCGCGAGAACCCGGCGACTGCGTATAGAGCCGCGTCAAGGTGTCGTCGACCGCCGCATTGATCTCACGCCTTTTCGCGGTGTTTTCGGCAGGCGTTTGGGGCGGCGACGAGCATCCGGCGACGAGCAAAGCAAAAGTCACCGCCGAGCTACTCAAGAAGTGGCGCCGTTCCATGATGTTTCTCCTGCCTACAGCGTCGCGGCAGGGGAAACACATGTGCGAGGCCCCTGTTCCGGCTTCGCCCGGAAATTGAACAGGGCTCCAAGAGGTTTTGCCCGCGAAAGAGCGTGCGAGTTAATCGGAGAGCGTTCGCTGTGCCGTGCGTCCTTGTATGTCGGCGCTGATGAGCGATCATCGGCGCCGTCCGGGAGGCCGCTGCGTCCCAAGGACGCCGCCGCAAGCGGTGATCCTGTTCGAAGAGTGGCCCCCCGCCCTAAACGTCGAAGCCGAGGAGTATCTC
>DATIYL010000019.1:0-8505 GCA_035517635.1 Allostellaceae bacterium | reverse complement strand
ACGCGAGGCATAGGCCGAGCGCGTCGTAGACCTCGCGCGACTGCCAACCGTCGGTGATGACCTCGCCCTGGAGCATCTCGAATAGCAACCGCGCGCGGCCGCGGGTCGAGTGCTTCTCCTCGCGCGTGACCATGTAGCTCGGGCACATCACCGTGCCCTCGTGGCGCCGGCACTCGCCGACGCCGACACATCGGAAGGCCGCGTGGGCGAATGAGCCGTCATCGTTCGGATAGCGGAAGAACGTCTTCGGCTTGGGCGGCGAATAGTCCATCCCGAGCCGAAGATCCGCGACGATCTCATTCGGCCGGACGATCTTGCCCGGGTTCATCTTGCCGGCGGGATCCCAGATCGCCTTGAACTCGCGGAAGGCCTCGATCAGCTCCGGCCCGTACATCTTCGGCAGCAGCTCGGCCTTCGACTGGCCGTCGCCATGCTCGCCCGAGATCGAGCCGCCATGGCTCAGCACGAGATCGGCGGCCTCGTCGAGAAAGCGGCGCCATTTGGCAACGCCGGCTTCGCTGCGCAGACCGAAATTGATCCGGCAGTGAATGCAGCCATCGCCGAAGTGGCCGTACAGCGAGGATTCGTAGCCGTACTTCTTGAAGAGCGCGTCGAGCCCGCGGAGATAGTCGCCGACCTGCGCCGGCGACACTGCGGAATCCTCCCACCCCTCCCACGCATCGGGATGGCCGGGAACGAAGGCGGTGGCGCCAAGCCCGGCCTTGCGCACCTCCCAGATCCGCTGCTGCGCCGGCTTGTCGCTCAACACGCGCACATCGGCGACGTCGTGATCGCGCTTCAGGTCGCGCGCCAACGCCTCGGCTTTCTCCCGCGCCTCTTGCGCGGTCTCGCCGCCCATCTCGGCGAGGAGCCAGCCGCAGCCGCCGGGCAGGGAGTGCCGCGCCGCTTCATGGGTATGCTTCAGCTTCATATAGTCGATGAGCCGCTCGTCGATGCCTTCGAGACCGACCGGCCGGTGGTTCAGCACCAGCGGCACCGCATCGCCGGCACGGAAGATGTCGGGAAAGCCCGCCACCACGACCACGCGTTCGGGCGGGCTCGGGACGAGGCGGAGACCCGCTTTGAGGACTGCAACGCAGGTGCCTTCGGTGCCGACGAGCGCGCGCGCGAGATTGAAACCCTTCTCCGGCAGCAGCTCGTCGAGATTGTAGCCGGAGACGCGGCGCGGTATCTGCGGGAACCGCTCGCGGATGAGTTCGGCATAGCGCCAGCGCAGCGCATCGAGCCGCCGGTAGATCTCGCCGCGGCGGCCGCCCTCGGCGATGATCCGGTTCAGCGCCTCGTCGCTGGTCGGGCCGACACGCAGCCGCAACCCGTCATAGGTGAGAATGTCCAGCTCGAGGACGTTGTCGGCGGTGCGGCCCGCCATCACCGAATGGACGCCGCAGGAATTGTTGCCGATCATGCCGCCGAGCGTGTTGTGGTTGTGCGTCGAGGGATCGGGGCCGAAGGTGAGACGATAGGCTTCGGCGGCGTTCCTGAGATCGTCGAGCACGACGCCCGGCTCGACCCAGGCGAGCCGTTGCTCGGGGTCGATCGTCAGGATGTGATTGAGGTATTTCGAGTAGTCGACGACCACCGCCGTGTTGCAGCATTGCCCGGCAAGGCTGGTGCCGCCGCCGCGCGACAGGAAGGGCGCGCCATGGTCGCGGCAAAGCGCCATGGTGGCGAGGACATCCTGGACGCTGCCCGGGATGACGACGCCGATCGGCACCTGCCGGTAGTTCGAGCCGTCGGTCGCATAGAGCGCACGGTCGCCGCGGCCGAACCGCACTTCGCCGCCGATGCTCCGCTTCAGCGAGCGGGCGAGCGCCGCCGCTTGCGCTTCGGAGAACGGCACGAACTCGGCGGCTTCTCGCGAGCCGGTGGCGGCCTTCAGCCGCGCCCGCTCCGCCGGCCGGCGGTCGGAGTATTGGACGACGTCGCTGACACTCATGCGCTGCCTCCTGGCGGCTGAACGGCAAAACGCGCGGCGTCGGCGCGCTTCAGCTCGAGGCCGAGGCCTGGCCGGGCGAGATCGGCGCGGATCACGCCCTGCGCCAGGCGCGGCGCGCCGTCGAACAGCATCTGCTCGATGCGCACATGGTCGTGGAACCATTCGACGTTCCAGAAGCGCTTGGCGGCGAGCGCGGGGTGAAGGTGGAGCGCGGGCGCGCAATGCGAGGACAGCGGCAGCGAGCGCGCTTCGCAGAGCGCGTCGGCCGCGAGGAAGCCGGTGATGCCGAGACAGCGCGTCGCATCGGCTTGCAGCACATCGACCGCCTCGGCCTCGAGCATGCGGCGGAAATAGCCGACATCGTAGCCATATTCGCCGGCGGCGATCCGCATGCCGGCGGGCGCCCGATCGCGCAGCAGCCGGAGCCCGGCGAGATCGTCGCTCGAGACCGGCTCCTCGAACCAGGCGACGCCGAGCGCGGCGAAGCGCTCGGCCATGGCGAGCGCCTCTTTCCGGTCGTAGGCGCCGTTGGCGTCGACGAACAGCCCGGCCTTGCCGATCGCCTCTCGCGCCGCTGCGGCGCGCGCGGGATCGGCCGCCGCATCGCTGCCGACCTTCATCTTGACCCAGCGCGCGCCTTCCTCTGTCCAGCCCGCGAGCTGCTCTTGCAGGCGCTTTACCGAATAGCTGGTGAAGCCGCCGCTGCCATAGACGGGAACGGCCTCGCGCGCGGCACCGAGCAGTGTCACCAGCGGCCGCTCCAGCAGCTTCGCCTTGAGGTCCCAGAGTGCCGCGTCGAGCGCCGAGATCGCCGTGGCGACGAAGCCGGGGCGGCCGATGTTGCGCACCGCGCGCAGCATCGCCTGCCAGGCCTGCGGAACCGCACAGGCGTCGAGCCCCAATACGACTTCCGCCAGCTTCCCCGCGATCAGCGGCACGGCCGCCGCATGGGCGTAGGTGTAGCCGAGGCCGCGCTTGCCGCCGCCCTCCGCTTCGGCCACCACCAGCGTCGTCGCATTCCAGCTCAGCGTGCCGTCGGCCTCGGCGGTATCGGTCGGAATCTCATAGGCGCTGGCCGTGACGGAAGCGATGGTCGGGACCGAGCGCATGGAGCTAGATCAGTTCGCGAACCGTATCCGACATGACGGTGAGCGCGATCTTGCCGCGCTGCGGCGTGCCGCGCGCCAGTGCTTCGGCGAAACGCAGCGCCTGCTCGGGCTTGATCCGCGGCGGCGTCGGCGGCTCGTTCGGATCGACGAGCGCTTCGACGACGACCGGCCCCGGCGTCGCCAGCGCCTCCTCGAGCACCCGCCGGCACTCTTCCGGCCGCTCGATGCTCATTCCCTTGGCGCCGCAGGCGCGCGCGAAAGCGGCGAAATCGATCGGCTGGAGATCGCAGACATATTCGGGATTGCCGAGGAAGACCATCTGCTCCCATTTGATCTGGCCGAGCGAATTGTTCTTGATGATGATGACCTTGATCGGCAGCTCGTGCTTCACCGCCGTGGCGATCTCGCCCATCAGCATGGTGAAGCCGCCATCCCCGACGAAGGCGACGACTTGCCGGTCAGGATGCGCCGCTTGCGCGCCGATGGCATAAGGCAGTCCGCAGGCCATGGTGGCGAGATTGCCGGAAAGCGAGAACATCTGCTCGCTGCGGATGGGGACGTGGCGCGCGACCCAGGTCGTGATCGTGCCAGAATCGGTGGCGATGATGGCGTCGTCCTTGAGCAGCCGCCCCAACTCATGCGCCACCACCTGCGGCTTCATCGGCATGTCGAGGCGCGTGCCGCGCTCCTCCATGAGCTTCTGCCACTCGGCCTTGCCGCGTTGCGCCGCTTCGAGCCAGCCGCGCTCGGCATTGCGGTCGAGCAGCGGAATGAGCCGGCGCAGCACGCGGATGCTGTCGCCGACGAGGCCGATCTCGACGGGATAGCGCAAGCCGATCTTCTGCGGGTCGAGCTCGATCTGCACGGCGCGCGCCTGCCCGGGCTTGGGATAGAATTCGATATAGGGGAAGCTGCTGCCGACGATGAGCAGGGTGTCGCAGCCTTCGAGCGCGTCTTGCGAAGGCCGCGTGCCGAGGAGCCCGACGCCGCCGGTGGTATAAGGGCTCTCGTCGGGCACGCAGGCCTTGCCCAGCACCGGCTTCGCGATCGGCGCGCCGAGGATCTCGGCGACCTCTTCGAGCTCCTTGCGCGCGCCGAGCGCGCCGCGCCCGGCGAGGATCGTGATCTTCTTGCCGGCCGTGAGCAGCTCGGCGGCGCGGCGCAACGCCTCATCCGTCGGCACATGGGCGCTGTCGGCCCAGATCTCGGAGACATGGTGCGCCAGGTTGCGCGCCGAGCGCGCCGCCTTCTTCACTGGCTGCGACTGGAAGTCGACCGGGATCGTCACATGCGCAACGCCGCGATAAGCGAGCGCCGTGCGGCAGGCGAGCTCGACCGCGTTCTCGACATGCGCCGGGCCCATGACCCGGACATTGTATTTCGCGACATCCATGAAGAGCTTGTCGAGCTCGACATCCTGTTGCGTGTGTGTCGCGAGCAGATCGTGAAACTGCAGCCCGGTGATCGCCAGGACCGGCACGCCGTCGAGCTTCGCGTCATAGAGCCCGTTCAGGAGGTGGATGCCGCCGGGGCCGGAGGTCGCGATGCAGCAGCCGAGTTTGCCGGTGAATTTGGCATAGCCGCAGGCGGCGAAAGCGGCGGCCTCCTCGTGCCGGACCTGGATGAAGCGGATTTTGTCCCGCTTCAGGCGCAGCGCTTCGATGATGCCGTTGACGCCGTCGCCGGGTATGCCGAAGACGGTGTCGACGCCCCAATCGATGAGGGTGTCGATAAGGATGTCGGACGCGGTCTGGGGCATGTCGAAACCTCGCTCGGGATGGCAAGCACACGAGTGGTTGAGCGCAGCGCTCGCTTGGGGAAACACGCCTTTATCAGCGCCGTTCCGATCTCTACGGGCAGGTGAGGAGAAATGGTGCCGGCAAGGATCCCATCCCTCACGGCGCTTGCCACTGCAGCCTGACGACACCCGCTTCGCGCGCGAGCTCGGCAATAGGTGCCGGCGTTTCAGTACTCGCCGGCAGACGAAATTGGCGCACCTCCAGGACGAATTCACGACACATGCTGTTGCTGCTCAGGTCGACCCGGCTTGCGAAAATCGACAGGCCGGCATCGCTGAGCCGGTGCCGGATTTCCGCTTCGCCAGGGCCGCTCGCATCGACCGTGAGCGAGAGGCGCGCATGGCTTTCCTGCCGCAGCCCGCTCTCGACCCATTTCAAGACCCACAGGGCAAAGAGACCGAGGCCTGTCGCGGCGAGGCCGAGCCCGATCTGTCCGCCCCCGAGGCACAAGCCGATCACCGTCGCCAGCCAAAGGGTCGCGGCCGTGGTTACGCCCACGACGATGTCGCCGCGGCTAAGGATGGCGCCCCCGCCGATGAAGCCGACGCCGGTGAGAATGCCGAGCGGCAGGCGCATCAGATCATTCATGACGAATGAGTTCGACGCGCGTCCTGCGGTGGGAAGCAGGGCGTTGACTTGCAGCATCGCGACCGACGCCGCGAGACACACGAGCAGCGTCGTCCGCATGCCCGCGGCTTTTCCATGCTCGCTGCGGTTATAGCCGAGCAGGATACTGGCACCGACCGTGAGCGCGAGCCGCAAGGCGACGTCGGTCCATCCCACTGACGGCGTCATCGCCATCATGATCTTGACCGATGCTTGCCGCTACCGCGGCGCGCGGCTTCGCTCCAGTCGCTGGCGGCGTTTTCGGGCTGGTGCATCGAGGCGGAAGTCAGAGCCCCTCGTCGAAACCTGGCCGCTCGTTCCGAAGCTCCGGTACCGCCGACAAGCTCTGAGGTGATGCTCGCCAACCCGCGAACATTCCTTCGCGGCGACGATCGCGGCGAAAAATCGTTCTGGCGCTCGCCACGCTGGAGACAGGTGCGTTCCAGCCAATGAAGAGCCCGGAATGCCCGCGATGCCGGTGAAAGAGAGTCACGGCAGCGGACGCGTTGAAGGTGTTCCTATCCATTCGCGCGCTCGCAAATCTTTTGCCAACAATCCGCGAACGAGCCGGAAGGGCGCCTCGTTCATCCGAACCGATCAGCTGTATCGTGAAGCCTGCCGTGAGCGGCGGAGAACGCGCTGGATCGAGACGGCAACCCTGCATTTCGCCAGTGATGCGGAATGGAGTCGAAGGTTGATCGGGGGCGGAATGGCGGGCCGGCGCTGTTATACCAGGAGCGACAATGGCTGAGAGAGGTGTTCAATGAAGCGTACCAGTCTGTTGGCGGCCGTCTCTGCGCTGGCGCTGCTCGCCGCTCCGGCATTCGCGCAAACCGCGAGCCCCGGTGCTGGCCCGTCGCGCGGTCCAGGCGGTCCGCCGGCGACGACGCAGCAGGCGCCGAAGCCGAACCCGCTGAAGCAGGAAGACGTCTCACAGATCACCGGCACTGCCGTCTATGGTAGCGACAACAAGAAGATCGGGACCGTCAATGCCGTGCTGATGAACCCCGAGAGCAAAGCGGTCGACCGCCTCGTCGTCGGCGCGGGCGGCGTGCTCGGCATCGGTGCGCATGACGTCGCCCTGCCGCTCGATCAGTTCCATTGGGATGCGCAACAGGGCGGCTTCACCCTCGCCAAGACCGAGGCCCAGCTGAAGGGGATGCCGGCCTGGACCGCGGCAGGTTCCGCTAATGCGATGAGCGGGTCGTCCACCCCGCCGCCGACATCGCGCCCGGCATCATCACCCACGACGTCGCACTAATCTTGCCTCGCCTCGCCGGCGGCATGTGCTTCGCCGGCGAGGCGCCTCTTCCACCGCATCCTACCGCATCGATCCGATTGACAGGCACAGGACGCCGGCTGCAAGCGTTCGCGAGGCATGGCTGATTTCCGGGACGACGGGCCGCCGCAGCGACGCCTCGCAAGATTAGGCATCTTCCTGCAAAAGGTGGTCTTGGGCCGGCGTCTCGCCAATCGGGAGTCCCGGGAAAGCAAGATCGGCGCCTTCGAGGGCGTCCCGGCAATGGGACTCGACGGCCTCGGATCGGCGTCGTACGGGCCGGAAGCGGCGCTGACGATGCTTATGCCACTGGGCGCCGCGGGGTTCGCTTATATCGGCGTGATCATGCTGCCGATCCTGGCGCTCCTCGCCATCCTCTACGTCTCCTATCGCCAGACGATCCGCGCCTATCCCAGCAATGGCGGTGCTTACGTCGTCAGCAAGGAAAATCTCGGCACCAACGCCAGCCTGCTGGCTGCGGCCGCGCTCATGACCGACTATGTCCTCAACGTCGCCGTCGGCATCTCCGCCGGGGTCGGGGCACTTACCTCCGCAGTTCCGCCGCTGCATCCCTATACGCTCGCTTTGTGTCTTGTGATCCTGGTGCTGATCGCCGTGATGAATCTGCGCGGCACCATCGATGCCGGGCGGGCTTGGGCGGTCCCGACATATCTCTTCGTCGCGAGCTTCATGCTGATCGTCGCGATCGGTATCTACAGCACCTCCGCGGCGCACGGCCAACCTCGGGCGATCGTGCCGCCCCCTGGCCTGCACCAAGCAACGGCGACCATGACCCTGTGGCTGCTGCTGCGCTCCTTCGCCGCCGGATGCACGGCGATGACCGGTGTGGAGGCGGTAAGCAACGGCGTGAGCGCCTTCCGCGAGCCGGCAGTGAAGCGGGCGCAGAGGACGCTCGGAGCCATTTGCGCGATCCTCGGTATCTTGCTGGCGAGCATTTCATATCTGGCGCGCAGCTACCGCATCGGCGCGATGGATCAGACGCAGGCGGGCTATCAGAGCGTACTGTCGCAGCTCGCGGGCGCCGTGGTTGGTCACGGCGTTTTCTACTACGTCGCCATGTCGAGCGCGTTGGCGATCTTGTGTCTGTCCGCCAACACCAGTTTCGTCGATTTTCCCCGCGCCTGCCGTCTCGTTGCGGCGGACGACTTCTTGCCGCGTCCCTTCGCCGTCGTTGGCCGGCGTCTCGTCTTTTCCGTAGGTATCGCCTATCTCGCCGCCGCCGCGGGGCTTCTGCTCATCGTGTTCGACGGTATCACGGATCGACTTATCCCTCTGTTCGCGATCGGCGCGTTCCTCTCTTTCACCTTGTCTCAGCTCGGCATGGTGATGCATTGGCGGCATAAGCTGCTTCAGAGCGCCGGGGTGAAGCGCGAGCGCCACGGGCACTACGCCAGTCTGGCGATCAACGCGCTGGGAACAACAGTCACCGGTATTGCGCTCGGCGTCATCGTCATCGCCAAATTCACCGCAGGCGCGTGGATCACGCTGCTCGCAATCCCCGGCGTCATTTTTCTGCTGAAGCTGGTCAAGCACTATTACGCCCATCTGGACGCGCAGCTTCGTGACGAGGGACCACTCGATCTCGGCGACACGGAGCCGCCGCTCGTTCTGATCGTTGCCGAGGGCTGGAACCGCCTCACGGACCGAGCGCTTCAATTCGGTATCCGCCTCTCGCCGGATGTGGCAGCGGTTCATCTCACCGGTCTCGGCGGACCCGACACCGACAAAAAGCGG
>DATIYL010000018.1:0-6950 GCA_035517635.1 Allostellaceae bacterium | reverse complement strand
AGCGGCGCCTGGAAGGCCGCGGCGGCTTCGGCGAGGCCGGGGCGCAGCGCCGAGGGCGGCGCGCCCCAGGCGGAGCTGCCGCCGCCGCCATGCGGCAGCAGGGCCGGCCGGAACGCGGCGATGGCGTCCGCGGCGGTGGTGGTGGCAGCGCGGTGACCGGCGGCGGCGAGCGCCTGGCGCAAGGCGCCGACGATGAGGCCGCGCACCAGACCGGAATCGCGGAAGCGCACCTCGGCCTTGGCGGGATGGACGTTGACGTCGACCTCTTGCTCCGGCAGGTCGAGGAAGAGCGCCACCAGGGGATGGCGGTCGCGCGCGAGGAAATCCTGGTACGCGCCACGCACCGCACCCACCAGCAGCTTGTCGCGCACCGGCCGCCCATTGACGAAGAGGTACTGATCGCGCGCGGTGGCGCGGTTGAGCGTCGGCAAGCCGGCGAGCCCGGTGAGGCGCACACTGTCGCGCGCGGCGAGGATGGTGAGTGCGTTGTCGGCGAAGTCGCGGCCGAGGATGGCGGCAAGACGCGCGCGCCGCGCCGCTTCGGCATCGCCGCCGGCGAGATCGGGGGCGAGCGCGTTGAGGCGCAGCAGCACACGATCCTCGTCGCCGATGATGGTAAAGCCGATGGCGGGGTAGGCCATGGCGAGACGGCGCACGACATCGACCGCCTGATCGCGCTCGCTGCGCGCCGTCTTCATGAATTTGAGCCGCGCCGGCGTCGCGTAGAAGAGATCGCGCACCTCGACGCGCGTGCCGGCGGGATGGGCGGCGGGAATAGGCCGGCCCTTGGCGCCGCCTTCGACCGAAAGCGACCAGGATTGGGGCGCGCCGCGGCGGCGGCTGGTCAGGGTGAGCCGGCTGACCGCGCCGATCGAGGGCAGCGCTTCGCCGCGGAAACCGAGGCTGCGGATGCGCAGGAGATCGTCATCGGGGAGCTTCGAGGTGCAATGCCGCTCGACGGCGAGCGACAGCTCCTCGGGCCCCATGCCCTCGCCGTCATCGCCGACGATGATGAGGCTCTGCCCGCCATCGCGCAGCGTGATCTCGACGCGCGACGCGCCGGCATCGATCGCGTTCTCGACCAGCTCCTTCACCGCGGACGCCGGACGCTCGACCACCTCGCCGGCGGCGATGCGGTTGACGAGGACGGGCGGAAGCTGCCGGATGGGCATGCGGCTATTGTGCGCCGGAGGAGCTCGTCTCGCCAAGATATTGCCGCGCCAGGACCTTGCCCTCCTCGACCGCAGGCTGGTTGAAGGCGTCGACATCGAGGAGATCCGCGGCGAAAATGGTCTCGAGCATGAAATGCATGAAGAGCGCGCCGAGCGTCGCCTCGTCGAGTCGCGCGAGGCGGATGAGGCGAGTCGGCCTGCCGTTGCGGAGCAGACTCGTCGCCGTGGCGCGCTGCTCGGCGGCGAGCAGATCGCCCATGCGCTTGCCGGCGAGATACGCGAGCGCCGGGTCGGCGGCGAGATCGGGCGGCAGAGAGGGGCCGGCGCCGGCCTGCTCCAGCGTGATCAGGGTGAAGAGCTTGTCGGCGGGGCCGGCGAGATAGAGCTGGAGCTGGCTGTGCTGATCGACGGCGCCGAGCGCGCGCACCGGCGTCGTGCCCATGCCGTCCTTGCCGAGGCTCTCGGCCCAGAGCTGGCGGTACCAGAGGCCGAACGGCGCGAGGCGGTCGCTATAGGGCATCAGCACGGTGATGCCGATCGCGCGCTCCTCCGCCAGCCCCACGGCGAGCGCCGCACCCAGCGCCGGCGGCGATTGGCGTGCTTCGGTGGCGGCAAGCGTCTCATCGAGCACGGCAGCCGCGCCCTGGCGCAACGCAGCCGCGTCGAGGCCGGCGATGAGCGCCGGCAGAACGCCGACAGTGCTGAGCACGCTGTAGCGGCCGCCGATGCCGGGATCGTGATCGAGGAGCCGAATCTTTTGCGCCACCGCCAGGCGGCGCAGCGGATTGTCGCGCGGCTCGGTCAGCGCGACGCAGCGATCGCCCACCGAAGCGGTGCCGAGCGATTGGCGCAGCCAGTCGAGCACCGCCAGAAGCTGCGCCAAGGTCTCGGCCGTGCCGCCGGATTTGGAGATGGCGATGACGCCGGTCTTCGCCGGGTCGAGCGCGGCGAAGAGCGCAGCGAAGCTAGCGGGGTCGATATTCTCCATGAAATGGAGGCGCGGCGCGCCCGGGCGCGGACCGAAGCCGAGATCGGCGAGCGCCGTCACCGTCTGGCCGCCGAGGCTCGAGCCGCCGATGCCGAGCACCAGCACATGGGCGAAGCGACGGCGAAATTCGCCGGCCAGCTCGCCCAGCGCCGCGAGATCGTCGCGCTTGCCCGCAACGCGCAGCGCCGGCAACGCGCCGGTTTCGTAGCGGCGCTTCAGCTCGGCGAGCGCCGATTCGGCGCGGCCGAGAACGCCGTCGAGCTCATCCTCTTCGAGCCCGCTATCGCCGATGGTCTCGGCCAGGCAGCCCTCGATCTCATGGTCGTACAGCATCGGCTCTCCCCCCAGGGTTTTGCGTTTCCTTCACACGCGGTTTCGCCGGTGCGGGGTCGAGATGGACCCCCGCTTTCGCGGGCAGGGCAATCGCATTTGTCGCCGCGCTTGCGGCACGAAAAGATTCACCACGGAGACACGGAGATCACAGAGAAGGGAAGAATGGCGCGCTTTGCGCGCCAAACACTTGTTTCTCCGTGTCCTCCGTGCCTCCGTGGTGAATCCATATACGATAACCCCGCGCGAAAGCGGGTCCATGGTCGTGGATTCCCGCTTTCGCGGGAATGACGAATAATGGAAGCAAGTGATGAGGCCCAAACGGAACACGCTCTAGCTGCCGTTCGCCGGCACTTCCTTCGCGCCCGGCAACGAGGACGGCGAGCCGACGACGACGAAGGAGAGCTTTGACGGGTCGAGCAGGCGGTGGGCGACGCGCTTGGCTTCGGCGAGGGTCACGCCGTCGATGAGGGCGTTGCGGCGGTCGAGATAGTCGATGCCTAGGCCGTCGCGCTGGATCTCGACGAGGATGGCAGCAAGCCGCACCGTCGAATCGAGGCCGAGGGCGAACGACCCGGTGAGATAGGTCTTGGCGTCGGCCAGCTCCTCCGCCGTCGGTCCCGCCTCCTGCATGCGCTTCCATTCGGCGCGGATGATGTCGATCGACTCGGCGACGCGGCTGTTCTCGGTGGCGACGCTGCCGAGGATGAGGCCGCTGTGCCGCAGCGGCGCCAGGCCGCTATAGACGGAATAGGCGAGGCCGCGCTTCACCCGCACCTCCTCGGTGAGACGCGAAGAGAAGCCGCCGCCGCCGAGGATGTCGTTGACGAGATAGGCGGCATACCAATCGGGATCGTCGCGCTTGATGCCGGGCTCGCCGAAGGTGACGACGCTTTGCGGGATCGGCATCCGCACCAGCAGCAGCGGCGCTTTGGCCGAAGCCGTCACCTCCGGCACCGTGACCGGCGCGGCGTGCGCGGGAAGATCGCCGAAGGTGCTGTCGAGCAAGGTCTTGAGCCGATCCGGCGCGATGTCGCCGACGACGCCGATGATGAGGTTGTCCTTGGCGAAACGCCGCTTCACCAGCGCGCGCATGTCGTCGACGCCGATGCGGGCGATGTCGTCTTGCGTGCCCTGGCGCGGGCGCGCATAGGGGTGATCGCCGAAAGCGTTGCGGAACCAGGTGCGGCTCGCGATGTATCGCGGCTCTCGTTGCTGCCGCTCGAGATCGCTGAGCAGCTGCGCACGAACGCGCGCCACCGCGCTCGCATCGAAGCGCGGCGCCGTCAGCGCGAGATGCAGCAGGTCGAGCGAGGGCGCAAGATTGGCGGTGATGCTGCGCAGGGTCGCGCTCAGATCGTCTTCATCGGCGTCGAAATCGAGCGAGCTGGCGAGGTCCTCGACCTTGCCCTGGAAGGCCTCGCTGTCGAGATCGCCCGCGCCCTCGTCGAGAAGATCGACGGTGAGCTCGGCGAGGCCGGATTTGCCGGGAGGGTCGAGCGCGCTGCCGCCGCGGAAGGCGATCTGT
Organism: Allostellaceae bacterium; assembly: GCA_035517635.1. Taxonomy (GTDB): domain Bacteria; phylum Pseudomonadota; class Alphaproteobacteria; order ATCC43930; family CGMCC-115725; genus DAHUYF01. Next base: position 2,932 of record DATIYL010000018.1, on the reverse strand, counting down.
ACGCTTACCACCGGCAGGCTGTGATCCTCGATGAGCCAGGCAGTGATGCCGCCGGGGCTCACGACCTTCTGCACCTTGTTGGCAGCGAGCGCCGGCGCTGCGGCGAGCAGAAGGGCGGCGAGCGCGGCGAGCAGCGTGCGCGCGGCGATCACGAGGTCGGCTCCGGCAGCAGCACGCCGGTGACGGCGACATTGTCGTGGATGACGAGACGCGCTGCAGCATTCACCTGCTCCAGGGTCACGGCGCCGATGCGGTCGGGCCAGCTTTCGACGTCGTCGAGGCTGCGGCCGGTCGCCAGCGCGGCGCCGATGATGCGCGCCGGCCCGTCGAGGCTGTCGCGGGCATAAACTGCGGCCCGCTGCATGCGGAGCTTGGCGCGGTCCACCTCGGCCTGAGTGAGCCCGTCCTTCAACACCGTTTTGATGACAGGCTCGAAGGCGGCTTCGAGATCGGCAATGCTGACGCCCTTCTGCGGCGTCGCGTAAAAGCCGAAGGTGGCGAGGCCGCGCGAACCGGGGTCGTAGAAAGCACCGGCGCCCAGCGCCACTTTCTTCTCCAGCACCAGGCTGCGGTAGAGACGCGACGTGGCGCCGCCGCCGAGCGCCTCGGCTAGCACCTCCAGCGCATAGGCATATTGCTTCTCGCCGGCGGTGTAGCTCGGCGCAAGATAAGAGCGGCTCCAGCTCGGCTCGCCGGCGCGCGCGCTCTTCATCACCAGATGCGTCGATGCGACCTTGGGCGGCTCTTCGACGCTTTGCCGCACCGGCACCGGACGCGCCGGAATCGGCCCGTAGTATTTCTCGGCGAGGCGGTGCACCTCGTCGAAGCTGACATCGCCGGCGATCACCAGCACCGCGTTATTGGGCGCATACCAGGTGTGGTAGAAGGCGAGCGCATCGGCGGTGGTGAGGCCGCGCATCTCGCTCTCCCAGCCAATGACAGGGTTGTGGTAGGGGCTGTTGAGATAGAGCGCGGCGTTGACCTGCTCATTGAGCAGCGCCGCCGGGCTGTTGTCGATGCGCGAGCGGCGCTCCTCGAGGATGACGTCACGCTCGGGCAGCACCACCTTGTCGGTCAACACCAGCCCGGTCATGCGCTCGCTCTCGAGCTTCATCACCAGGGCGAGCCGGTCGGCGGCGACGTTCTGGTAGAAGGCGGTGTAATCGGCGGTGGTGAACGCGTTCTCGCTGCCGCCATTCTGCGCGACGATGCGCGAGAAGCCGCCGGGCGGCGTCTCTTTGGTGCCCTTGAACATGAGATGCTCGAGGAAATGCGCGAGCCCGGTCTTGCCGCGATGCTCGTCGGACGAGCCGACCTTGTAGAAGATCATCTGCGTCACGATGGGGGCGCGGTGATTCTCGACCACCACCACCTGCAGCCCGTTGGCCAGCGTGACGCTGCGCGCGTTGAACTCCTTCGCCGCCTCGGCGCGCGGCGCGAGCGGCAAGGCAAGGAGAAGCAGGATGAACAGCCTCGGCAACAGCGCCTTCGCCACGATTCTCCTCCCTGCGGGCGTGCGGTGGAATCAGACTAGAGCGACGGTCGACGAGCGGGAATCAAACTTCCGTCATTCCGGCTGTCGCGCGTGCAAAGAAAGCGTCACTAGAACGTGCTCACCATCGTCGGCGGCTTGCTGCGCTCGATGACGGGCGCGCCTTTGAGGCCGGAGCTTGCAGGAGCGTTGGCGGCGGCTTGGCTGCCTTTCAGGTGCTGGGCCTCTTGCGTGGGATCGATCACCTGGTTGGCAGGGCCGGGTTGATTGCTGGGGCCGCGCCAGAACAGCAGCTTGTCGACGAAGCTTTCATTGATGGGGCCCTCATCGGATTTCGCTTCGCGGGCGAGGGTCTGGCGGATATCGGGCGAGGCGCTGGCGGCGCCCGCCTGCTCCAGCAGCAGGTTCTCGCCGGTGCTGCGCTGGTCGGCGCCGGGAAGCTGCGCGTCCGGGTTGCCGGCGCGGAAGATCGTCTGCTTTGCCTGGTCGGTGGGCGAGACTTCTTGCGTCGGCGCTGCGCCGGGCCGCGGCGGCCGCAGCGAATAATCGGGCGGAATGGCGAGCGGCGCGCTCGAGACGACCTGGAACTCGTCGGGGATCGACTTCTCAAGCCCGATCGCTTGATTGAAGGACTGGCAGCCGCCCAGCGCGAGCGCGGCTGCCGTCAGGCCGAAAAGAACGAGTAAACGTATCGACACCGGACCTGCTCCGTCCCGCTTAGTTAGCCGCTTTGGCGCGTGCAAGCAAGCTGTCCAGCACCATCAGCGCGACGCCGACCGAAATTGCCGCATCCGCCAAGTTGAATACGTAGAAATGCCACTGTCCGAGGTAGAAGTCGAGAAAATCGACGACGGCGCCGCGCAGCAGCCGGTCGATGACATTGCCGATGGCGCCGCCGATGACCAGGCCGATGGCGAGCGCCAGCAGGCCCTGGCGCACCTGGCGCAGCCAGATGACGAGCCCGGCGACGATGATCGCCGCCAACACGGTAAAGATGGCGGCGTTGAGCCGGGCGTCGGTGTCGAAGAGGCCGAAGCTCATGCCCCGGTTCCAGGTCAGCGCCAGGTTCAGAAACGGCGTGACCGGCACCGCCCGCCGCGCCGGATCGGCGGCAAAGAGCCGCAGGATCCAAAGCTTGCTGAGCTGATCGGCGACCGCGACGACCAGCGCCACGGCGAGGCCGAGCCGCAGCATCAGGCGCGCGCCTCGACGGCGTCGGCGCAGCGCTCGCACAGCTCGGGATGCTTCGGCACCGTGCCCACTTCCGGCAGGATGCGCCAGCAGCGCTGACATTTCTCGCCCGGTGCCGATCCCACGGTGACGGCGACGCCCGGCACCTCCGGCAAGGTGAACGCCGCCGCCGGCGCCGGGCCGAGGTCGAGCACGGCTTCCGAGGTGATGCAGATCTCGGCGAGGTCGAGCCCGTCGAGCGCCGCCGCA
>DATIYL010000017.1:0-32166 GCA_035517635.1 Allostellaceae bacterium | reverse complement strand
GTGACTGCTGCTCGCCTTTGGCGAGCGCCACCGGCTTCAGCTCGAATTCCGCGCCGCACTCCTCGAGGCCGATATGGGACGCCATCGAGCAGGCACCAGGGCTATAGAACAGCGTCAGCATAGGCGATCACTCCTTAAGGCTCGTGACCTTTGTGAGATGAATTTTGCTCCCGGTGCCGGGCCCTTGTCCATCGCCGGCCGTTCCCCCGGGCCGGGGCGGAATTTCGGCGCCATCTCGCCGCCCTCGGTGTTTTCTCCTTGCGCAGGCTGTCGCGACCGGCCGGAGGGAGCGGCTTGAGACTGAAATTCCTCGCTAATTTCGCTCCGCCAATGGTCCTTCTGCTGCTCGCCGCCTGCGCCGGGACGGTCGAGCCGCCGGGCCCGCCGCATCGCATCGAGAGCCATGCGCTGGCCGATCCCGGGACGACGCGTCTCGGCCGGGTATTCGAGGCCGAGGCCGCCAAGCATCCCGGGCTCTCCGGCTTCGATCTCATCACCTCGGGCCGCACCGCCTTCGAGGCGCGCTATGCCTTCGCCCGCCTCGCCCAGCGCACCATCGACGCCCAGTACTATCTCTGGGCCGGCGACGCCGTCGGCCGCAACATGCTCCAGGCGCTGCTCGAGGCCGCCGATCGCGGCGTGCGCGTCCGGCTGCTCATCGACGATCTCAATCTCGAAGGCGAGGGCCTCGATCTCGCGGTCCTCAACGCCCACCCCAATTTCCACGTGCGGCTCTTCAATCCGATCACGCCGCATGGCGACGAGACCTTGGGCTTCCTGACCGATTTCGACCGCGTCAACCATCGCATGCACGACAAGGCGTTCATCGTCGACAACACCATCGCCATCGTCGGCGGCCGCAACATGGCCGATGCCTATTTCTCGGCGAACGAATCCTCGAACTTCAGGGATCTCGACCTCTTTACCGCCGGCCGCGTCGTTCACGACATTTCGCGCGAGTTCGACACGTTCTGGAACAGCCCTTGGGCGGTGTCGGTGGGGCGCTTTGCCGCGGCAAAGCCGAATTCGGAGGAGCTGCACGCCGCCGAGGCGAAGCTCCGGGCCAAGATCGACGACGACGGCGGCTTTCCCTTCAAGACGCAGCTCGACGAGCCCTATCTCGAGCATCTCGTCTCGACCGTGCCGCAGCGTCTCATCTGGGGCCAGGCGAGCGTGCTTTATGACGAGCCGAACAAGCCCGAGACGTCGACGCCCCGCGTCGCCGACGAGCTGCACGAGAAGGTGCACGGCACGATCGAGCGCGAGGTGCTGCTGGAAATCGCCTATTTCATTCCCTCCGAGCACGGCACGGCGCAGCTCTGCGATCTCGTCGCCCATGGCGTGCGCGTTCGCGTGCTCACGAATTCGCTCGCCTCCACCGACGAGATCGCCGCTTATGCGGGGTATATGCGGGCGCGCGACGCGCTGCTGCGCTGCGGCGTCGACCTGCACGAGCTGCGGCCCGATGCCGCCTTCGTGCAGCGCGATTGGACCTGGCTGCGCCATCGCTCCGAGGCGGAGCTCCACACCAAGGCGGCGGTGTTCGACGATGATCGCGTGATGATCGGCTCGTTCAACCTCGATCCGCGCTCGCGGCGCCTCAATACCGAGATCGCCATTCTGGTCAGCAGTCCCGCGCTCGCCGCCAAGGTGGCGCGTTTCATCGAGGGCGGCATGTCGCTCGCCAATTCCTTCCATCTGGAGCTGGTCGACGGCGACGTCGTCTGGGTGGCGGAGGATCACGGCAAGGAGGTGCGCTTCTCTGAAGCCCCCGGCTCCGACCTGTGGCGCCGCACGAAAGCGGATTTCCTCTCGCTGCTGCCGATCGAAGAGCTGCTGTAGCGCACCAACGGTCGCAGCTTTGCAGCGCACCCCACCTCACCCCAACCCTCTCCGCCCCTTAGGTAGGGCTATTCGCATTTGTCGCAGCGCCTGTGGCAGACAAAGATTCACCACGGAGGCACGGAGGATAAGTGTTTGGCGCGCAAAGCGCGCCATTCTTCCCTTCTCCGTGATCTCCGTGCCTCCGTGGTGAATCTATATGCAATTGCCCTGGCCCCTGAGGGGCGGAGAGGGAGGGACCCCCGCAGCGGGAGGGTGAGGTGGGTCGATGAGCTCGCTCGCGGTCTCGCGTTGATCTGGTCCGATACGGGCTTCGATCCATGCTAAACTGAACCAGCTTCCGTTCCCCGAACAGCATTTTCCCGGCGCCGCCGAACCCCTTGACCGGGCGGCGCGCGGCTTTGCTTGGCCCCGGCCGGGGCGCGGTTGCGCTGTCATCACGGGGAGGAATGCCATGACCACCTATGTCATGCTGACCAACTGGACCGAGCAGGGCATGCGACAGGTAAAGGAGTCGCCGAAGCGGCTCGATCTCGCGAAAAAGGCGCTCAAAGAGATGGGCGGCGAATTCAAATCGGTGTTCATGACCATGGGCGACTACGACCTGGTCGCGATCTACGAGGCGCCCGATGATGCCATCGCCGCGCGCTTCACCCTCATTCTCGGCATGCTCGGCAATGTGCGGACGAAGACGCTGAAGGCTTTCCCCGAAGCGGCCTATCGCGAGATCATCAACTCGCTCCGCTGAGCGCCGGGTTCAGACGACCCTACGCAGCAGCGGCGTCCGCCGCAGCACGAGCGCGGAGGCGGTGAAGCTGCCGGCGGCCGCGAGCAAGGTCAGCGCCGCGGCCTTCGGCAGGGGGTGAACGGCGATGCCGTGCAGCAGAAGGGCGAAGCCGATCAGGATCGGCGGATGAATGAGATAGACGCCGAAAGCATTGGCCGACAGCCAGCGCGCGACGCTGTCCTGGCGATCGAAAACGCTGCGGTATAAGCCGAGGATGATGAGGCTCATGCCGACGCAGACAAGTGCCTCCCACAGGCACTTGCCGGCGCTCACCGGGTTGAGGCCGCCCGAATAGGCTCTCGTGTGCCCCTCGACGGCGCCGCCCAGCAGCACCAGGGCGACGAAGAGCGGCACCGCCAGCAGCAGGGCGGCCGCGCCAAACCGCGCACAGAAGCGCCCAGGCAAGCTGGCGAGCCAGTCGCCGCGATAGGCGAGGGCCCCGGCGGCGAACATCAGGAGGTATTGGGGAAAGTCGCCGAGCTGCAGGTTGAGGACGGCGCTGCCTTCCCGCTCGCCGATCCGCACGATGAAGGTCGCGACCGCCATGAGCGCGATGAAGGCGCTCGCGAGTATGGCGCTGCGGCGATCACCGACGAGCGTGATGCGCGGTTCCTTCAGGCCCAACCGGCGCAGCGCGCCATAGACGATGCAAAACATCAGCAGCGCCGCGCAAAACCACATCGGGCCGGTCTCGGAAAGCCATTCCCCGTCGATGAGATGCGTCAGCCATTGCCGGCCGAAGCCGCCGCTGCCCCAGCTGCGCGATAGGAAGTACTGGGTCAGGGGGCCGATCGCCATCATGTAGAGGAGCGTCGGAATACCTAGCCGCACGGCTCTGTCGCCGATGAAGCGGGCGAAGCCCTTCCGGTCGTAGCTCGCCACCGCGAAATAGCCGGCGATGAAGAACAGCAGCGCCATGAAGAACGCCTGCAGGAAGCTCTGATAGGTGCCGAAGAAAAGCGCGGTGCCGAAGCCGACCGGGGCGTGGTCGCGGTAATACCAGTTGCCGAACGGGCTGTAGGTATCGACCGCATGCATGCTGAGAACCAGCAGGATCATCGTCCAGCGGATGTTGTCGATGAACAGCAGCCGGCGCTGGCTGGCCTGGGGAACTGTCTGTTCGAGCGAGGCGTACGCCATCCTGCGTCTCACGGCGGCCGATCCAGCCGCCGAGCCCGATCGGGTTTGGCGGCTTCCGGCACGAAGCTGCATGGTTTTGCGCCCGACGGCAAGACAGGGTGCGTGTCATGCGCAATTTCCGAACTAGGCTACATCTCCAATTTATTCGTCGTCCCCGCGAAAGCGGGGACCCAGAACACGCGCCCCATTCACCGCAGCTGAAGCCCTGGATGCCCGCTTTCGCGGGCAAAGCGATAGTTGGGGCTGAGGGGTCGCGGGATGTCGCCGCTAAGCGCAAAAGCGGCTGTCTCAAAAGCCGAGACCGCGCTTACTTGTCGAGCCAGACCTCGGTGAGGTCTTGCTGGATGTAGTGGCTCGGCGTCAGATGCCAGCCCTTCATCGCGGTCGAGGCGGCGACGATGCGGTTGTACCAGAGGAAGGGCACGGCATAGGCCTCGGTCAAGGCGCGCTGCTCGAATTCGCGGACGATGCGGGCGCGCTCGCGCGGGTCGGTGGTCACGGCCTGGCCGACATAAAGGCTGTCGAGGAAGCGGTCGGTGGAATCGGCGTAGTTGCTCGGCGACAGATCGCTCGAGACATATTTCGCGAGCTGCAGCGTCGGATCGTCGAAATAGTCGCCGCCGAAATCGATCGCGGCCTGGAAGTTGTGCTTCTCGAGCGCCCCTTCCCAGCCCTTCGTGTCGAGCTTCTTCTCGCTGACAGTGACACCGATGTCCTTCCAGGCGGCGATGAGATAGTCGGCCGCGGGCTTATAGGGCATGACGATGTCGCGGTTGGTGAGGGTGAAGGCGAGGTGGCTCTGCCCGGCCGCGGCGAGCAGCCGCTTCGCCTCGGCGCGGGAGGCGGCGGCGTCATGCCAGTAGCCGGGAATGGCGGTCAGCTCGGCCTCGGGCGTCGCCATGGCGAAGCCCGGCCGCATGATACCGCCGACGAATTTGAGGAAAGTGGTGCCCTGCAGGCTCTCCGCCGCATGCCAGCGATCGATCGCCAGCGACAGGGCGCGCCGCACCCGCGCATCGTCGAAGGGCGGCTCTTTGGCGTTGAACACCACCATGAGATCGACCAGCCAGGGCGTCTCGCCGATATAGATCTTGTCGCCCATCGCGGTGACGAGCTGGTCGCGCTCCGCGGGCGTCACGCTGCGGAATTCGGCCTCGATGGTGCCTTTCTCGAGCCCTTCAACCACTTTGGCGCCGGCCATGAAATGCGCGACATAGCCGTCGAGATAGGGGCGGCCCGGGAGGAAGTACTTGTCGAAGCGCTTGCCGGTCCAGTGATCGCCTTTGACGTGCTCGACGAAAGTGAAGGGTCCGGTGCCGAGGATGTGCGTGACGGGGTAGAGCGGATCCTGCTTCAGCTTCGCCGCGCTGTAGATGCAGTTCCAGGGCGAGGCGAAATTCGCCAGCATCGCCGCTTCCGGCCAGCGCAGATGGAAAATTACGGTTCGGTCATCGGGCGTGTCGATGGCATTGATCGCGGCGTAATAGACCTGCCGCGCCGAGACGACGCCTTCCGGCGGATGGATGATGCGCTCATAGCTCGCCTTGACATCGGCCGAGGTGAGGCGGCTGCCGTCGTGGAACAAGACATTGGGCCGCAGGTTGAAGGTATAGGTGAGCCGGTCGGCCGAGACGCTCCAGCTCTCGGCCAGATCGCCCTTCACCTGCGGATAATCCTCGCCGTCGAATTTGAGCAGGGTCGAGTAGTGCGGCGCCACCGGATGGAGGAAAGCGAAGGAGATATTGGCGTGGCAGTCGTAGTTGCTGGGCTCGGCATCGACGGCGAAATCGAGCACGCCGCCGCGCTTGGGCTGCGGGTCCGCCGCGGCGGTGACGGTGAGCGCGGCGAGCGTAGCGGCGACGCCCGCGAGCCTCAGCCCCGGCCACAGGAGCTCGGCCACGCGCTTGCGGCGAAAGAGATAGCGCTTGGGCAAGGGACGCCTCCTCGAAAGTGCTGGTGGTGCCGGAACGCCGTCAACCCCGCTCTAGGGGCGGGCGTGGGGCGAGGCTCAGTCGCGGTGGTCGCTTTGCCAACGCCGGAATTGATCGTAGAGCTCGTCCTTCTGCTCGGCGGTGAGCGTGGCCTTGCCGCCGACCTTGCTGCGCTCGTCGAGAAATTTGGCGAAAATCTCGCGTAGCTGATCCTCGCTCATGGCGACCGGCGCCGCGCCATTGCGCTTGATCCATTCGTCGGCCGGGCCGAAGCGGCGCCAATTCGGCAGCTCGGCGGAGAGGTTCACTTCCTGCCATTTCGGATGGTGCGGCGCCTCGAGCAGCTTCGGAAACTGAGTGAAGAAGGCGTCGACGAAATTCGCCACATTGCGATAGCGCTCGGAATCCGGCGGCAGCCCGGCGACGATCAGCGCCGTGCCGACCGCTACCGTGTCGACCGTCTGCCCTGCCGGCACGAGATCGGGATAATCCTCATGCGACAGCCGCGCCGGGATGTAGCTGGCGGCGACCTCGCCTTTGAGCGGCACCGGGAGGAAATGCAGATCGTCCTCGGCCCGCACCGCGTCGAAGAGCGGCGCCGGCTTGCCGACGACGACCGCCATGGCGGCGATCTCGCCCTGCTTCAGCTTCTGCAGCGCCAGCGCCTGGCCATAGGCCGTCGGCTCGACCTTGATCTTGAGCAGGTCGAACAGCCGCGGGCCGGTGAAGGCGGTGCCGTCATTGGGCGTGCCGAAATTCACCTTCTTGCCGGCCAGATCGGCAATGCTGTGGATGTCGCGGCGCGTCAGCAGGTGGAATTCGTCATTGTTGAGCTTGGTGATGTAGGTGACGAAGCCGTCGATATTGGGATAGAGGTGCTGCGTCCGGGCATAGTCGAGCACGTCGGTCTGCACGATGGCGAGGTCGACGCCGCGCAGCACCCTGAGATCGGCGAGATTCTGGAAGGCGCCCTTGCCGATCACCGGCAGCACGCGCCGCGTCGCGCCGTCATCGAGCACCTCGGCCAGATCCTCGGCCATGCGCGCCGAGGTGCCGCTGACGCTGCCGGTGACGATCTCGACGAGGCCGCGATTGGCGCGTTCCACGAGCGGGTCGACGGCATGGGCGAGGGTAGGGGTGAGGGCCAGCAGCAGTGCCGCCGCGGCGCCGCAGAACGAACGGTGAAGGGTCATGCTGCGGGCTCCCATGCGCTCAGTGGGCGTATCTCGCCATCAGGCGCTTCATCAGCGCGTCGGCTTCACGATCGCCCCCGGCGCTCGCCTTGCGGTACCAGCGCGCCGCCGCCACGGGGTCGCCTTGGAGGCCGCGGACATGCGTCTCGGCGAGGAACAGCGGATCGTAGGTCTTGCCGGCCTGCCGCTCCGCCGCCGCGTTGCCGCTCTCCGCGGCGCGCTCGTAGAAGAGCCTCGCCGCGGCGACATCGCCGGTGGCCAGCATCTCATCGCCGCGCGTCATCAGCTCGGTGACGTCCGACGTCGCTGCCGCGGCGGGATGCCGGCTCTCGACCAGCGCCGGCGCCGGCGCCGGTTTCGGCAGCGGCGCAACGCGCGTCGCGCGCGGCGGCGGCGGGACGGGCGCTGCCAAGGGCAAAGCGCGCGCGATGACCACCGCCGGCGCGGAACTCGGCTCGGGCGCTTCGCCGCGCGACAGCAGGAAAAGGGTCGCGGCGCCGACCAGGGCCAGCGTGCTGAACCCGGCGAGAAGACCCAGCCCAAGCTTCGCCGCACGACGCGGCGCGGCACGATGCGGCACCGTGTCGGGGGTGGCCGGCGCGCTGACGGGGTCAGGAGGGCTGACCGGTGCGGGCGCGCTGGCCGGGAATTGCGCCACCGTACCCGCGCTGTCGCTCGATGCGGGGCCCCCGTCGCGCTCGTACGACCAGTACCAAGGGCGGAAGCCGGAGGCGGAGGCGTCACCCTTGCTTGCGAGAACCGAATTCGGCGGCTGCGCCGGCGCCGGGGCGGGCGCAGCCGGCGGCTCCGGCTCCACCGCGCTCTCTGCGGCCGGGACCGAATGTTCCGCTCCGGCCGCGTCCTCCTTGCGCCGTACGGCGGAGATGAGGCGCTGTCGCGCACCGCCGCGCGGCAGCGCAACCAGCGATGCTGCCGGCGGCACGTCCGATGCGCCGTCTTCGCCCGACAGCGCCTGCTCCTTTGCCGCGAGCAGGCCGGAGGTGAGGCTCGCCCGCTTGTCGCTGCTGAACATCGCTGCTCTCTGTCATCTCAGTCGAGCGCCTAAGGCGCTCCGACGGCGACATTGCCCGTCGTCCAATGCTTGGGATTATCTCCGCAGCGGGCGGGCTAAGACAGCAGTTTCACGTTGGATTTTAGGCGAGTATGGTGAAGACTTAACTCATTACTTACCTTGTGGCGTCTCCTCCGCCTTGGCCTTCTGCCATTGCGCCTCCATCTCTTCGAGGCTCGCCGCTTCGACCGGGCGGCCGGAAGCGGCGAGCAGCGTCTCGACGCGGCGGAAGCGGCGCTCGAATTTGCGGCAGGCGGCGCGCAAGGCCTGCTCGGGCTCCGCCGCCACATGGCGGGCGAGATTGACGACGGCGAAGAGCAGATCGCCGATCTCGTCGGCGATGCGCGCCGGGTCGCCCTCGGCCGCCGCTTCGCGCAGCTCCGCGATCTCCTCGTCGATCTTGTCGAAAACCGGGGCGGCGTCCGGCCAGTCGAAGCCGACGCGCGCGGCGCGGCGCTGCAGCTTCTCGGCGCGGGTCAGCGCGGGGAGGGCGGTGCCGACGCCGTCGAGGGCGCTGGCGCGCGCCCCCGCCTGCGCCGCTTTGGCGCGCCGCTCGGCGGCCTTGTGCTCTTCCCAGGCCGTGGTCTGCGCCGCGGCATCGGCGATCGTCGCATCGCCGAAGACATGCGGATGGCGCCGCAGCATCTTCTCGGCGATCGCCGCGGCAACGTCGTTGAAGGCGAAGAGGCCGGCCTCTTCCGCCATGCGCGCGTGGAACACGACCTGGAAGAGAAGATCGCCGAGCTCGTCCTTGAGCGCGGCCGCATCGCCTCGCTCGCAAGCTTCCGCCACCTCATAGGCCTCTTCGATCGTATAAGGGGCGATCGTGGCAAAGCTCTGGGCGCGGTCCCAGGGGCAGCCCTGAGCCGGATCGCGCAGCCGAGCCATGATGTCGAGAAGGCGCAGCAGGTCGGGCGCGCCGCTCATCGGGCTTCTCTCGCCGCTATCCATGGGATCCCGAGCTCGCCTTGTCCTGGCCGTATTGCAGCACCTTCACCTTCTCGATGGTGACGAGGCCGCTCCCCATCATGCCGTTGAGCAGCGTCAGGAAGGCGTTGATTTTGTCTTCGCTGTCGACGATCTCGACCACCATCGGCAGATCCTCGCTGAGGCGCAAGACCTTCGCCGTGTGCAGCCGGCTCGAATGGCCGAAGCCCATCGGACCGCGCAGCACCGTGGCTCCCGCCAGTTGATGCTCGCGCGCTTTGAGCACGATCGCTTCGTAAAGCGGCTGATGCTGGTGCCGGTCGTCTTCGCCGATAAAGATGCGAAGCAATACGGCGTCGCGGGGAACTTGCATCGGATCATCCTCCGAACATGAATGCGCCGAGGGCGATGCCTGCCCAGACGGCGAGAACACAGAAGGCCACCGAGGCGGCGATGTTGCCGAAGACGCGTCCCCACTCGCGGTCGCGCGCGAGGTTCAGCGTCTGCAGGCTGAAAGACGAGAAAGTGGTATAGCCGCCGCATAACCCGATGATGGCGAATTGCCGCACGGTCGCATCGCCCGGGAGCGCGCCCGCCGGCGCCACGAGCGCGGCGAGGAGGCCGATGACGAAGGCGCCGCTGACATTGACGACGAGGGTGCCCCAGGGAAAGGTCTCGCCGATGCGGTTGGCGACGAAGCCCGAGAGGCCATAGCGGGCCATGCCGCCCAACGCACTCCCCACCGCGACCCAGGCGACGCCCATCATCGGGCACCTCCGAACGAGCAGAATTCTTTTAAAATCAGATCATTATCGGGGATCATTCCGCTCATTCGTTAGCTTTCCGAGCGAGCGCGTGGCCGAGCCATACGGCGAGCAAGCATAGCACCAGCGACAGCCCGATGTAGGAGGCTCCCGCGAGCGGCCGCTGCTGCAGCAGGGCGAAGGTCTCGAGGCTGAAAGAGGAGAACGTGGTGTAGCCGCCGCACAGCCCGACCATGACGAATTGCCGGCCGAGCGGACCGACATAGAGGCGCCCGTCAGGCGCGGTCAGCGTGGCAAAGCCGCCGATGACGAAAGAGCCGACGATGTTGACGAAGAGCGTGCCCCAGGGAAAGGTGGCGCCCCACAGCGCGACCGCCAACAGGCCGCAGCCATACCGCGCGACGCCGCCCAATGCGCTGCCGAGAGCAATGACGAGATAGGTGACGAGAACGTTCATGGGCGGGCGGCTAGAGATACCGGGGCGCAATGCAGCCTGCAAGGCGCCGGCTTGACAGCAAAGTTGCGCGCCGCATAGAGGAGAGCAGGGGGGGGCGGAAGATGCATCGTCGCGGCGGGGTGATCGGGGTGCTGATGCTTGGCCTCGCCGCCGGCGCTTCGGCGCAAACGCCCGCGCCGCAGCAGGTGCTCGGCCGCTGGCTTACCGAGAGCAAGCGCGGCGTCGTCGAGATCTATGCCTGCGGCGAGGCGCTCTGCGGCAAGCTCGTCTGGCTCATCGACCCGATACGCCGCGGTGCTCCCGCCGCGGATGACAAGAATCCCGACCCGGCGCTGCGGCGGCGGCCGCTCTGCGGCCTCGCCATGCTCGGCGGTTTCCGCCACACCGAGCCGCAACGCTGGACCGAGGGCTGGATCTATGACCCCGACAGCGGCGACACCTATCACGCGACGCTCTTTCTCGAGAGCGCCGGCGTGCTGAAGCTCAGGGGCTATGTTGGCATTCCGCTCTTCGGCGAGACGCAGACCTGGACGCGGCCGGACGGGCGCTACGGCGCCTGCTGAGGCACAGCGCGCGCCCTCCGCCGCATCAGCGGCAGCAGCAGCAGCGAGATCAGCACCAGCGCGCCGATGAACAGCCAGGCATCGTTTAGCGCGGCGACCAGGCCGGCGCGGCGGACGAGGGGCTCCACGATGTCGCGCGTCGCCTGATCGATCGGGCCGATCGGCACGCCCTTGAAGCGGTCGGTCGGCAGGCCGACGAAACGCGCCGCGGCGGCATCGCCCGCCTGCAGCCGCGCCACGAGCGCCGCCACATGCTCCGGCGCGCGCCGCTCGATGATCGTGTCGATGAGGCCGAGGCCGATCGCGCCGCCGAGATTGCGCATCAGGTTGAAGCAGCCGCTGGCATTGGGGACGCGCGCCGCCGGCAATGCGTCGAGCGCCAGCGCCGTGCTCGGCAGCAGGCACAGCATGACGGCGGCGCCGCGCGCCATCTGCTGCCAGAACAGCCCCCAGAAATCGGTCGCATAGGTCATGAAGCCATTGCCGATGAGACCCGCCCCTAAAAGGCCATAGCCGGCCAGGATCAGGAGGCGCGCATCGACGCGCGGTCCGAGATAGGCGGCAAGCGGCGCGACGACGAACTGCGTTGCGCCGGTGACGATCATGATGAGGCCGATGTCGAAGGCTTCGTAGTAGCGCACGACGCCGAGAAAGACGGGCAGGAGATATGTCGCGCCGTAGAGCCCCATGCCGAGAAGGAAGCTGAAGCCGCAGCCGAGCGCGAAGTTGCGGTCGCGGAAGCAGCCGAGATCGATCAGCGGCCGTGGATGGCCGAGGCAGCGCCGGATCGTCCAGATCCCGCAAACGAGGCAAAGGCCGATGAGCCCGAGCATCGGCGGGTCGCCCCAGCCGCGATGCGGCGCCTCGACGAGAACGATCTGGAGGCTGGCCAGGAACAGCGCCAGCAGCGGCAGCGCCCAGAGGTCGACCGAGCCGAAGCTGCGCCGCTCGGGACGGTCGATATCGACGAGCCCGGCCACGAGCAGAGCGACGAGGATGCCGGGCCCGACATTGATGAGGAAGAGCCAATGCCAGGAAAAGCGGTCGGTGATGAAGCCGCCGACCGTCGGCCCGAGCGTCGGCGCCAGCATCGCCATCGCTCCGGCGATCGCAGTGGCGCGCGGCCGCTGAGCCGGCGGGAACATCAGGAAGATGGCGGAGAAGACGAGAGGGATCAGCAATCCGCCACAAAAGCCCTGCACCACCCGGGCCGGCACCAGCGACCAGAATCCGGTCGAAAGCGCGCAAGCGATGCTGGCGGCGGTAAAGCCCGAAATGCCGAAAACGAACGCGCCGCGCGTCGACAGCACGCGGGTCAGCCAGCCGGTGAGCGGGATGGCGACGATCTCGGCGATGAGATAGGCGGTCTGGATCCAGGTGAGTCGCGCCAGCGGCAGATGGAGCCCGACCTGAATCTCCGGCAGCGAGCTCGCGACGATCTGAATGTCGAGGATCGCCAGCAGCATGCCAATGCTCATGGCGATGAACCCGGTCCAAGTCTTCAGGCCGACCGGGCTTGCCGGCGCCGCCGCAACGTCGGGAGCGGAAGGCATGGCAGAGTGCTAGCACGCAGACGCGCTCGCGGCCAGCACGGCGAGAGCCGCGTCAGCCGGCTTCGGCCACCGGTAGCCTCAGCCCATGGACATGGCGCAGATCGGCGCCGTCGAATTTGGTGTCGCGCGTGGTGGCGCCGGTGAAGCTCGCGCCGGCGAGGCGGGCATCGCTGAAATCCGCGCCGGAGAGATCGGCGCGCTGGAAATCGGCGTTGAGCAGCGACGCGTGGCGCAGCGAGGCGTTGCAGAGCTGCGCGTTCCACATCCGGCTCTGATCGAGATTGCTGGGCCGCGAGCGCATCGCATCGCCCGAGAGCACGATGGCATCGAGATTGACGTCGCAGAGATTGGCATGGGAGAGGAAGGCCTGCCGCAGCACCGCGGCGCGCATGTCCGCCCCGCGGAAATCGGCGCGGTCGAGCGTCGCCAAGGTGAGGTCGATCACCATCAGCCGCGCGCCGTTGAAGCGCGCGCCGGTGAGCACGCAGTTGAGCAGCACGGCGCCGGAGAGATCGCGATTCTGCAGATCGACGGCGCCGAGCTCGATGCCGGAGAGCTCCAGCCGCTTGCCCGCAGTGCCGACCGAGCGCACCCAGGCCTCGTGTGCCGCGACCAGCTCTTCGAGCGGCGCGGGCAGCGTCTGCTTGCCCCGGGGCACGTTGAGCGCGCCGAGGCTGGCCGTGCGCGCCGGCTCGTCGAGCACGGCGCCCAGCATGTCGGCGCCGTCCATGACGACGCCCAGCCAGCGCACCCCGGTGAGCACGCTGCCGCGCAGCGAGCAGCCGGACAGGTTGGCTTGCGACAAATCGGCATTCTCCAGCACCGCGCCGGTAAGATTGGCGTTGCGCAGATCGATGCGGGCGAGATTGGCGCCGCGCAGCACCGCATTGGTGAGGTCGGCGCGCACGGCGAAGCCGCCGGCGAGCCGCGCCCGGGTGAGGTTCGCGCGGGTCAGATTGGCGATCACCAGCTCGACCGGCAGGACCTCGAGATCGACCGGGGCCAAACCGCCTTTCTTGTCCTGGCGGAGGAGGGTGCCTTCGCGCAGATCCGCCTCGAACATCACAGCGCCGCTGAGATCGGCGCCGCGCAGGCAGGCGCCGCGGATATCGGCGCGGGAAAGGTTCGCACCCTGAAGCTGCGCCATACGCAGATCGGCGCCGAACAGATTGCTGCCGCTCAGATCGACATTCCGGCCCATGACCCGGTGCAGCGAAGCGCCGGTGAAATCGACCCCGGAAAGATCCATGCCGCCGAGGTCGAGGCCGCTCAGGTCGTGATAGGCGAGCTGGGGCCGCAGCGCGCCGCGCAGGCCGCGCCGGAAGCGCGCGTTGCCATCGGCAAGGCGCGCTAGGGCCGACTGGTCGATCTTTATCCGTTCGCCCGCCACAACGAGCTTATCCCCAAGGTCTCGGAAGGGTTAGCAGACCATCCAAAAGTAAAGCAGCTATTAGCGCGAAGCCCGTCTAAATCGCTAAAATGCTTTGTTTTCCAAGGGGATGAGAGAGGGGGAATTGCAACCGGCGGAGGTGACGGCCGCTATGGCTAAGTCGCATAATGTATATTATGGGAAATACGCCGCGAGCGCGAAGCGTTCGTCGGCGGCGGCGTCCGCGGTTGCGGAGCAACCGCGGGAGCCGCACGGTGCAGGATGGAGCACGGCGCGGCACCAGCTGCGGGAAATCGGCATCACGGGGCTCCGGCGCCGCCGCTTACTTCGCTGCCAGCCAGGAGACGACTTCGGCGTTGCGGCCTTCGCTGTCGGCAAATTCCTGAGCCTGGCGCGCGACCGTGGCGACGTCGCTGACCGGCGGCAGAACCACGGGATACCAGGCCGGCTCGCCCGGGCTTTGCGCCACCAGGACCTGTGCCGCGTAGCCGCGCTTGTTGAGCTCTGAGGCCAGCCTCTCGGCATTGGCCTTCACCAGGAAGCTGCCGACCTGGACGGAGAAAACGAATGGCGGCGCCGCGGGCATCGTGGCGGCGGCCGGCAGTGCTGCCGGGGTTATGGGCGGTGCCGCCGCCGGACCGGCGGAGGCTTGCGGGGCTGCTGCCGCGGCGGCGGGTGGCGCGATGATCAGGTCGCGCGGCGCGGCATGCGCAGCCTCGACCAGGCGCCCGCGCAGCGGCGATGCGGGCGCGACATCGAGCGGCAGGCCGACGCGGAAATCCTTAACGGCGACCGGTTCGATGGCTGTCGGCTGTGCCGCGGCGGCTTGCGCCGAGCCGTTGGCGGCGGCTGGCGCCTGAGCGACGGTGGGCGGTGCTGCGGTCCGCGGCGCGGCGGCCGGCGCTGATTGCGGCATGGGCACAAGGACGGCGGCGGCGGGCGCGGTTGTCGGCGCCGGCGCGGCCATGGCCTGGGCCGCTGCCGGCGCGGCCGCCGGTTTGCCGACGAGCGGCGCGCCGGCGGGCCTGGCCATGTCCGGCAGGTTCGCATCGCCGCCGATGCCGACGCCGATCATCAGGCCGGAGCTGAAGGTCAGCAGGCCGAACAGCGAGGTGCCGAAGAAAACCGCCGCCGCTTGCCGCGGTGTCATCGCCATGGCTTTCGCCCTCCCCTCCTCGCTCGCGCCACAGCCGCCGGCGGCAGCATCCTCACATCTCAGCCTTGCTGCTTCGGCGCGGCCGCTCGCGTCGGCGCGGCGGCCCCGGATTGTGCTGGCGAAGCGCCGCCGCCATCCTTCGCCGCAGACGATGCCGCCGGCGCTGCACGGGCGCGGCGGTCGCGGAACATGCCGCGCTGCATCGCCGTGCCGCCGAGCTGCAAGTGCTGCCAGGGCACGAACTTGTCCTCCGGCAGTTGCGCCTGGGCGCGAAAAGCGGCGATCGGCTGATAGTGGCCGGAATAATTGCTCCACCAATCGAGCGTGCCGCCGCTGAAGCGCACCGTGCCGGCGTAGATGACGGGCGCGCCCTGTGCCAGTTGCACATGGCCCGCCTTGGCCGAAATCAGCAGCCGCTGATCCAGGCGGCGCACGCCTTGGGTGCGCACGAAATTATAAGTGCCGTCGGGCTGCGAGATCAGCCCGCGCGCGGCGTCCTTGGCGCCGAAGCGGTCGCGGCCGAGCGCGACCAGCTCATCGCCCGGCGGCGCTTGTGCCCCAGCCCGATTCGATTGGGCCGCAGAAGCCGTTGCTCGATGCGGCGCTAGTGCAAATTGCTTGCTCAACGATGCCTCGCAGCGCGGTCGGCGTGATGCCGGTCGCGCCTGCGCTCTCTTCTATAATCTTGCCTTGCCCGCTTCAAGCGCGCTCGCGGCGCTCGGGTCATCGGGCATCGCATCTGAGGCTCTGGATGCCCGCTTTCGCGGGCAAAGCGATGGTGGGTGATTGGAGAGTTGCAAAATCTGTGCACACCCTAGCCTTGGGTCACGGGATTTGCACGGTCACCTGACCCGCCATGGTGATCTTGATCACCCCGGCCCAGGCGCACATGCAGACCGAACTGTCATCGAGCGCCGGCATGTTGGCGATCATCACCGTCGGCGCGCCCGGACTCCAGGGCGCAACGGTGTTGGGAATGCAGGGCATCGGCGTCAGCACGCCCAGCGCCGCCGCTGTCGCCGATGCCACCGTCGGATTGGCGATGCTGCTGCATAGGCCGAAGGGCGCAATGTTGACCATCGGCGCATAGTCCATGATGTTCGCCGCGGGCGGGCCGCCGGCATTGGTTCGCTTGGCGGGCAGCACGCTGAGCGCGCTCGGCGCCGCCCCGAAGCTGCATTGCAGCACGGCCCCGGCCACCACTTGTATGCCCATCGCGCGCCCTCCTCAGCCCCCGAAGGTCTTGTCGATCCAGGATTTCTTCGGCGCCGAACGCGGCGTTGGCGCCGCCGTCTGCGGCTGCGCCACCGGCTTGCCCTGCTCGAAGAAAGCTTCTTCGTTGATCTCACCCGATTCGTGATAGCTGGTGAGCGGACCGTCGAGCAGCCCGGCGCGCCAGGAAGCGCGCTGGCGGATCGCGCCGCTTTCCCAGTAATCGATGACGTCGCCTTCGAGCCGCCCGGCCTTGTACGGCGCTTCGCGCAGCTTGGCGCCGCCGGGATGGAACGCCGTCATGACGCCGTGGCGCTTCCCGGCCTGGTGCGGGATGATGCTCTGCAGCCGGCCGGCGGCGTCATAGGTCTTCATCTCGCCCTCGATCACGCCCTGGCTATAGGGAATTTCCGCGAGCTTCTGGCCCTCGGCGTAGACGGTCATCGGACCCGCGAGCACGCCGTCGCGAAAGCTCATCCGCGCGGTCACCTGCCCGGCGGGATCGTATTGCACCATCTCGCCGTCGAGCTTGCCGGCTTTGAACTGAGCCGTATGCGCCGTTTGGCCATTGGGGTGATAGCCCGCCGCCGATCCCGCCAGCACGCCGTCCTTCAGCGCGGCTTCGGAGACCAGCGTGCCGGCCGCGTCGCGGCGAACCGCGACCCTCTCGCCGCTCACGGCTGTTCTCTCGCCATGCTGCGCCTCGTCAATTGATCTTCACCATGCCGCCCTTCACCGTCAGCATGCCGCCGCCATCGACGGTTCCGGACGCGCTGCCCTTGATCTCCATGGTCGTGCCGCCGCTGAGGCTGAGGCCGGTGCCGGAGCTCGCGCTGAGATCGGTTCCCGATTTGACCGAAATCGAGGTCCCGGACTGCACGGTGAGCGCGCCGTCGGTCTTCAGCGTCAGATCGCCGGTCGCCTCTATGGTGAGGCTCCCCGTGACCTTGAGCGTGTAGTTACCGCTGACCGTCTGAGTGAAGTCGGCGCTGTTGGTGTGCGTCTCGTTGCCGGTGACGGTGACGGCGCGCGTGCTTTGGACGCTGTGCGTCTCCTTGCCCTGGCTCACGGCGATGCTGCGATCGCCCTGGCTCACGGTGAGGCTTTCATTGCCTTGGCTCACCGTCACCGCGCGATTGCCTTTCGATACCGTCAGGCTGTCGTCCTTTTCCTGGATCGTGACCGTGCGGTTGTTGGTGATGGTGGTGGTCTGGTCGTTGAGGACGTCGATCTTCATGTCCTTTTGCGCGTGGATGTAGATTTCCTCGCTATCGGCTTTGTCCTCGAAGCGGATCTCGTTGAAGCCGTTGCCGCCTTTCGACGAGCTGCTTTTCACCGTGCTCTTGGTCTGCTCGTCGGGCAGCGTATAGGGCACCGGCTGCTGGCCGTTATAGACCGAGCCGGTGACCAGCGGCCGGTCCGGGTCGCCTTCGAGAAAGCTCACCACGACCTCCTGGCCGATGCGCGGCAGGAAGATCGCGCCCCAATTCTTGCCCGCCCAGCCCTGCGCCACGCGGATCCAGCACGAGCTGTTCTCGTCGTTCTGGCCGAGCTGATCCCAATGGAACTGCACCTTGATGCGGCCGTATTTGTCGGTCCAGATCTCTTCGCCGGATTTGCCGACCACCAGCGCCGTCTGCGTGCCGGCGATGCGCGGCTTCGGCGTCACGCGCGGCGGCCGGAAGGTCGCGCTCGACGGAAACGCCAGGAAGCTGTTGCGGTACTGGCGCCGGCCGCCGGCATGGGTGATCCGCCGCAGCACATAGGTATCGTTGGCGTCGCCGCGGGGATGGCCGGTCAGGCTGAACGTGTAGCCGGCGGCGAAGGCACGGCAGGTGCTCTCGCCGGAAACGCGGCGCACCGGTACTTCCATGCCGTCGAGGCGCTTCTTGCCATAGGCATCGCCCTTGTCCTTGGTCTGGTAGAGGCCGGGATATTCATAGATCTGGAAGCTGCTGCCGCTGCCCGTCGTGGTCGACAGGAGCTGTGTCGTCGGCGTCTCGAAATTGAAGTCGTCGGCCTGGTATTTGCCGGTGACGACGCTTTGCTCGAGGCTGAGCGCGACCACCAGATCCTGTTCCTCCCAGGCCTTGGCGCTTTCCGGCTTGAAGGCGACCGAGGACAGATTGGGGCAGGCCGAGAAGGCGCTGGCATCGTCGGCGAGCACCAGCGTGTGCTTGCCGGCCTCGTGCTGGAAGAAATAGAAGATGCCCTCCTCTTCCATCAGCCGCGAGATGAAGTCGAAGCAGGTTTCGCGATACTGCACGCAGTAGTCGCGCTGATCGTAAGTGCCGGTGAGGGCGTCCTTGACGTCGGTGACGCCTTGCTCCTGCAGCACCTGCTTTACGATGTCGGGCACGGATTTCGCCTGAAAGATGCGGTTATCCGAGGCGAGCGTCAGTTCCCAGAGCTTCGGCCGCACCTCGAAATGATAGCTGAGGCCGCTTTGCACCATGCGCGCGACGATGCCGTTGAAATTGCGCTGGTTGCCGTCCTTGTCGGCGCCGGTGATGGTGACGCTCTGGCCGACGACGCTGGTGAAATCGAGATCGCCATGCTCGGAGTCCATGTCGACGCGGAACTCGAAGAGGCCCGAGATCAGCTCCTCGCCCTCGAAGGCCTGGAGCAGCAGCATGTCGTCGCCGAGCGGCGTCGTGATGGTGAAGGTGTAGCCGGTCTGGGTATAGCCGAGAACGCTCATCTCACCGCGCCGGCGCCACGTCGTCGTCGAAGACGAAGCGCAGCCCGCCCTTGCCGTCGAGCTCGATATGCACGAGCTCGAAACTGCCGCCCTCGGTCACGCGCGCCAGAATCTCGCCGGAGAGCTCCGGCAGCAGCGTGTTGGTCAGGAGATTGTCGATGGTGCGCGCGCCGCTGTCGATCTCGCTGCAGCGCGCGGCGATCGCGGTCACCACGTCGCTGCCGCAGATGAGCTCGGCGCGATAGGTGTCCCAGAACCGTTCCTGCACGCGCTTCAGCTTGAGGCGCACGATGTCCTCGACCTCGGCATCGCCAAGCGGCAGATAGGGCACGATGACGAGGCGGCCGAGGAAGGCCGGCTTGAAGTGCTGCACCAGCTCCGGCCGGATCGCGTCGACAATCTCCGCGACGGCAGCCGCGCCGCGGCGTGAACGGACGAGATCGATGATCGTGTCGGCGCCGATGTTGCAGGTGAGCAGGATGGTCGCGTTCTTGAAGTTGACGACCTGGCCTTCGCTGTCCTCCAGCACCCCTTTGTCGAAGACCTGATAAAACAGCTCCAGCACATCGGGATGCGCCTTCTCGACCTCGTCGAGCAGCACCACGGTATAGGGGTTGCGGCGCACCGCTTCGGTCAGCACGCCGCCCTTGCCATAGCCGACATAGCCCGGCGGCGCGCCTTTGAGGCCCGAGACCGAATGCGCCTCCTGGTATTCCGACATGTTCACGGTGATCATCGTGCGTTCGCCGCCATAGAGCAGGTCCGCGAGCGTGATCGCCGTCTCGGTCTTGCCGACGCCGCTCGGCCCGACCAGCAGGAAGACGCCGGTCGGCTTGCCGGGCTCGCCGAGATCGGCGTGATAGGTCTGCATCCGGCGGCAGATGACGTCGAGCGCCGCGTCCTGGCCGACGACGCGCGCTGCCATGCGTGGCTTCAGCAGGCGCACCGTCTCGATGCGATCGCTCAGCATCTTGCCGGCGGGGATGCCGGTCCAGCCGGAGACGACCTCGGCGATGGTGCGCGTGTCGACATGCGCCGGCACCATCGCCTCGCCTTCCTGGATCGCTTCGAGCTCGAGGCGGACGCCGCCGAGGCTCGCCAAAAGCCCGGCAATGTCCTTGTTCGGCGCCGCGTTCTCGATCTCGCGCTCGAGCTCGGTGACGCGGCGCACCGTGGCGCGTTCCTGCTCCCAGCGTGCGGCAAGGCGATGGCGCGTCTCTTCGCTGTGCGCCTGCTCTTCGAGCAGCCGGTCGATGCGCTCGGCGTGATCGCGGCCGGCGACCTTCTCGCGCGACAGCAGCTCGATCTCCGCCGCCAGCGCCTCGCAGCGCCGGATCGCATCCTGCAGCGCCGGCGGCTGGCTTGCCTGGGCGATGGCGACGCGCGCGGCGGCGGTGTCGAGCAGGCTGACCGCCTTGTCCGGTAGCTGGCGCCCGGCGATGTAGCGGTGCGAGAGGCGCACCGCCTCGCCGACGGCTTCCTCGAGGATGCGCACGCCGTGATGCCGCTCGAGCTTCGGCACGAGGCCGCGCAGCATGGCGATCGCCGCAGCCTCGTCGGGCTCCTCGACCTTGATCACCTGGAAGCGCCGCGCCAGCGCCGGATCCTTCTCGAAGTATTTCTTGTATTCGGCCCAGGTGGTGGCGGCGATCGTCCGGAGCTCGCCGCGCGCCAGCGCCGGCTTCAGCAAATTGGCGGCATCGCCCTGCCCTGCCGCGCCGCCGGCGCCGATCATGGTATGCGCCTCGTCGATGAACAGCACGATCGGCCGCGGCGATGTGCGCACCTCCTCGATCACCTGCTTCAGCCGGTTCTCGAATTCGCCCTTGATGCCGGCGCCGGCCTGCAGCAGGCCGAGATCGAGGATGCGCACCTGCACGGCGCGGAGCGGCGGCGGCACATCGCCGGCGACAATGCGCTGCGCGAAGCCTTCGACGATCGCGGTCTTGCCGACGCCGGCTTCGCCGGTGAGGATCGGGTTGTTCTGCCGCCGGCGCATCAGCACATCGACGATCTGCCGGATCTCGGCGTCGCGGCCGATGATCGGGTCGACGCGTCCGGCCGCAGCTTCGGCACTGAGATCGATGGTATAGGCATCGAGCGCCGGTGTCGGAGTCGGCGCGGCTTGGCTGCGCGCCGTGCTTGCGCTCGGAGCGGCGGGCTGCGCCGCCGGATCCTCGGCGCTGCCGCGCACCAGCTCGGGCAAGTCCTCCGCCAGCCGGCCGCGCGGCACCATCGCGAGAAGCGGCACCGCTTCGAGCAGCAGCGCACGCAGCGCGTCATCCTCGAGCAGCGCATGCAGCACGGCGCCGGAGCGGATCGCCGGTTGGCCGAGGCGCAGCGAGCTCGTGACCCACGCCCCCTCGAACAACGCCAGCAGATGCGGCGACAGGCTCGGCGTGCGGCTATTGCCGCGCTTCAGCTTCTCGATGGCGGCGCTGAGCTGCTGCGCGACGGCACCGGCATCGATCTCGTAGTAGCGCAAGACACGCGGCAGATCGCCGTCGGGCTTTTCCACCAGCCGCAACAGGAAATGCTCGATCTCGACCGAGAAATGAGTCTGTGCCAGGCACAGCTCGGCGGCGGTTTCGAGGGCGCGCTTGCAGGTCGGGTTGAGCTTGGAAATGAGCGCTTTGACGTCGGACATGGTTAAGGTGAGCAGCGTTTCCCGGCGGCACGTCGGCCGCGCCGCAGTTTAGCATGCTGGGCACGGGGACCCGTATCGAATATCGGCGGTCTCAGCCGCGCCGGGGGTTTCCGCCGCGGGGAGTGCCGGCGCGAAAACGACGAATGGTGACGTCGAGGATGCCGTTGACGATATAGCGCGACGCCCGGCGCAGCCGACTCGGTCGCGACGGCAAGGCGGTGTCGGTGGGCGCCGACTCGACCACCGTGCGCTGAGGCGACGCCACGGCAGGCGCTTCGCTCGGCGCGGCCGGGGCGGAATGCGTGGCGGGACGGCTTGCGGGCGCGGCGACCGTCACGCGGCTGTCGCGCTTGCGCAAGAGCGCGCGGAACGGCGCCACCAGCCGGCTCGAGCCGCGGTTGCGGGCGGGATCGCCGCCGATCGAGACGCTGACATCGGCGAGACTCGGCACGGCGCGCAGGCCGCGCGCCAGCAGCAAAGCCGCCGGCTGCGCAGCGGGCGTCGCCGCCTCTCCCTTAGCCGGGCTGCCAAGCTCGCCCAGGAAGACGCTCATTCCGGGAAGCCCGGCAACCGAATGAGGCGCCGGCGGCAGTGCCGTGACGACTTTGCGTCGCTCCGCTCCGCCGGCGCCGTTCGCAGCGCCCGCCGGCATTGCGGCGCGCGAGTCGTCGCCGGCGCTGGACGCGGCGGCTCTCGGCGTCGAGCGCGGCGCCTGCGCGCGCGGCTCCCCCGCCGGGCCGAGCTCGCCGGGGCTGCGGCGCCGCGCCCGCTGTTTGGCCGGCTCCGGCGGCGGGCAGCCGCCGATTGCACCGGAGCGCAGCGTCGCGCCGGCGCGGCGATCTTCCGCCGGAAGATTGACGCTCAAGCTCGCGGTGACGCGTGGATAACCACCGCTCTGCCGGCCATTCGCCCGTCCGCGCGTCTCTCGCTTGTCGCGACCGCTCACGACCGCGGCGTGCCGAGCAACGGGGGCAAAAAAGACGCGGCAGGGATGACGGGCCTCATCGGTTGGAACACGTGCGAGCGACGCAGACTACCATGCGCAGCGCAAAGACGGGTTGTGCCAAAATCGCGCGAGCGCGCGAATCAGGCGTCGTCGTCGCCGGCAATCGCGCGGCGCCGCGCGGCGAGCGCATCGCGCAGCGGGTCTGGCGCGGGTGCGGGCCGAGGCGGAGCCGGGCCGGCGGGACGCAGCCTGCTGCGGTCGAAGCTCGCCGCTTGATTGGCAAGGCTGCGCGCGGTGTCGAATTGCTGGCCGGCGCCGACGGCGCCGAGCTGCTGGCCGGCGAGGCTGCGGCGGGTTTCGACGGCGGCGAGCTGCTCCTGCATCTTGCGCAATTCGTTGCCGAGCATCTCGGAGAAGCGCCGATAATGCAGCTCCGCTTCGTTGGCGCGTTGCAGGAGCAGCGCGCGGGTGTTGCGCTCGGCGACTTCGACCTTGAGCAGCTCGGACGGCTTGATCAGGCCGGCATCCTCGTCATCGCCGCGGCGCAGCGCAGCGAGCCGGTCCTTGAGCTCGGTGATGAAGGGCGGCTCCGCGAGCTCGCGCTTGATCTCGGCGAGATCCTTGACGAAGGTGTCCATCCAGAATTTGGCGTGGCGCATCTCGCGCGCGAGCGCCACCAGCGTCTCTTCGGTGAGGTCGGCGCCGCGCTGCAGGCGATGGGCGCCGCGGTCGAGCTGCTCGCCCAGCGCTTCCTGGTCCTTGTCGCGCAATCGCCGGATCAGCCGGTCCACCCCTTGCTCCACGCCGAGCCGCGCGGTCAAGCGGCGGTAATCCGCTTCGCGGCCGCGCGCGAGGTCGATGAGCCCGCCGAGCAGCCCGCCGAGCGAATTGAGCGCCGAGAACGAGGTCTGGACGACGGATTTCACCGCGCTGAAATCGGCGCCGAAGCTGGCGATGGTGCGGCCGAGGGTGACGCCCGACTTGACCAGCTTGTAGAGACCGCCTGCCGCCAGGATCTTGCGCTGCATGTCGTTGGCGGCGCCGTCATCCTGCGCGCGCTCGTAGACCGCCGAGGCGGTGCTGTAGTAGCTCGCGTAGACGCCGAAGGTCGGGCTTTGATGGATGGCGTCTTCGAGCTTCGTCGCCAGCGCTTTCAGCTTTTCGACGCTGGCGCTGACGAAGCCCTTGACCTTCTCCTTGGCCAGCGTGCGGTAGCGGTCCTTGATCGCCTGCAGGTCTTTCCACATCTGCGGCGTGCCCGGACCGTCGACGAGGCGTTGCCGGTCCGCCAAAGCGATGCGTCCGGCCCCCGCTCCGCCGCCGCGGAGCGCCACTTGCAGCACCAGGCGCCAGCCATTGTGCATGGCGCGGAATTCATCGTCGGAGAGCGCGGTGAGCCAGCTGAAGTCGAACTTGCCGTAGCTGAATTTCTGCGGGTTCTGGCTCGGGTTCAGCCGCGCCGGCGTCGCGTCATAGCCCTGCTGCTCGATCTCGCGCAGCAGCTTGTCGAGCGCGCGCAGATTTTCGACATTGGCGCCGGTGAAGGGCTTGGAGATGTTGCGGCTGAAATGCTTCCAGCCGCGCTCCAGGGCGTGCAACGTCATGTCGGTTCAGCCGCCTCGCCGCTGCATCATCGCCTGCGCCGCCGCGCGCTGGCCCATGCGGTCGGCTTCGGCCTCGAGGGCGGGATCCTGCACCACGGCGACGCCGGCGACTTGTGGATTTTGCACCCTGCCCTCGCGCTGCTGGACGACATGGGCCAACTCGTGGCCGATGAGCTGCTGCCCGCGCGGGCTCGCCGGATCATATTGCCCAGGCGCGAAATAGATGTCGGAACCCTTGGTGAAGGCGAGCGCGCCGATCGACGGGGCTTCCGGTCCGACATGAACGCGCACATCGTCGAAGCTCGTGCGGAAAAGCGACTCCATTTTCTGCTGCAGCGGCTCCGGCAATGGCCGACTCACGCCCCCGGCGCCGATATGCTGCAGCGTGTCAGGCAAGGGTGCTGCAGTGCTCTGCATCTGCACTGCCTGGCGTTGCATTGCCCCCATGAAGCGCGGCCGGCCGCCGCGGAAATAGCCCTGGATCACTCTGGCGGAGCTCATTCATCCTCCTCTCTAGGGCGCACACCGAGGTCGGTCATGCGGTTGCCAAGGCGACGCCGCGGCCGAGGCGCACCTCGGCCAGTGCCGTGCGTTGGCGCGTCGTCAGGAAACTCGTCCAGCCGAGCTTGGCGCCATGGGCGCGGCCGAGACGGCTGCCCGGCACTTCTGCCGGGCTGAGCACGAGATGAAACTCCGGCTCCAGCGGGCTCTCGGCGTAGAAGCCGACCAGCGCGATCAGCCTTTGATGCGCGTTGCCGTCGGGCAGCAGCGCGCGGAACCGCGCATAGGAGAGCGGGCCGAGGACGAGGCGGATGCCGGCCTGCTGGTCCCAGGCGCGGCGGCCGAGCACGGCGCCTTGGCCCAGCCTCGTGTTGCGGCCGGAGCGGCCGAGCCGCGTCTGCTCGCACGCGTCGATGGCAAGCCAGCGGCCTTCGAGCGCCCTCCCCTTCACCGGGACGCCGAAATAATCCGCCAGCAACCGCTCGAGCCCGTGCAGGCTGCGCGGCCGCTCGGCGAGCAGCCCGGCGTAGTGCAGCAAAGCCCGATCCGGGAAGGCCAAGCGCCCGCGCAGCTCCGGCAGCGCCAGGCCAAGCAGCGCGAAAAGATAGAGCGCGAAATTGCTGTCCGCCGGCGTACCGCGCGCGAGGCTTGGGCGGTGCTTGGCGCGGGCGCGATAGAACAGCGACACGAGCCGATGATTGAAGATGTCGAGGAAGTCCCGCCCGGCGGTGTCGCCGCGCCGGGCGCGCGCCAGCACATGCTCGGCCAGCGGCGGCGGCAAGGGGCCGAAACCGCCGGCAAGCCCCATGAAGTTCACGGTCATCTCCGGCGGCTCGCCCGGCCGGCCGCCGAGCGCGAGCCGGTCGATCTCGCTCGCGGGAAAGGCCGCCATCAGGCTCGAGCGGAAGCGCACCGGCTCCGGCCGCACGCCGGCGGTGTCGCCGACGCGCGGCGCGCGCGGCATGAGACGCTCGAGGAGGTGCACCGCCTGGAAGAAATCGAAGCGGTAGGCCTCGGCGAAGAGCTGCTCAGCTACAGGACGATCCGTTCGCCAGCCAAAGGCGGCCATGTCTTCCAGATCCCGTCGCGTTGAGCGCTCGTGAGCACGAGCTGGGCGAAGCTGTTGGCGGCGGCGTAGAGGCCGAGGAACCGGCTCATCACCGCGCCGAGGAGAAAGGCGCTGGCGCCGACATAGAGCGTCTCGTCGACGCCGAGCTTTACCTCGATGCCGCGGCAGAAGCCGCGCCAGCCATCGCTGCCGATGCGGCGCACCACCGGACGGCTGTCGAGCGAGCGCAGACCCTGGATCTGCTTTTCCACCGTGCCGTCGTCGAGACTCGCATAAAGTCGCAGGATCTCGCGCAGCGCGGCGAGCCCCTGCTCGCCGCCGCCGAGCGAGAGCTGGTTCAGCGAGAGATGCGAGATGAGCCGCCACAGCGTGTCGCCGGCCAAAGGCGGCGTGAGCTGGCGCGTCGGCTTGGTCAACGCGGCGATGCCCGAGACCGGCGCGTCGATCTCGATCTCGAGCCGCGTCTGCGGCGCGATATGCTCGGCAAGCGCGCGGTTGGTCGCGAGCGTATGCGCGAAGACGGTCTGCGCCGGCGGCCGCGTCGGCGTGAAACCGAGATCGAGGAAAGAGAGCAGCACGTCGGTGCCGGGCATGTCGGCGCGTCCGGTCGGCTGACGCCGCGCCGTCCAGAACGCCCCCTGCCGGCTCATCGAGGAGTGATGATCGTAGGAGAAATAGGGCTGGAAGGTGCGGCTGTCATCGGCGACATCCGACGTCGCCGAGACCTTGAGGATCGAGTGGATCTCGGTGCTGCGCTCCCAGCGATTGTCCGGGACCAGCAGATATTCGGTCTTGGTCTGGTCGATGCGGATCGGCTCGGTCGTCTTCGGAAAGAGATTGACGATCGGCGTTGCGCCCAGCGCGAAGCTGCGCCGGTTGATGCCGAGCCGCCGCTGCGGGCTGGTGCGCAGCAGGAACAGCAGATCGACCGATCGGCAGGGTCCGAACGGCGGCAGCCGCGTCAGCTCGAAGAAATGGAATTTCTGCGGAAAGACGAAATATTCCTGGATCAGGCGGTAGCCGAGATGAGTGTTGCCGGGATAAGGCAAAAGGCCGTCCTCGGCGGCGAAGCCGACGGGCTCGACGGCGTCCGCCGGCAGCATCGCCGCCGGCGCCTTCTTGCCTTCGGGGATGACGGCGATGCCCAGCAGCTCGTTGAACAGCAGCTCATAGACGGTGCCGGCGACGCCGGGCTCGGCGTGGATGAAGCAGCGCAGGCTTTTCGGCGCCACATCGGCGAAGCTCCATTGTCCCTGGCATTGCAGGCGCAGGCGCAGCACCGCAGCTGCGTCCGGCATCATGTCGAGAAAACCGTAATCGGCCGCCGGGGCGAGATCGGCATTGGCGATCTCGATCGGCCAGAGCGTCACCGGATAGCCGGTGCGGAAGCGGCAGGTGAGCCGGTCGCGTTGCGGCCCCGCGGTCTCGGCGAAGACCGCCGTCTGCCGCGGAATGAGGAAGCCCTGCGCCGCGCGCGCCTGCGCGGCATCGACGGTGAACTGCGCGATCGCCATCGACGGCACCGGTGCCACCAGATGCGGGTAGAGCACCGACAGCAACGCGGTTGGGATTTCGGGGAATTCGCTGTCGATATTGCGCTGGAGACGCGCCGTCAGGAAGGCGAAGGATTCGATCAGCCGCTCGAGATGCGGGTCCTGCGATTCCGTGCCGCCATATTCGAGGCGGTTGGCGACCTTGGGGTAGCGGCGCGCGAAGTCGCCGCCGCGATGGCGGAGATAGGCGAGCTCGCGCTGATAGTAGGCGAGGATGTCGTCGAGCCCGTCACTCGCCATGGCTCTCGCCGGTGCCCTGCACCGAGACGGCAAAGGAGATCGGCTCGATCATCGAACCCAGATGCAGCTCGCCATCGACATGGATGATCAGCGCGCCGTTCTGCCGCGTGCTGCGCTCGATGCGCACTTGCGGCTGCGACAGCCGCGGCTCATAGGTCTCGATCGCCTGGCGCAGCACTTCGGCGAGCCGGGTCTCGCTGTCGAAGTCGCGCAGACCGAACAGCGACAGATCCGGTATGCCGTAATCGATGGTGCTGCGCGCGCGGGCGGCGAGGATGTCGGCCGCGACCGGCGCGCGGGTATTGAGCAGCCGATCGAGCTCGCGCGCGACCGACTGGCGCAGCGCGGCGGGCGACAGCATGCGCAGCGGCTGCGCCTCGGTGTCGACTTCCGGATCGAGATCGGTGAGCCGCTCGAACAGCGGCGCGGCGGCGCCGGGGACGAAACGCGGTTCGCTCATGACATCGCCGACGCCCCGGTGCCGGTCGCCCGCGACGGCACGGCGACCTTACGACACCTCTTGCTTGACCAGATCGTGCTTCACCGGCTGGGCGCCGTCGGCGGAGCCGTCATCCTTCTTCTGCGGGATGTATTTGTACTCGACGATGCCGTAGCTGAGCGCCACGGTCTCGGTCGGAATGTCGCCCGTGCCGCCGCCGAAGCTGACATTCGAGATGATGATGTTCGACATGACGATCTCGAGGTATTTCACCGGCTTGTTGTCGCCATCGGCGCGAAACGCGGTGAAGGTGCCCTTGCCGATCATCTTGCCGCTCCAACACTGCTTCAGCAGATCGTCGGTCGCGCTGTCGACATATTTGGTGAAGCTGAAGTCGGAATGGTTCGCCTGCTCGACCGTGCCGCCGCCCGCCGAGCTGCGCGTCGGCGAGGTCGGCTGGTTGAAGGAATGGCTCCAAGACAGGACCTGGATCTCGCCGGTGTGTTCGCTGTCCGAGGACTCGCCGGTAATGTTGGGAGTCTCGAGCTTCAGGAACATATTGCCAGACATGAAGAGTCTCCTCTTTCTCTCTGCCTATCCCGGGCTCAGGCCGCGGCCGGCGGCGGCAGCTCCGCCACCAGGCGGATCGACGCCGTCAGCTCTTCGAGCTGGAAATGCGGCCGCAGGAACACGGTGGCGCGATAAACGCCGGGCTTGCCCGGCACGTCGAAGACATCGACGCGCGCTTCGCGCAGCGGGTATTTCGCCTTCAGATCCTGGCCGGCATCGTCCTTGCCGAGGACGTAGTCGATGATCCAGGTGTTGAGATAGGACTGCACGTTCTCCTTGGTCATGAAGGAGCCGATCTTGTCGCGCATGATGACCTTGATGTAATGCGCGAAACGCGAGGCGTTGAGCATGTAGGGCAGCCGCGCCGAGAGCGCAGCGTTGGCGTTCGCCGTGGCGAGATTGTAGATCCTCGGCTTGTTCGTCGTCTGGGCGCCGAAGAACGCGGCGTAGTCGGTGCCTTTGCAGTGCACCAGCGTGATGAAGCCGAGATCGCTGAGCTCCTTCTCACGCCGGTCGGTGATGGCGATCTCGGTCGGGCATTTCAGCGCGACATCGCCTTCATCGGTGAGGAAGGTGTGCGCCGGCAGGCCTTCGACCTTGCCCCCGCCCTCGACGCCGCGGATCGCCGCGGTCCAGCCATGCTTGGCGAAGGCGTCGGTGATGCGCGTGGAGAGCGCCCAGGCGGCGTTGCCCCAGAGATATTTGGCGTGGTCGCGGCCGTCGGTGTCCTCGACGAAGTTCATGCCTTCGACCGGCACCGTGTTGGGGCCGTAGGGAAGGCGCAGCAGGATGTGCGGCAGCACCAGCGTCACATAGCGCGAATCCTCGCTCTCGCGGAACGAGCGCCAGGCGACGAGCTCGAGGCTCTCGAAGATCTTCGCGAGATCGCGCGGAATGCCGAGCTCGGTGAAGCTGTCCATGTCGAAGAGCCGCGCGCTCGCCCCGGCGATGAAGGGGGCATGGGCCGCTGCCGCGACGCTCGAAATCTTCTGCAGCAGCTGGGTGTCTTGCGGATGCCGGCCGAATTCGTAGTCGGCTACCAGCATGCTGTAGGGATGACCGCCGAAGGTGCCGTACTCTTCCTCGTACACCTTCTTGAACAGCGCGCTCTGGTCGAACTCGACGGCCTTGTCGAGATCCTTGAACAGCTCCGCCTTGGTGATGTTGAGCAGGCGAAGCTTGAGCCCGGTGCTGGTCTCGGTGTTCATGACGAGGTAGTTGAGGCCTCGCCACGAGGCTTCCATCCGCTGCAGATCGGGATGGTGGAGGATCTCGTTGAGCTGCGCGCTCAGGAGATCGTCGATCTCGGCGATGCGGTCGTTGATCGCTTCGGCAACATCGGCCTTGACCGTGCCGCCCTCGGCAAGCACGTCGTGGACGAATTCGCCGACGAGGTCGCGGGCGTATTCGCGTTGCGATTCGTCGCGCGCGAGCTTGCCTTCAACGATGATCTTGTCGAGCAGGGTCGCCGGGGCCGCACCATTGCCGCCCTGCGTCTGGGTTTCCTCAGCCATGTGCTTGTCTCTCCTCGCTGAGCCGGTTTACGAGGCGGGGGTCTATTTGCCGCCCTCGCCCAGGTCCTTCTTGAGCGCGGCCTGGCTTTCGGTGCTGCTGATGACGTCCTTGAGGAGCGCATCGAGATTGTCGTTGCCGTCGAGCTTGGTCAGCAGATCGCGCAGCCGCTGGCGCCCGTCGTAGAGCTTCTTCAGCGCCGGTATCTGGTTGATGATCTCGACCGG
Source organism: Allostellaceae bacterium (assembly GCA_035517635.1). GTDB lineage: Bacteria > Pseudomonadota > Alphaproteobacteria > ATCC43930 > CGMCC-115725 > DAHUYF01. The sequence continues at coordinate 2,170 of DATIYL010000017.1, read as the reverse complement.
GCCGAAATCGTCCATGTTCTTGAAGGTGAGCTCGATATTGAGCTGGTCCTTGCTGTCCTTGACCAGCTTGTTCGGGACGCGGAACGCGAGTCGCGGCCCGATCGCCGCCAGCACGTCGTTGAAATTGTCGCGGTCGATCTCGACGAATTTCCGGTCCTTGACCGGCGGCAGCGCCTCGACCGGCTTGCCCGAGAGGTCGGCGAGAATGCCGACGATGAAGGGGAGCTCCTTCTTCTCGATCGCGTTGCCGATCTCGACGTCATAGGTGATCTGTACCCGCGGCGGACGGACGCGATCGAGCTTGTGTTGCGTGCTTTCGGCCATGTGCGAAGTGCCCTCTCGTACCTGTCTCCAGCGCCTAGCGAGTTAAAATGATTCGCTCTACTCAATCAAGCGGATTGTGGCGAACTCGATGATTATGTTGTCGCAGCGTTTTCATCTACCGTCTCAATATCGTCATCGACTAACGCAGCATTAAACCTAACGATGCTGCATCCCGAGCAGCTCGAACAGCGCGGCGAGGTCGTTTCGCCCGCGAGTCATCTCGCCGAGCAACTCGTGCAGCGGCATCATTCCCCAGGAATAGGCGCGCCGCAGCAGATAGGGCGTGGGGCTATGCGGCTCGGTGCGCGCGAGGAACTCGGCGACCTCGAGGATCAGGCGATAGGCCTGCTCGCGATCGTGGATGGCGCCGTCATAGGCGACCGGAGGCGGCGGCTCCTCCGCCGCCAACGCCAGCGCCGGCGCCGGATTGGTTTGTTCCGCCATGGCCGGCACCTCTCCTCTGTTGCGCAGCACCGTCTGCACCAGGCCCCGGATATTGACGAGCGCGCCGCGCAGGCCGGCGACGCTCGGCGCCTCCTTGCCGCAACGCTCGCCGAGCACATGATCGAGATCGCCGAGCAAGGCCAGGGCCGCGTCGAGTCGGCGCAAAACGCCGCGATAGAAGGCGGAAGGCGTTGCCGCCATGGCGGCTTCGACCTCGGCAAGCCGGACGCCGGCCGGCGGCTTGGCGCTGGGATGCGCCTTCTGGATCTGCTCGAGGCGCAGCGCATTGGCGTAGTGCTCCCAGGCGTAGACGTCGGGAGTGACGATCCCTGGCTGGGTGAGCGCAAGCCGATAGATCACCGGCGGCAGATGCGCATTGGCCCATTCGAACGGCGCAACGCGATAGGCGAGATCCTTGCCCTCGATCTCGGGGTGGAGACTCGGCCAGAAGGCGTTGCAGAGGCCGATGATGACGCCGAGGCCGACGGGAATGCCGGCAAACCCGTCGCGGTGGATCAGCGCCTCGAGCAGCCAGCAGGCGATCTGGACGTCCTTCGAGCGTTGCGCCAGCGCCTCGGCGCACAGGCGCACCGCCTCATCCCAATTGGCGCGCTTCAGCTCGCTCTGCCAGACGCCTTGCGGCAGACTCGCATCCTCCTCGCGCCGCGCCTCGCGAATCCAGTCGTAGTCGCCGGCGAAGCGCAGCGACGGGCCGGCCGGTTGCTCGCCCGACAGCGGCGCCAGGATCGCATCGATGTCGATGCCGTCGAGCAGCGCCGCGTCCTCCGCCGGCATGGCCGGCTCGGTGCGTTGCAGTGTCTCCGCGGTCATCGCTCAGCCTCGCCCAGAAGCAAGGGGGCGCGCGTCGGGAAATCGGGCATCGCCACCGCCACCGGCGCCTTGCCGCCGGGCGGGACGGCGGAGAGGCGGACGCGGATGAACGCCCGCGCCCGCCCCACCGGTCCCGGCGCCCGCGTGTCCGGCCCGATCACCGCGACGGTTTGAGCGCCGAATCTCAGCACCTGCGGCGACAGCACGGCGTTGCGGTCGAGCTCCTCGGACGGCGTGCGGTGATCGATGAGGAGGCGCAGCAGCGCCCAGCGATCGTCGTAGCTCCAGCTCACCACCCGGGTCTTCAGCTCCTCGGCATCGGCGACGCCCTGCAGCACCGGCGAGGTCGGCCCGTCCTTGGCCCAGCGCAGGCTCACCGTCACGGGATCGCCGAGATGCCAGCGCACGGGCTTGCCCGGCTGGCCGCGCCGGAACACTTGATCGCCGATCGCGAGCTGCCAATCGATGATCTGATCGGCACCCTGCTCGAAGCGGCGGTTGACGCGAAAATCGACATCGACATCGAAGCCCGGCAGGTCGGGGCTGCTCTGATCGAGGAACGGCGCGAGGA
>DATIYL010000016.1:0-6421 GCA_035517635.1 Allostellaceae bacterium | reverse complement strand
CTGGTCGGACTCGACGCTCGCTGCGAGCGCCTGGGCCGTGGTGACGGCGGTGTCGTATTGCTGATGCGAGACGAAATCCTTGGCCACCAGCGGCGCGTAGCGGGCGACATCGCGGTTGGCGTTGACGAGCTGCGCCTTGTCGCGCGCCAGTTGCGCCTCGGCCTGGTGCACTTGCGCTTCGGCGGCGCGGCTGTCGAGCAGGAACAGTGTGTCGCCTTGCTTGACGTACTGGCCGTCCTGGACTTTGACCTCGGTAATCTGGGCGTCGATGCGCGATTTGACGCCGACCGTGGCGATCGGCTGCACCGTGCCGATGGCGACGAGCTTGATCGCGATCGTCTGGCGCTCGGCCGGCGCCACCAGCACCGGGATCGCCGGCGCCGCGCGCCCGTTCTGCACCGTCTGGGAATTGGCCTGGCGGATGCTGAGCGCACGATAAGCAAGGCCGCCGCCCGCGAGCAGCGCCATGAAGGCGATCGCTACCACTCCACGATTCATTGTCCCCGCACCCGTCCCCCGAGGGCATCCCCGCTCGACACGCAAAGACCCCGCTCAGAATAAGCACGCTCGCGCTCAAGTATCCCCGTGCCGCGCCGTCCGGCAGCAGGCGTCGCAGCGTCGCAGGCTGGGGGAGGTTGACCGGGCAATGATTGTAAGCCGAACCTCGTTACCGCTCTGATAACATTCTCGCGCGCGACGGCAAACCTTCTAGAGGTAAGAATTTCGTGCTGAAATTGAGCAACTACAGATTGTATGTCGCGCGATGAGCGGCGGCGCGCTCTTCTGCTTTGGTCTCGGCTACAGCGCTGGCTTTCTCGCCCGTGCGCTCGCCGCCGAAGGCTGGCGTATCGCCGGCACCAGCCGTGAGGGCGGTGTCGGTGCGAGCGGCATCCCGCTCCACCGCTTCACCCGCGGTGCGCCGCTCGCCGATCCCGGTACGGCGCTGCGCGGCACGACGCATCTGCTCGTCTCGGTGCCGCCCGATGCCGATGGCGACCCGGTGTTGGATGAGCATCGCGGCGACATCGCCGCGCTCCCGGACCTCGCTTGGCTCGGCTACCTCTCCACCACCGGCGTCTATGGCGATCGCGGCGGCGCCTGGGTCGACGAGACCTCGATGCTCGCGCCGAGCGGCGAGCGCGGCCGCCGCCGCGCCGCTGCCGAGGCCGGCTGGCTCGAGCTCCACCGCCGTTACGCGCTGCCGGTCCATGTCTTTCGCCTGGCCGGCATCTACGGGCCGGGGCGCAGCGCGCTCGAAACCGTGCGCCAGGGCCGCGCCCGACGCATCGACAAGCCCGGCCAGGTGTTCTCGCGCATCCATGTCGCCGACATCGTCCAGGTGCTGCGTGCGTCGATGGCGCGTCCCGACCCCGGCGCGGTCTACAATGTCGCCGACGACGATCCCGCGCCGCCCGAGGCGGTGATCGCCCATGCCTGCCGCCTGCTCGGCGTGCCGCTACCGCCGCTCGTGCCGTTCGCCGAAGCCGAGCTGACGCCGATGGCGCGCAGCTTCTACGACGACAACAAGCGTGTCGCCAATCGCCGCATCAAAGCGGCGCTGGGGGTGCGGCTCCTTTATCCCGGCTATCGCGAGGGGCTCGCTGCGTTGCGCAACGAGGCAGGCTAAAGCAGCGCCGCGATCGTCCGTTCGAGCAGCGCGAGATCGCTCTCGGTGGAAAGCCGGTGGTCGCCGTCCTTGATCAGCGTCACCTGCACGTCCGGGCTCGCGAGCTTTTCGGCGAGCGCGAGGCTCCATTCCCAAGGCACGTCGGGGTCGCGCATGCCATGCAGCAGCCGCACCGGGCAATCGATCGCGATCGGGCCGCCCATCAGCAAGTGGCGGCGCCCGTCCTCGATCAGGGCGCGGGTGAAGAGATAGCCTGCCGGGTCATAGGCCGAAGGCAGCCGCGCCGAGCCCTCGCGCTGGATGCGCTCGCGAATCTCCGGCGAAAATCTCGCCCACATCAGCGCTTCCGTCGCGTCCGGCGCAGCAGCGATGCCGACCAGCGCGGCGATGCGCTGCGGCCGCGCCAGCGCCGCCAGCAGCATGATCCAGCCGCCGATGCTGGAGCCGACCAGGAGCTGCGGCCCCTCGGTCAATTGATCGAGCACGGCGAGCGCATCCTCGCGCCAGCGTCCGACCGTGGCCGCGGCGAAATCGCCGGACGAGGCGCCATGCGCGAAATAGTCGAAGCGGAGGAAGGCCTGGCCGCGCGCGCGGCAGAAATGATCGAGTCGGCGCGCCTTGGTGCCGGTCATGTCGGACATGAAGCCGCCGAGGAAAATCACGCCGGGGCTTTTGCCCGCATGGCGATGGTAGGCGATTGTCGCGCCGTCCTCGCGTGTTAAGATGCGCGGCTCGGGCTCGCTCGAGCTCGGCGTCGGCAACAGGCTCATCGCATCACAACCGCTTCAATGACGATCGAGGCCGAGACTAGCACCGGAACGGCGGCGGCGGGAACCCGCCCCCCGGCGGTGCTGCAGGTGCTGCCGCGACTCGTCACCGGCGGGGTCGAGCGCGGCACCGTCGAAGTCGCGGCGGCGCTCGTCGCCGCCGGCTGGAAAGCGGTGGTCGCCTCGGAAGGCGGTCCGATGGTGCGCGAGCTCGAGCGCGCCGGCGCACGCCATGTCGAGCTGCCGCTCGCCTCGAAGAATCCCTTCACCATGCGTGGCAATATCGAGCGTCTGGCGCAGCTGGTCCGGCGCGAACGCATCGACATCATTCACGCCCGCAGCCGCGCGCCGGCCTGGAGCGCGCTGGGCGCGGCGCGCCGCACCGGCTGCCATTTCGTCACGACCTTCCACAACGCCTATGGCGACCGCACCTGGCTGAAGCGCCGCTACAACCGGGTGATGGCCGAAGGCGAGCGTGTCATCGCCATCTCGCGCTTCGTTGCCGAGCATGCGATGCGCGTCTATTCGGTGCCGCCGGAAAAGCTGCGCATTATCGAGCGCGGCGTCGACTTCACCCGCTTCGACCCCGAGCGCGTCAGCGCCGAGCGCGTCATCCGCCTGTCGCGCGAGTGGCAGCTTGCCGACGGCGTGCAGGTGGTGATGCTGCCGGGCCGGCTGACGCGCTGGAAGGGGCAGCTCGTCCTGGTCGACGCCGTGGCGCGGCTCGACCGGCGCGATCTGCGCTGTCTCCTCGTCGGCGCCGGCGAAGGCCGCTACCGCCAGCAGCTGCTCGACACGATCGCGCGGCGAGGCCTGGGCGGCCTCTTCCACGTGATCGAGGATTGCCGCGACATCGCCGCCGCTTACATGCTGGCCGATGTCGTCGTCTCCGCCTCGACGCGGCCGGAAGGCTTCGGCCGCGTTATCGCCGAGGCGCAAGCGATGGGCCGGCCGGTGATCGCCACCGATCACGGCGGCGCGCGCGAGATCGTGCGCGACGGCGACACCGGCTGGCTGGTGCCGCCGGGCGATCCCGAAGCCCTCGCTGAGGCGCTGGCCGCGGCGCTGTCGCTGGGCCCCGCCGAGCGCCTGGCCTTGGCGCTGCGCGCGATCGCGCATATGCGGGCGCATTTCACGACCGACGCCATGACCGCCCGCACGCTCGCCGTCTATGAGGAGATCCTGTTCCCGGCGGCCGCGGCAGGGCCGGTGGCAGCGTAGCGACCATGGCGTTTCCCTCACCCTCCCATGGCTATCGCCATGGGCCCCTCCCTCTCCCGCTCGTGCGGCAGAGGGGCCACGCCCATCAAGCCCCTCTCCCGCCTGCGGGAGAGGGAGGGGCCCAGCGCGCAGCGCTGGGAGGGTGAGGGTCCGCCGCTGACGCGCCGATGCGCATTCTCATCATCAAGCTCGGCGCGCTCGGCGATTTCGTCCAGGCGATGGGGCCGGCGGCGGCGATCCGCCGGCATCACGGCGGCGACGAGATCGCGCTGCTCACCACCGAGCCTTATGCCGAGCTGGCGCGCGCCGCGCCTTATTTCGACCGGGTGCTGATCGACGAGCGGCCCGGACTCTTGAACCCGATCGGCTGGTGGCGCCTCGCGCGCCTGCTGCGCGGCGGCCGCTTCGACCGCGTCTATGATCTGCAGACCTCGGATCGGTCGAGCTTCTATCATTGGCTCATGGGCCGGCCCGACTGGTCCGGGATCGCGCCCAGCGCCTCTTTGCCGCATGCCAATCCGCGCCGCGATCACCTGCACACCATCGAGCGCCAGGCCGAGCAGCTGCGTCTTGCCGGCATCGCCGCGGTGCCGCTGCCCGATCTCTCCTGGGCGGCGCGCGATATCGCCCATTGGGGCCTGCCGGATCGGCTGCTGCTGCTGGTGCCCGGCGGCTCGGCGCATCGGCCGAAGAAGCGCTGGCCGGTCGAGCGTTTCGCGGCGCTGGCGGCGCTGGCGGTGCGCCGGGGCGTGATGCCGGTGGTGCTGGGCGGCGCGCAGGAGCAAGCGCTCGGCGCCGCCATTGCCGCGCGCTGCGCCGAGGCGCGCGACCTCACCGGCAAGACCGGCTTCGGCGAGATCGTCGCTCTCGGCCGCCGCGCGCTGCATGCCGTCGGCAACGACACCGGGCCGATGCATCTCATCGTCGCCGCGGGCGCACCCGCCACCGTGCTCTATTCCGCCGAGTCCGATCCCGCGCTCACCGCGCCGCGCGGGGCGCGCGTGACCGTGCTGCGCCGCGCCGATCTCGCCGATCTCGCCGTCGAAGAGGTTGCCGCCACCCTTGCCTTCGGCTAAATCGGCCGCCCATGAGCTCCGTTACCATCACGCTTCCCGACGGCAAAACGAAGAGCTTTCCCGGGCCGGTCACCGGCGCCGAGATCGCCCAGTCGATTGGCCCTGGCCTGGCCAAGGCGGCGCTCGCGATCAAGGTCGATGGCGAGGCCAGGGACCTCGCGGCGCCGATCGGGGGCGACGCCCGGGTCGCCATCCTGACGCGGGACTCGCCCGAGGCGCTGGAGATCCTGCGCCATGACGCGGCACATGTCCTGGCGGAAGCGGTGAAGGAGCTCTATCCCGCGACGCAAGTGACCTTTGGCCCGGCCACCGACAGCGGCTTCTACTACGATTTCGCCCGCGACGAGCCGTTCACGCCGGAGGATCTCGAGCGCATCGAGAAGCGCATGCACGAGATCGTCGATCGCGACGAAAAGATCACGCGCGAGGAGTGGGAGCGCGACCGCGCCGTCGAATTCTTCAAGTCGATCGGCGAGAAATACAAGGCGGAGTGGATTCACGAGATCCCGCCCGATGAGGCGATCAGCCTCTATCGCCAGGGCAGCTTCATCGATCTCTGCACCGGGCCGCATCTGCCCTCGACGGCCCGGCTCGGCCACGCCTTCAAGCTGATGAAGGTGGCGGGCGCCTATTGGCGCGGCGATGCCCGCAATCAGCAGCTGCAGCGCGTTTACGGCACCGCCTGGCCCGACGACAAGGCGCTGAAGCAGTATCTCTTCCAGCTCGAAGAAGCGGAGAAGCGCGATCACCGCCGCCTCGGCCGCGAGCTCGATCTCTTCCACCAGCAGGAAGAAGCGGTGGGCAGCGTCTTCTGGCATCCCAAGGGCTGGACGCTCTACCGCACCATCGAGTCCTATCTGCGCGGCCGGCTCGAGCGCGCCGGCTATGTCGAGGTGAAGACGCCGCAGCTCATCGACCGCTCGCTCTGGGTCGCCTCGGGCCATTGGGAGAAGTTCCGCCACGCCATGTTCACCGTGCGCGACGAGGATGAAGGCAAGGAGCGCGTCCTGGCGGTGAAGCCGATGAACTGCCCCGGCCATGTGCAGATCTTCCGGCAGCATCTCCACAGCTATCGCGAGTTGCCGCTGCGGCTTGCGGAGTTCGGTTCCTGCCACCGCAATGAGCCCTCGGGGGCGCTGCACGGCATCATGCGCGTGCGCGCCTTCACTCAGGACGATGCGCATATCTTCTGCACGGAAGCGCAGATCACCGCGGAGACGGTGGCGTTCTGCGATCTCCTGCGCTCGGTCTATCGCGATTTCGGCTTTCCCGAGATGACGGTCAAATTCTCGGACCGGCCGCCGGTGCGCGCCGGCACGGATGACGTCTGGGACCAGATGGAAGGCGCGCTCAAAGCGGCGACCGAAGCGGCCGGGCTGCCTTTCGTGCTCAACCCCGGCGAAGGCGCCTTCTATGGGCCGAAGCTCGAATTCGTGCTGCGCGATGCCATCGGCCGCGACTGGCAATGCGGCACCTTGCAGGTCGATTTCGTCCTGCCCGAGCGCCTCGATGCCAGCTATATTGGCGAGGACGGCCAGCGCCATCGCCCGGTCATGCTGCACCGCGCCATCCTCGGCTCGATGGAGCGATTCATCGCCATCCTGATCGAGCAATATGCCGGGCGGCTGCCGCTCTGGCTCGCCCCGGTCCAGGCGGTGGTGGCGACCATCACGTCGGAAGCCGATGCCTATGCCGAGAGCGTGCGGCAGAGGCTCGCCGAGGCCGGGCTG
>DATIYL010000015.1:0-15884 GCA_035517635.1 Allostellaceae bacterium | reverse complement strand
CGCTTCGGGCATGGTCCAGGACTCGCCGCCATCTTCGGAGATCCAGAGACCGCCGGTGGTCGAACCGAAGGCCAGCCGGTCGCCGCCGGCATCGACGGCGAGCGCATGGCGCAAGACGAGATCATAGACATGGCGTTGCGGCAGGCCGTCGCTCAAGACCTCGAAGCTTCGTCCGCCGTCACGGGTGCGGGCGACGACGAGCCGGGCATCGACCGGGATGCGCCGCTCGTCCTTGATGGCGGGAACGAACCAGGCGGTATCGGGATCGCGCGGATGCACGACGACGGCGAAGCCGAATTTCGACGGGCGGATCGCCGTCACCTCCTGCCAGCGAGCCCCGGCGTCGCTCGAGCGGAAGACGCCATTATGGTGCTGGCACCACAGGATCTCGGGATCGGCGGCGGAGCGCGCCAACATGTGAATGTCCTGGGCGACGGGATCGCCGCAGCGCTCCGGCGGCATGTAATCGGCATGCATGCCTTGATTGATGACGCGCCAGGTGGCGCCGCCATCCTCGCTCGCCCAGACGCCGCCGGTCGAGACGCCGAGGCGCAGCGCGTCGGGATCGCGCGGATCGACGAGCACCGCGCTGATGCCGGGCTGCTCGCCGCCGGCGACGCCGCCCCAGAACCGGCGCTCGGGGTGGCGCCACAGCGCCTCGGAGAACGACCAGGAGGTGCCGCCATCGGCGGAGCAAAAGAGCCCGCCCGGCATCGTGCCGGCCCACAGCCTTCCCGGAACGCCGCCCGGCTCGAGCGCCCAGATCTTGCCGAGCGACCAGGGATGGGGGTCGTCGCCGGCATCGTCGGGCTTCGGCGGAAAGACCGGCACCGGCAGCTCGCGCCAGGCGCCGCCGGCATCGCGGCGCCAGAGCTTGGCGCCGAAATGGCCGAGATCGAGCGCGGCGAAGAGCACGCCATCGGCGTCTTCGAGCACGGCGGAAACCGGCTCGCCGAGGAAATGCGTCCCAGCCACCTCCCACGAACTGCCGCGGCGCTCGAGCTCGAACAGGCCCTTGCGGGTTCCGACATGAAGTCGCTCGGCCATTCTCTTCTCCCTCAACGCTAGCCGCCGGTCAGTGCCTGAAAGACATAGATCGAGTCGCGCGGCGCAAGCGGGTCGCTGAGCCTGAGACGGTCGCGCGCCGGCGCGCCATTCACATAAACGGCGACATGGCGGCGGAGCGCGCCCTGATCGTCGAGCAAGTAGCCGCGCAAGGCGGGCTTCGTGGCAAACACCGCGGCGAGGGCCTCGCCGAGCGTGGCGCCGTCCACCGTCGCCGCGGCGACATCGAGGAACCGTTCGAGCGCGGGGGTGAAGGTCACCGTCGGCATCGACTCTCGCCTGATCTCCTCGTCCTTGACAATTATGTTGATATCAACACTATTGCCTCATGTCAAAGCGCGAGCTGCTGCCCTATGAAATCGCGCCCGAGGTGCGCGATGCCTGCTTCTGCCTCACGGTGCAGCGGGCGGCGCGGGCGCTGGCACGGCGCTATGACGAAGCGCTCCGGCCGGTCGGTCTCACCAACGGGCAGTTCTCGCTGATGATGGCGCTGAACCGGCCCGAACCGGCGACGATCGGCATGGTCGCCGAGCTCCTCGGCATGGACCGCACCACCCTCACCGCCAATCTGAAGCCGCTCGAGCGGCGCCGCCTGGTGAAGGTAACGATCGATGCCACCGACCGGCGCAGCCGGCGCATGATGTTGACCCGCGCCGGCCGCCTCTTGCTGACCGAGGCGATGCCGATCTGGCAAAGGATGCAGGTCGCGACCGAGCGCCGCATCGCCCCGTCGAGCGCGGACCGGCTGCGCGCCGATCTGCGCGCGCTCGCCTAGGGTCAGAACCCAATGCAGCCTTGGCCGCGCCGGCGACGGGGTGTCAGCAGCCGGCGCGCGCATCACTGGGATGCTTCGCTTCGGGGTACGGCTCCTGCAGAACGACGGCGCCGGTCTCCAGCAGGGATTTGAGGTTGGAGATGACTTTCGGCCAGCCGCCAGACACCGCCTCGATCAATTTCGAGGGCTCGCGCTCAATGGTGTGGGTGATGGAGAGCTTGACCGCGGTTCCAATGCGTTCGAGTTCCATCGTGCAGAGCGATGCGCCTTCAGCCTTGAGCTCGGACTTGTTCTGGTGCTGCCAGCGGATCACCAAGCGCCGCGGCGGCTCAGCCTCGACGATCTCTCCGGCGTCGAAGATCTGACCCTCGCCGGACACCAGCGTCCACGAGGATCCCGCCGTCCACTGGCTTTCGCAGTGCGTGCCGAACCAGTACTGCTTCATGAACGCCGCGTCGGTCAGCGCCGACCACAGCTTCTCCGGCGTGGTGCGGATGTAGGTCACGTAGACAAAGGTCGATTTAGCCATTGGCTTTCTCCAGCCGTCGTTTCAGCTCCGAAAGCGCCTTGAGGCGCGGCTTTTCGAACTTGGCGATCCAGCGCTCGTAGATCTCCTGCAGCGGTACCGGATTGAGAAAATGCAACTTCTCGCGACCGCGCCGCATCGTGGCGACAAGGTTCGCCGCCTCGAGCAGGTCCAGGTGCTGCGTCACGCCCTGCCGCGTCATGTCGAGGTGTTCGCACAGTTCGTTGAGGGTGCGCCCGTCATGCGCATGCAGCAGGTCCAGCAGCTTGCGCCGGCTGGGATCGGCCAGGGCCTTGAACAGCATGTCGGGGTCGCGGCGTTCTGCCATGTTGCTATATGGAAGTAATCACTTGCCTAATGATTGGCAATTAATCACTTGCATGTCAAGCACTGATCAACGATCGCCAACGCGCGCGCTCATCTGGGCCACTCCGCCCGCTCGCTGTTGCTTTAGCGCCGCTTCGGCTCATGAGTGGCGGTCCCGACGACATCGCCAACGGTTAGCTCAGCACGCGGCCGCGCCGGCTTCAACGGACTTCTGCAACACTATCTGCCAAAAGCGGAGATTCGGACTAGGCTAAGGCAATCCACAAACTGTATCCGGTCAGTGCAACCGCTTCGCCATTCACTCGTAACACGTGGAGGCCACCACAGGGTAGATTCATGCGACCAGTTCATTCATTGCGCCGACAATTCGCACGGTCAGCGATTCCGCGCGTCCGCGCACGTTTACGTCGCGCACAGGAAACCCGCTCATTTCTACGCCAGCGGTGACGGCAACGATGTCAGATACAACGAGTTGACAGCCATGATCCTTGGTTAATTCCTGGAGACGCGCAGCGACATGGACCGAGTCACCAATTGCCGTCAGGAGGAAGCGATCCCGGTAGCCAAGCTCACCCAGGATCACGCTGCCGGCATGGAGCCCCACGCCGATTGCAATTGGCTCCGGCAACTCGTCAGCCAATGCTCGATTCATGTCGGCGAGACGGCTATGGATAAGTTGCGCCGCAGCCAATGCTTGCGAGCAAGCCTCACCTGGCCCCGAATGTATGCCGAAGATCGCCATCATGCCGTCGCCAACGAATTGGTTCGGCGCCCCACCGGTGTCGACCACCGCGCCTGCTACGGCATCGAAGAAATGATTCAGCAAGAAGACCACGTCGTAAGGGAGACGCTTCTCGACCAAGGCCGTTGAGTTGCGGATGTCCACAAACATGATCGCGACGAAACGTTCGATGTCCGAAGACTCCGAATAATCCCGCCGACGCGACTCGCTTGCGCCGATATCCGGCGGCAATAGCGGAAGCACTGCGGTATCGCTGCGGGGGCGCAGTTGACACCCCAGACGTACACTTGGACCGGCGTGCAGTCGATCCAGCGACGCTTGCTCGGAAGCGCTCGCCGGCGGCAATGTATCGACCCCACGCAGCACGCGGATGCGACAAGTCGTACAACGACCTCGTCCGCCGCAAATCGCAGCGTGTGGAATGCTGGCGCGGCGGCTGGCATCGAGCACAGCATAGCCGATTGGCACGCGAACAACGCGGCCGCCAGGATAAGCTATGTTGATGAGGCCACGGCGACGCTCAAGCAGCCAGCGCATCCCCCATGCGACACAAACGAGCGCCAGGAGCACACCATAGATCCAGTAAAGCTGGACCTCGAGATCCCAGCTCGGCCCACCTACATTTGGATCGCGCATATGACCATCCTGCACCGTCATTTGCAGCAACTCAGGGTGCAATTTCCACTGCGCGAACAGGTGGCGTGTGCCTTGCCAAATTCCCAGCAGAGCGAGCACTGGCAGGAGTGTGGCCGAGGCAAGCAATACCGGGGCAAACTTGTGATAGTTGGATCGTGCGCGTAGCCAGTAATGCACGCCGAGACATCCATGCGTCCAAGCGACCAGGAGCACAGTGACTTGCCGCCACCCCCAGAACGGAACGAAATAAAAAAAAGAGGCGAGGGTTACGTCGTAGCGGCGCGTGACATCGAAAGCTGAATATACGTATCGCTCGGCAGCAAAGTGGTGCAACAGAAGCGGTATGATCGAGAAGCCAAGCAGAAGCCGTACCAATTCGCCGGCACCCATACGGAAGCTGCGGCGAGCGTAAAGGGCGTAAAGTGCCAGAGTAAAATGGACTGCGAAGGCGCCGTAGAGAGCGATGGTCCCCGGCACGCTGTGCCAGACGAAATCATGAATCCGAGTACCCCATTGCATTGCCTCGAACGAGACGTTGCCGAGCGCGTGCATGCAAAGATGCATCGTGAGATAGCTAAACATGATGAGACCCGCTGCGAGGCGGAGCCGTCGAAGCGTCATCTGGTCGCGGAGAATGCTGGAATCTAGCATCTGAATGTCTTCGTCCCGACCCTCGGACAGGGCATCGTATCAAAGCGCATCGCCGTTCTGGAAGGGGTCCGGGCCTGGATGCGTCGATGTCCGCTTTGGGCGGCGCGCTTCAGGCGAGGCGCTGCGCCGAGTTTGCGGAGGACCGGGCCGGCGGCGCCGCAGCAAGCGCGGCCTCGCGCAAGGACGGGGCGATGCGGATATGCTTGGAGCGGTCGAGCGAGCGCAGCTCCTCGATCAGCATGCGCGCCAGCTCGAGCGCCGCCGGCGTCAGGCTGCGGCGCGCGCGGCGGATCAGAAACAGCTCGCGCCAGACGACCGGGTGCTGCAACGGCCGGTAAGGCATGGTGCCGCCGCTTGCCTGGCGCGCCGACATCCAGGGAATGACGGCGAGGCCGACGCCGCGGACGACGAGCGCCTGCAACGCCGAGACGTTCGACACCTCGTAAAGCGGCCGCTGCAGCAGCTTTGCGACTTTGGAATGGTTGTCGAGCTGCGCCCGGATGCCGGCGCCGGTGGCCAAGGACGCCAGCGGGAACTGGGAAATCACCGACCAATCGAGCGGGCCGTCGGCGCGCGCCAGCGGATGGCGCGGCGACAGCATGATGCCGACACGGTCCTGCAGCAGCGGCGTCGCGTCGACCTCGTCCATCGGGCGCCAGAGCGTGGTGACGCCGAAATCGACCTCACCCTCGAGGACGCGGCGCGCCAGGCTCTCGGTCGTGTCCTCGATGACGCGCACGGCGATGCCGGGATGGGCGCGCGCCAGTGCCGCGACCGCGGGCGCGAGCACGTAGTTGATGAAGGAGGCGGCCGCGGCGACGGCGACGGAGCCTTTCTGCCGCTCGGCCAGGGAGCGCAGATCGTCGAGCCCGTGCTCGAGCTCGCCCAGGAGACGCTCGGCCAGCGGCAGGAAGGCGGCGGCCGGACGCGTCGCCTCGACCGAGCGCGTCGAACGGTCGAAGAGCCGCAGCCCGATCCCGGCCTCGAGCTCGCGGATCGCGATCGTCACCGCCGAGGGCGAGACATGGAGCCGGGCGGCGGCGCGGGTAAAGCTGCGCTCGCGCGCCAGGGTGACGAAGGCGCGCAGCTGGCGGATCGAGACCTCGGCCATTCCTGAAAGATCCTCAACAGTTGATCAGTTTATTATAATTGACTCAGTTTTCCCCGGCCGCCTAGCCTTGACGCGCGACGATCGAACGACGCGGGGCCAAGGGCGCGCGCAGGTCGCAGGGAGAGAGACGCGAGGGGCATGGCAGAGCCGCCGGCAGGAGAGACAAACACCCGTCCCGGGCCGCTGTCGGGCGTGCGTGTGCTCGACGCGTCGACCATCCTGGCCGCGCCGATGGCGGCGACCTTGCTCGCCGAGTTCGGCGCCGACGTGATCAAGATCGAGCAGCCCGGCGAGGGCGATCCGCTGCGCTCGTTCCGGCCGCTGCGCCGCGGCCAATCGCTGCATTGGCGGATCACCAACCGCAACAAGCGCAGCCTCACCCTCGATTTGCGGCGGCCGCGCGGCCATAGCATCTTCTGCCGCCTCGTCCGCCACGCCGACGTGGTCGTCGTCAATTTCCGGCCGCAGACGCTGCAGCGGCTCCGCCTCGACTATGCCGATCTGAAAGCGGTCCGCGACGATGTCATCATGCTGCATCTCTCCGCTTTCGGCCGCACCGGGCCCTATGCGGAGCGGCCCGGCTTCGCCCGGATCGCCGAGGCTTTCGCCGGGCTCGCCTATCTCACCGGCTATCCCGACCGCCCGCCGGTCTTCGCGGGCTATCCGATCGCCGACGGCCTGGCCGGCATCCATGGCGCTTTCGCGATCATGCTGGCGCTGCGCCACCGCGACCGCACCGGCGAGGGGCAGCTCATCGATCTCGCGCTGTACGAGCCGATGCTGCGGCTGATGGAGGATTTCGTCATCGCGCATGGCGCCGACGGCTCGGTCAAGGAGCGCGCCGGAACCGCGCAGCCCAATATCGCGCCCAATAACCTCTACCCCACCGCCGATGGCGGCTTCGTCGTCATCCCCGCTTCGACCGAAGCAATCTGGCGCCGGCTCGCGACGCTGGTCGATCCCGCCATGTTGGAACGCTATCCCTCGAACGAGGCGCGCCTCAGCCACCGCGACGCCATCGACGCGGCGATTTCCGGCTTCACCCGCAGCCATCCCGCCGACGCGCTGGTGACGCTCTGCGCCGAGGCCGGCATTCCCTGCGGCAAGCTCAACTCGGCGCGGGACATCTTCGCCGATCCGCAGATCGCGGCACGCGGCAATCTGCAGCGGGTCTTCGATCCCTCGCTCGGCGAGTGGCTGACCATGCAAAGCCCGATCCCGCACTGCTCGACCATTGCGCCCGAGCCGGTCAGTCCCGGCCCGGCGGCGCCGGGCGAGCATTCGGCCGCGATCCTCAGCGATCTGCTCGGGATCGAGACCGAGGAGTATGACGCGCTCCGCGCCGAGGGCATCGTCTGATGCCGCGGCGCGCCACACCATCCCGAGACTCTGGATTTGACGGAGGTCCGCCGACACCATGACGACGACAGCGCAACGCTCCTTCGCGGCGGCGGAGCCGCCGATGCCGCTTCGCCCGATCGAAGGGTCTTTCGCCTGGCGCGGCAGCGAGCTCGCCCGCAGCAATGACTACATCCACCGCTTCACCGCCGCCGAGCTCGGCGAGATCGACGGCGCGATCGAGCAAGCGCGCCGGCACGGCACCAGCCTGCTGGAGCTCAGGCCCGACACCTTCCCGCTGCCCAAGCTCGGCCCGTTCCTCACGCAATTGCGCGACGGGACGCTGCTGCAGGGGCGCGGCTTTGCCATGCTGCGCGGCTTGCCGGTCGAGCGCTATTCGATGGCGGAGAGCGCCGTCGCCTATCTCGGCCTCGGCAGCTATTTCGGCACGCCGGTGTCGCAGAACGCCAAGGGCCATGCGCTCGGCCATGTCAAGGATTTGGGGCGCAAGATCGACGACCCCACCGCGCGCATCTATCAGACGACGCACAAGCAGACCTTCCACACCGATTCCGTCGACATCGTGGCGCTGCTCTGCCTCAAGACCGCGCGCTCGGGCGGGCTCAGCCGGATCGTCAGCTCGGTCCATCTCTATAACGAGATGTTCCGCCGCCGCCCCGATCTCGCCGCCGAGCTCTTCCATCCCTTCTATTTCGACCGACGCGGCGAAGTGCCGCCGGGGAAGAAGCCCTATTTCGCCATCCCGATCTTCCACTGGCATCAAGGGCAGCTCACGATCTTCTACGGCAACCGCTACTACATCCAATCGGCGCAGCGCTTCCCCGAGGTGCCGCGGCTCACCGCCCGGCAGACCGAAGCGCTCGATCTTTTCGACGCGCTCGCCAACGACCCCGACAATTATCTCGACATCGAATTCAAGCCGGGCGACATCCAGCTCGTCCACAACCACGTCATCCTGCACGACCGGACCGATTTCGAGGATTGGCCGGAGCCGGAGCGGCGGCGCCACCTGCTGCGCCTCTGGCTTTGCCCGCCCAATGGACGGCCGCTGCCGACCGTGCTGGCGGACCGCTACGGCAGCGTCGAGATCGGCCGGCGCGGCGGCATCATGGTCGAAGGCACGCGGCTGACCGCGCCGCTCGAGGCGTGCTAGGGCGCGGCGTCGAAAGTGTTTGAGAGAGCGCGAGAGCGTTGACGCCCCACCTCACCCTCCCATCGCTGCGCGACGGGTCCCTCCCTCTCCGCCCCTTGGGGGCGGAGAGGGTTGGGGTGAGGTGGGGCGCAGCATATGTGCAACATTTCCACGACAGCGTCTCAAAGAACAAACGCAACGGCAAAAGCGGCGCGCAACAGGGGAGAAACACCTATGGCAAGGACGGACCTCGAGTACCGGCTCGGCCGGACGCTGGACAGCATTCCCTTCAGCTGGTTTCACTTTTGGGTCATCATCGTGCTGTCGCTGGTCGGCTACACCGAGGGCTATGACACAGCGCTGACCGGGTCGCTCATCGTTCTCTCCAAAGCGCCGCTCGGCCTCACCCCCGCCGACATCACCTGGCTGGTGGTCGGCCCGACCGCCGTCCTCTGCGCCTCGATGCTGATCGGCTCGACCATGTCGGACCGCTACAGCCGCAAGACGATCCTGCAGATCGGCGTGATCATCAGCACCTTCTTCACCCTGATCCTGCCGCTGGCGCAGACATCGAGCGAGCTCATCGCGCTGCGGCTGCTCGGCGGGATCGGCTTCGGCCTCGCCTTGCCGGCGGCCTATCCGATCGGCTCGGAGCTGCTGCCGGCAAAGCACCGGCGCACCTTCGGCTGGATCTACGAGATCATCCTCGCGCTCGCCTTCACCACCATCCCGCTTTTCGGCTATCTCGCGGGCGCGAGCCCGACCGGCTGGAAGCTGGTGCCGCTGCCGGGCGGGCTCATGCTCTTCATCGTGCCGGTGCTGGTTTACTACGTCGTACCGGAAAGCCCGCGCTGGTATTTGACGCATGGCAAGCCCGCGGCGGCGATCGCCGAGATCAACCGCATCATCGCGCGCGCCGGCGGACGTATCGCGCCGCTCCCGCCGGTGAGCGAGATCGGCACGATGACCGCGGCGCCGCTGCCGCCCTATTCGACGCTGTTCGGCGCCCGGCAGATCCGCGGCACCGCGGTGGCGACGCTCACCTGGCTGGGCGCGCTGGTCTCTTACTATCTCTTTTCCTTCATGCTGCCCAAGGCGCTGGTCGATCAGGGCTACGCCGTGCAGCTCAGCTTCGGCTTGAGCACCTTGCTCTTCGTCGTGACCATGCCGGGCAAGATCCTGAACGGGTTCATGATGGAGCGGCTGGGTCGGCGCCTCACCACCTTCCTCGCGCTCTTCACCTCGATCTTCGGCCTGCTGCTCATGGTCCTGGCGCATACCGCCACCGGCACGATCTTCAGCATCGCCGGCGCGAGCTTCTGGTTCGTCGCCGGCGTGGTCATCACCGGCCTCACCGTGCTGTCGAGCTTCCCGGGTGTCCGCATCTACATGACCGAGCAGTTTCCGACCAATATCCGCGGCCGCGGCTATTTCCTGTCGGAGATGCTCGGCCGGTTGGTGGCGGGCATCGCCATCCCCTACTTCATCTCGGGATACACGGCATCGCCGACGATCTTCTTCGGCACCGTGCTGATCTTCGCGCTGCTCGGGGCTTTCGTGCCGCTGCTGCTCGGCCGCGAGACCGTCGGTCAGCTCGAGCTGGTGACGGCACAAGCCGCCGCGCCGGAGGCCAAGACGCTCGTCGCGCAGCAGGCGACGCCGCGCTGAGCCGACCCTGTCGGCGGCTCAGTAGGCGCCGCCGTCGACGAGCCAGCTCTGCGCCGTGACCGCGCTCGCCTCGTCCGAGGCGAGGAACAGCACGGTCCGCGCGATATCCTCGGGCACGAGCTTGCGCTTCAGGCATTGCCGGCGCAGCAGCTCCTTCTCGCCGTCCGGCGTCAGCCACAGCTCGATCTGGCGCTCGGTCATGATCCAGCCGGGCACGACGCTGTTGACGCGAATGCCGCGCGCCCCGAGTTCGCGCGCCAGAGCGCGGGTCAGCCCGACCACGGCGGATTTGGCGGTCTTGTAGGCGACGAAGCTGTCATGGCTCATGAGAAAGCTGGCCGATCCCAGATTGACGATCGCGCCGGCGCCCTTGGCCGCCATGTCGCCCGCGACCGCTTGCGCCGCGAAGAACTGGTGATCGAGATTGGTGGCGAAGCGCTCGCGCCAATAGGCGGGCGTGACCTCTTCCATCGGATGGCGGTCATCGCGCGCGGCGTTGTTGACGAGAATATCGAATGGGCCGAGCGCGGCGCGAATTCGTGCGATCGCTTGCGGCAAAGCCGCGAGGTCGCGCAAATCGACCGACTCGAACCGTGCCGAGGGACCGAGCGAGGCGGCCAGCGCCGCGCCGGCATCGCGGTCGAGATCGAGGAATCCCACTTTCGTGCCCTGCGCCGCGAAAGCGCGGACGATCGCCGCGCCGATTCCGCTGGCACCGCCCGTGACAAGAGCGACCTTCCCCGCAAGGCTGGGATAACGCGCGCCGGCTTGATCCATGGAGCCCTCCTCGGCCGATCATGATGCGGATCACGCCCGCCGCGGCAATAGGGGCGCGTGGAACATTTCTGGGGCAGCTCGAGCTATGACAGCGATTTTTTCGTGATCTCGTAGACGTCGCGCGAGAGGCTCGGCGTCGCCAGGATCCGTTCGAGCGCTGCCCGCATCTTCGCTTGTCGCCCCGCGTCAAAGCGCCGCCAGCGCCCGAGCGGCGTCAAGAGCCGCGCTGCGACTTGCGGGTTGATCGCGTCGAGCTCGATCGTGCGCGCCGCGTGAAAATCGTAGCCAGCACCGTCGGCCGCATGGTAGCGCAGCGGATTGGCGGCGGTGAAGGTGCCGATCAAGGCGCGCACCTTGTTCGGATTTTTGATTGAGAAGGCGGGATGCGACAGCAGCGCCGTCACGCGCTCCAGCGTGTCGGGCAGCGCGGAGACGGCCTGCAAGGCGAGCCATTTGTCGATGACGAGCGCATCCTCGCGGAAACGTGCGTAGAAATTGTCGAGCGCCGCCCGCCGCTCGGGTCCCTGGAGATCGACGAAAAGGCGCAGCACCGCCATGCGGTCGGTCATGTTGTCGGCCTGATGGTATTGCACGACGAGCTGCGAGCGTGCCGCCGCGTCACCATCGGCGAGCGCGGCGAGATAGGCCAGCGCCGTGTTCTTGAGCGCGCGTCGCCCCGCCTGGGCCGCGTCGGGGCTATAGGCCGCGCTTTCCCGATTGGCCGTATAGACTCGCCATAGCTCGTCCTTGAGCCCATCCGCAATCGACCGCCGGAGCGCCTCGCGCGCGCCATGGATGCCTTCGACGTCGATGATCTCCATGCGCTCGGCGAGATAGTCCTCGCCCGGGAGCGCAATCGCCTCGGCGGCAAAGGCCGGCTCGAGCGCCGGATCTCGCAGGATGTCGCGGAGCGCCGCGACGAAGCCGCCGTCAAACGTCATGGCCTCGCCGCGCTGTCGCGCCGCGACGGCGTGCAGCAGCAGATCGGTCGCGTATTGCTGACCTGATTCCCAGCGCGCGAACGGGTCCGGATCGTGCTGCATCAGAAACGCGCGCACGTCCGCGGCCTGCGGCGCCTTGACGATGACCGGCGCCGAGAAATGGCGGTTGACCGAGACGGCGCGCGGCTCCGGCAGGTTGACGAAGCGGAAGCTCTGCCGCGCCGCCGTGACGTTGAGCACGCGCTCTTCGCTGACCGAAGCGGCCGGCTCGCCCTCGAGGCGCAGCGGAATGCTCCGCCCCTGCGCATCGAGCAGGCCGACCGCGAGCGGAATGTGCATCGGCGCCTTTTCGGGCTGACCGGGCGTCGGCTTGAGGCTCTGCGCCACGGTGAGCTCATAGGCGCCGGTGGCACCATCGTACCGGCCGCCGATCGCGAGCTCCGGCGTCCCGGCCTGACTGTACCAGAGCTTGAACTGCGTCAGGTCGACGCCGTTCGCGTCCGCCATGGCAGCGACGAAATCATCGCAGGTGACGGCCTGGCCGTCATGCCGCTGCACGTAGAGCTTCATGCCCTTCTGGAAGCCTGCCTCGCCGAGAATCGTGTGCATCATGCGCACGACCTCGGCCCCCTTCTGGTAGACGGTCGCGGTGTAGAAATTGTTGATCTCGATATAGGCATCGGGCCGCACCGGATGCGCGAGCGGGCCCGCATCCTCGGCGAATTGGCGGCCACGCAGCCCGCGCACCGCGCCGATGCGCTCCACCGGCCGCGAGCGCATGTCAGACGAGAACTCCTGATCGCGGAACACGGTCAGCCCTTCCTTCAGGCTGAGCTGGAACCAGTCGCGGCAGGTGATGCGATCGCCGGTCCAATTGTGGAAATACTCGTGCCCGACCACCGTCTCGATCCCGGCATAATCCCCATCGGTCGCGGTCGCGGGGTCGGCGAGGATGTACTTGTCGTTGAAGACGTTGAGGCTCTTGTTTTCCATCGCCCCCATGTTGAAGTCGCTGACCGCGACGATGTTGAAGGAAGCGAGATCGTATTCGAGGCCGAAGCGCTCCTCGTCCCAGCGCATGGCGCGCTTCAGCGAATCCATGGCGTAATGCGTGCGCGCCTCTTTGCCATGCTCGACGAAGATGCGGAGCTGAACGTCGCGTCCCGAGCGCGTCGTGAAGCTGTCCTCGTGCCAGGCAAGATCGCCCGCCACCAGGGCGAAGAGGTAGCTGGGCTTCGGAAATGGATCGTGCCACACGGCGTAATGCCGTCCGTCGCCGAGCGCGCCTTCCTCGACGAGGTTGCCGTTCGAGAGCAGGACGGGACAGGCCGCGCGCTCGGCGCGGATCACCGTGCGGTAGACCGCCATCACGTCCGGCCGATCGAGGAAATAGGTGATGCGGCGGAAGCCTTCGGCTTCGCACTGCGTGCAGAACACGCCTTTGGAGACATACAGCCCCGAGAGCTGGGTGTTGGCCTCGGGGTGGATCGCGGTCTCGATCTCGAGGGTGAAGGAAGGCGGCGGACGGTGCAGCGTGAGGCTCTTGCTGCCGACGGCGTAATCGCCGGGGTTCAGCCGCTGGCCGTCGAGGGCGAGGGAGAGTAGCTCGAGCCCGCCGCCATCGAGCACGAGAGGGCGAATGCCGCCGGCGCGATCATAGGTCGAGCGCAAGCCAAGCGTCGCCTTCACCCGCGTCGTCTGCGGCGCGAGATCGAATTCGAGCGCCACGCTATCGATGAGATAATCCGGCGGGCGGTAATCCACCCGTCGAATGGGTTCATGGATCTGCGCTTCGGATTGTGATTGCGTCATGAGGACCGCACGCTCCCGTGCTCTCGTCGGCGTTCCCGCGCCGGAGCCGACGCCAGGGCGGCGCGGTCGGCGCAGGCGATAGCGCTTGATATAATGAATTTTCGCCGCGGCGGGCAGGGTGCCGCGCTTTAGGGGGAGACCCATGTCGCAATCGCCTGAACCCGCGGACACAGCACCGCGGGCGCCGATGGAGCGAGCACCGCTGGGCGCCATGATTTTGATCGCCTTCGGCACTGCCCTGTCGCTGCTGCTCGCCGCTTGCAACGACACGCATCCCTTGTACGGACCCAATACGCCGCGAAACGGAACGGGCACGCCGGTCGATTCGATCTACGGCACGCCGATCCCCGGCGCTCCGGAAGGCAATAACGGGATGTGAGCGTTGCGGCCGGCACCTTCGGTTTGACTCTTTTCGGGGCAAAGCGCCACATAGCGGCGCAAGCGACAACGCTCTTCACCGGGGAGGACCGACAGTCATGCTGACGATAGACGTTCAGGTGCATGCTTACGAACGCAACCACCCCGGCCGCCCCTGGGCCGGCACGCTGCACGGGCCGGCGGAAGTCACCGGCGACCAGATGGTAGCCGCCATGGACGCGGTCGGTGTCGATGGCGCGCTGCTGGTGTCGCCCTACTCCATGTACCGCTACGACGGCAGCTACGCGGTCGCGGTTTACGCGGCTCACCCGGGCCGGTTCGGCCTGATCAAGCCGTTCGATCCGACCGATCCAGCCGTCGAAGAAAAGGTCGCCCAATGGGCCGCGACCCCCGGCGCGGTCGGCGCTCGCATCATGTTGGCCCGCGGCGCCCCCGAGGATCCCGCCGATCCCGGCCTCAACCGCATCCTGGCCGCCGGCGCGCGGCACTCCCTGCCGGTCAATCTGCTGTCCTGGGGACGGCTCGAGCAGTTTGGCGCGCTCGCCGCGCGACATCCCGAGACGATGATGGTCCTCGATCATCTCGGGCTGCAGCAACCTTTCGAGCCACCCGCCCCGGCGCAGCCTTTCGCCGAACTGCCGAAGGTGCTGGAACTGGCAGAGTATGACAATGTCGCGATCAAGATCAGCGGCGCGTGCACGCTGTCGCACCAGCCGTTTCCCTACAAGGATATATGGGACCCGCTCGCGCGCATCTTCGACACCTATGGCTTCGATCGCTGCATGTGGGGCACCGATTGGACGCGCGCCGTCGCGTTGTTGACCTACAAGCAAGGGGTGGAGGCCTTCCGCGTCACGGACCGCCTCTCCGCGAGCGATCGCGCCGCTCTCATGGGAGAGACGCTGGCTGAGATCTACGACTGGGAGCCGTCGAAAGCCTGATCAGCGGTTCCGGTGCGGAGCGCCGTGCGGCGGTGACACGCCGGCGGCGCGCCGACCGCCTTGAGCGAAGACTTCCCACCCTGTTCAATCCGGGTATAGCATCGGGCCAAGGGTGGCGTTGATGCCGGATATTGCCGGCCGAAGAACGCTCGACCGCCCGGTGAAGGGGACGCCATGACCGCTCCCGCGACGATCACCGACCGGATCGACATTGCTGGATTGGAGCTGGAA
This sequence comes from Allostellaceae bacterium, assembly GCA_035517635.1. Lineage (GTDB taxonomy): Bacteria > Pseudomonadota > Alphaproteobacteria > ATCC43930 > CGMCC-115725 > DAHUYF01. Next base: position 812 of record DATIYL010000015.1, on the reverse strand, counting down.
GTACTGCGGCGCGGGGCCGGACGGCCGATCCTGCTGTTGCATGGCTTCCAGAACCCCGATCCCGGCGCGCGCTTCCTCGAGCTGCTGGGGCGCCGCGCGCGCATCATCGCACCGTCGCATCCCGGCTTCGGCCGTTCGCCGCGTCCCGACGGCTTCGAGACGGTCTACGATCTCGTGCGGCTTTATCTGGCGCTGCTGGAGAGCTTGCCGGACGAGAAGGTGACGCTGATGGGCTTTTCGTTCGGCGGCTGGCTGGCCGCCGAGATCGCCGTCGCCTGCGCGCATCGCCTCGATCGGCTCATCCTGGTGGATGCCCTCGGCGTGAAGCTCGGCGATCGCGAGACCGCGGACATTCTCGACGTCTTCAATACTCACCCCAAAGAGGTACAACGGCGGCTCTGGCATGACGCCCAGCGCTGCGCCCCGGACTATGACGCCCTGAGCGACGAGGCACTCGTCACCCTCGCGCGCAACTGGGAAGCGCTCTGCCTCTATGGCTGGCATCCCTACATGTACAATCCGCAGCTCAAGCGCTGGCTCCGCCGGATCGCGGTGCCGAGCCTCGTGCTGTGGGGCGCCAGCGACGGCATCGTTTCGCCCGATTACGGCCGTGCCTATGCGGCGCTCATACCGGGTGCGCGCTTCGCGCTCATCGACGCCGCCGGCCACGAGCCCGAGATCGAGCAGCCCGACATGTTCGTCGATCACGTGCTCGGCTTTCTCGAGACCTGATCCCCGGAGGCTGGACGATGGATGCATGGTGGCAATGCGAGATCCCCTATCCCTACGTGCCGCAGCCGGTGCTCGACGCG
>DATIYL010000014.1:0-2980 GCA_035517635.1 Allostellaceae bacterium | reverse complement strand
GGCCGCATCTTTCTTCAGGTCTTCGAGCATAAGGTCTCCTCGTGGCCGGCGGGGCGTGCACTATTCGTTAGTGACCGCGGTGCCGACGTCCTCGCCGCGCACGATGCGGGTGAGGTCTCCCGGATTGTTGAGATTGAAGACACGCAAAGGCAAGAGGTTGTCGCGGCACATGACGATCGCGGTGGCGTCCATCACGTTGAGCTTGTCGGCCAGCACTTTGTCGAAGGTGAGGCGCGCATAGCGCGTCGCCGCGGGGTTGCGCACCGGATCGTCCGAATAGACGCCGTTCACCTTGGTGGCCTTCAGCAGCACGTCGGCATTGATCTCGATGGCGCGCAGCGCCGCGGCCGTATCGGTGGTGAAGAAGGGATTGCCGGTACCGGCGGCGAACACCGCGATCCGGCCCTTCTCCAGGTGCCGCACCGCGCGCCGCCGGATGTAGTCCTCGCACACCTCGTTGATGCGGATCGCGGACATGACGCGCGCATGCAGACCGAGGCTCTCGAGCGCATCCTGCAGAGCGAGGGAGTTCATCACGGTGGCGAGCATGCCCATGTGGTCGGCAGCCACGCGGTCCATGCCGGCGCGCGCCAGCCCCGCGCCGCGGAAAATGTTGCCGCCGCCGAGCACCACCGCGATCTGCACGCCCATGGCCACGATGTCCTGCAGCTCGCCGGCGATGCGCTTCAGCACCGCCGGGTCGATGCCGTACTCGGATCCGCCGAGCAGCGCCTCGCCCGAGAGCTTCACCAGGATGCGCGAGTAGCCGGCCTTCGCTTGCGTCATCTTTCACCTCCGCCGACGGAAAAAACCCCGCGCGCGGCGGGGTTTCATTCCTGTGGCTACAGCACTTGCCTTCAGCTCCCGACCGCCAGCCGCGCTACCTCGGCGCCGAAGTCATCGGCTTTTTTTTCGATGCCCGCGCCGACCTCGAAGCGCTCGAAGGCGAGCACCTCGGCCCGGGCGCCCTGCAGCAGCTTCTCGATCGTGACGTCCGGGTCCTTGACGAACGGCTGACCGGCGAGCGTGATCTCGCTCAGCGCCTTGCGCAGTCGCCCCTCCACCATCTTGGCGACGATCTCCGGCGGCTTGCCCTCGGGCTGCGCCTGGCTGGTGAGGATCTCGCGCTCCTTGGCCACGACGTCCGCGGGCACGTCCGCGGCACTCACGTATCTGGGGTTGATCGCCGCGACGTGCATGGCGAGGTCGTAGGCGAGGCTCGCCGGCCCGCCCTTGACCGCGACCAGTGCACCGATGCGCACGCCGTGCACGTAGGCACCGAGCTGATCGGGCGAGCTGAGCAGCGCAAAGCGCCGCACGCTGATGTTTTCGCCGATCTTCGCAATCAGCTCGCGGCGGCGCTCACCAACCGTGAGCCCGGAGGGGAGCTTCGCCGCATTGAGATCCTCGAGCCGCGCCGGGCGCTGGCTGAGCGTGCAGGCGGCCACCGCCTCGGCGAAGCCCCGGAAGTCCGGGCCGCGGGCGACAAAGTCCGTCTCGCAGTTCACCTCGACCATGGCGGCGGTGCGCGCATCGTCCGACCTGGCGATCACCACCACGCCCTCGGCCGCGACCCGTGTCGCCTTCTTGTCGGCTTTGGCGAGACCCTGGCGGCGCATCAGCTCCGCGGCCGCATCCAGGTCGCCCTTGGTCTCGACCAGGGCCTTCTTGCATTCCATCATGCCCGCGCCGGTGCGCTCGCGCAGCTGCTTGACCGTATCTGCCGTGATGTTCATCTGAGCCTCACTCGCCGGCTTCACCGCTGCGTCCCTTGCGCCGGCCCGCGGCCGGTGCGGGGCGACGCGCGGCTACGGTCGACGCAGCGGGCACCTCGACCTCGGTCGCATCCGCCGGATCGTCCGCATCCAGGTCCTCGGCGACGGCTTCGACGCCTGCGACCGCTGCCGGCGGGGCCACCGGCGGGCGCCGCCGGGCGGGAGCCTTCTTGCGCACCGCGGGTTGCGGCCGCCGGCCGGCACGTTGCGCCTTCTTGCGCGGAGCGCCGGTCTCGTCGAGCTCGACGAACTCATCCTCGCCGACCGCCACCTGCGGCACCGACTCCTTGCCCTCGAGCACCGCGTCCGCGATGCCGACGGTGTAGAGCTGGATCGCCCGCATGGCGTCGTCATTCCCGGGGATCACATAGTCGATGCCGTCGGGGGAGCAGTTGGTGTCGACGATCGCCACCACCGGAATGCCGAGCTTCTTCGCCTCGTGGATCGCGATGTTCTCGTGGCCGACGTCGACCACGAACAGCGCATCCGGGAGCGACTCCATGTTCTTGATGCCGCCGAGGCTCCTCTCGAGCTTGTCCATCTCGCGGCGCAGCTGGGTGGCTTCTTTCTTGCCGCGCTTCTCGAGCGCGCCCGAGCTGGCGAGCTCGGTGAGCTCGCCGAGGCGCTTGATCGACTGGCGGATCGTCTTGAAATTGGTGAGCATGCCGCCCAGCCACCGCTGGTTGACGTACGGCTGCAAGGAACGCTCGGCCTCCTTCTGGATGGCCTCGCGGGCGGAGCGCTTGGTGCCGACGAACAGCACCGTGCCGCCGTCGGCGATCACGCCCTTGATGAAGCCGGCAGCCTCCGTGTACATCGGCTGCGTCTTCTCGAGATTGATGATGTGGATCTTGTTTCGCTCACCGAAGATGAAGGGGGCCATCTTCGGGTTCCAGAAGCGGGTCTGGTGTCCGAAATGGACACCCGCTTCCAGCATCTGTCGCATGGACACGCCGGGCATGAGAACTCCTGTTTGGGTTAAGCCTCCGCACATCCCCGTGACCATCCCCCTTCAGGCCCTGGAGCCGAAGGGAGACACCCAGTCAGCGGGTTACGATGCGCGTGTGGGTTGCGTTGCCAAAAAAGGCCGCGCTTTATACCATGAACATCTCGTCGGAACAATGCCTTACGCTATCCCTGGACCCCCTTGGCAGGAAGCGCTGCCGGCCCCATTTCTGCCAGCTATGCACGTCACCATCAAGACT
>DATIYL010000013.1:0-76080 GCA_035517635.1 Allostellaceae bacterium | reverse complement strand
CGCCGGGCGTCGCTTTGCACGACGCCGGACCGGCGGGCCAGTTGGTCCTCGAGATTGGCGGCGAGCCGGTATGCCGTATCGGAGAGATCGGCATCGGCCGGAAGCGTGCCCATCAGGGGATCGTCGGCGGCGTAAAATACGGGCGCGAACGCTTCGGCCGTCATGTCCAGTCCTTCGGCCCGGTAATAGGCATAGAAGCGCTCCTTCCATGCCACGCCGTCGGCGTCGAGCGTCCCGCCAAAGTCGAAGAGCAGCGTCTCGACCGGCCCTCGCATCGGCCAGGCCGCTTCTGGCTAACCGGCCGCGGTCGCGGCCGCCGCCGACTCCTCCGGCAGAGGGAAGGGGCGGCCGTCGATGAAGGCATCGCACGCGTCGCGCGCGATGCTGTCGCGGAACTGGCGCGGCGGCCGCTTCATGTAATAGGCCGATGGCGCAAGCAGCGGACCCGCCTCGCCGCGGTCGAGAGCAAGCTTCGCGCAACGGATGGCGTCGATGACGACGCCGGCGCTGTTCGGCGAATCCTGCACCGACAGGCGCAGCTCCAGCTCGATCGGCGCATCGCCGAACCCGTGCCCCTCCATGCGGATGAAGCAGACTTTGTTGTCGCCCTGCCACGGCACGTAGTCGGACGGGCTGATGTGGACGTTCCGCGTGTCGATGAACTCGTCGAACTGCGAGAGAACGGATTCGGTCTTCGAGATCTTCTTCGACCGCAGCCGGCGCCGTTCGAGCATGTTGAGGAAATCCGTATTGCCGCCGGTGTTCAGTTGATAGGTGCGGTCGAGACCGATCCCGCGATCGGCAAAAAGCCGCGCCAAGACGCGATGCAGGATGGTGGCGCCGAACTGGCTCTTGATATCGTCGCCGATGATCGGCAAGCCGGCATCAGAGAATTTTTGCGCCCATTCCGGGTTCGACGCGATGAACACCGGAACGCTGTTCACCATCGCGACGCCGGCGTCGAGGCAGGCTTGCGCGTAGTGCTTGACCGCCTGTTCCGAGCCGACCGGGAGGTAGCAGACCAGCACCTCGGCTCCCGAGCGGCGCAGCGCCGCCGCAATGTCCGTGGGCTCGAGGTCGGCCGAGCGGAAGGCCATGTCGTCGGGATAATCCATCATATGCGGCGCGATGCCGTCGAAGATCGGGCCGGCCTGGACGACGACGTTCGAGACGGGCAGGGCGCCTTGAAAGACCCGCGTGCAATTGGGCTTGGCGAAGATCGCATCCTCCAAGGGACGCCCGATCTTGCGCCGGTCGATGTCGAAGGCTGCGACGAACTCGATATCGGCGCAGTGATAGCCGCCGATCACCGATCGCATGACGCCTTTGGGCGCCGCGTTTCGATTGCGATAGTATTCTACGCCCTGGACCAGCGCGCTGGCGCAATTGCCCACGCCCGCTATGGCTACCTTTATCCGTTCTTGCATGGCGATTGGACCCGAGACTGCGGAAACGCGGTTCGATGCACGGCGGCGCCGTCTACGCCACCACAGCGTGCGCGCATCAGTAAGAACGAAAAACGTCATCCAACCGCAATGGTTCGGTTCATCATCCCTGTCGCGAATTGCTTTGCCGGTTTCAAGCCCCGGAGTTGAATTACGCGGTTTGGTTGACGGTGAGGGAAAGGTGCTCGCGCAGCCCGTTCGGCTCCATCGCCAGCGCGGACTCTTTAGCAGGCTAGGGGTCATCGCGAAGTGACGCGAATTCGGCGGGGCTGCGGTAGGCGTTGATAGACTATGTCGATCAGAACCATCTAATAAATCGACTTCATACATCACGATATCGAGGCCATTTGTAGGGGAACCGCCGAGGCGCGGCAGCCCGAGGAGAGCCAGATGTCGTCGATGATCCCAGCGTCGCGGCCCGCGATGAAGCCCGGCGCCCGGATGGGCGGGAGCGGCCGCCCATGACCTTTGCCACGATCGCCGAACCTCGCGTCCCCTCAAGGGGCTCCTTGCGCTCGGCGCAAAGCGCGCTGCCGCGGGAACAGCGCAACCTTACGGCGGCGCTGCCCTTCCTGGGGCCGGCGCTCATCGCCTCGATCGCCTATATGGACCCCGGCAATATCGCGACCAACATCCAGGGCGGCGCGAGCGATGGCTACAAGCTCCTCTGGGTCGTACTGGCGGCGAACCTGGTCGCGATGCTGTTCCAGGCGCTGTCGGCCAAGCTCGGCATCGTCACCGGCAGCAATCTGGCCGAGCTCAGCCGCCTCCATTTTCCCAAGCGGTTGGTCTATGCGATGTGGGCCGCCGCCGAGATCGGTGCGATGGCCACCGACCTTGCCGAGTTCCTCGGCGCCAGCATCGCGCTCGAGCTTTTGCTGCATCTCTCCCTGCTCGCCGCGACTCTGCTGACGGGCGCCGTCACTTATGCCGCGCTGGAATTCGAGCGGCGCGGCGCGCGCCTGATCGAAACGCTCATCGCGGCGCTGGTCGGCGTTATCGGTCTCTCCTATCTGGCCGAGACCATTCTGGCGCGGCCCGACTGGTCGGAGATCGCCTATCATTCGGTCGTACCGTGGCTCGGCGGTTCGGACAGTGTGCTCTTGGCCGCGGGAATCGTCGGCGCCACGGTCATGCCGCATGCGCTCTACCTGCATGGCAGCCTCACTCAGGCGCGACGCCTGCCGGGTCTGGCCGGCCAGATCCGGCGTCAGATTCGCCTTTCCAATATCGATGTCGGCGTCGCGCTCGGGCTTGCCGGCCTCATCAACCTGGCGATGATGTACATGGCGGCCGCCGTATTCCACGACGGCGCCCATGACGGGATCGCCGACATCGAGACCGCGTATCGGACGCTCGGCCCTCTGTTGGGTCATGCGGCGGCCGGAATTTTCCTGGTGTCGCTGCTGGCGTCTGGGCTGTCGAGCTCCGTCGTCGGCACCATGGCCGGGCAGGTGGTGATGCAGGGCTTCGTCGGCTGGCGGATACCGCTCTGGCTGCGCCGCCTCGTCACCATGCTGCCGGCAGTCGCCGTTGCGGCGCTGGGCGTGAGCGCGACGGATACGCTGGTGATCAGTCAGGTGGTCTTGAGCCTCGTTCTGCCCGTGCCGATGCTCACGCTGATCGCCTTCACCAATCGCGCCAGCCTCATGGGCGGCATGGCGAACAGCCGCGCGATCGCGGTTCTGGCGACTGTCGCTGCGATCGCGATCCTTGTGCTCAACCTTGCTCTGCTGCTCGAGCTTTGCGGCGTGGCGCTGCCCTTCTAGCGCCGTGAATAGCCGGAGCTGTGCTGGAAGACGTTGGGCTTGCGGTAAATGGCGAGAATGATCGCTCCTTCGTCGGAATGAGTCTCGTGGAACGACCCGACGCGCCGCCAGACGAATTCGCCGGCGCGGCAGATCCCGTCATGGTCGTAGAACGAGCCTTCGATGACGTAGCTCTGCTCGATCTCGGGATGCTTGTGCATCGGCAGGGTGGCGCCGGGCTCCCATTTCAGGAAGCAGGTCATCTCGCCCTTCGCCTTGTCCTCGTACAGCACCTTGATCGAGATGCCGTCGAACTGCGTCGGCTCCCACGCCATCTCCTGCGGCTTGATATAGACGGAACCACCGATGGTGGGCTCTGCTCCGCTCGACCGGTTGGTCGGCGTGTCTGTGGCTTTCGCGCTGCGCATGACCCAATTCCCTGATCGGTCCAGCGAAGCGAAGAGACTGACCCGCCGCACCCGGAAGCGTCAAGCACGGCGCTGTGCCAGTCGGCTCGTCAGTCGAGCGCGTGACCCGCAACGCCATGGGTGCTCGGGATCTCGACCGCGAGCCCAGGCGAGGAAACCGGACCCGATCGCGCGCCACCGAAACGGCCGACAAACGACTCGGCATGGGCGGCATCGAAGAATTCGACCAGCAGTTCGACCTGGTCTTGGCACTCCCGGGTCTCGAAGCGGGAGCAGCTGTATCGCTGCCCGTCCAGCCAAACTCTCAGCTCCGCCAATCGCGGGCCGAAATTGACTTTGGGGACGAGCAGGCGGACAGCAAACACAAGAGAAGCCCTCCCTTGCGGGAGGCACGTCACTCCCGAGAACAAGAATATAATCGCGACGAATTTTCGCCAAATGGTATCGTCTAAAAATGCGTTGAACGCTTAACCAAGAAATGGCCGGGCAGGCGTCGCTTTCGTCATGAAACTCAGGGTCGGCTATCACGCCATCTACAGGAGTTTGCCGATTACGAAATCGCCCGACCTTCATTAAGACTCCCGGGCCGACGGCAAAGAGGGCCACGCCTCCGTCGCCATCGTTGAAATCACCTCCGCAGAAAGACGCCACATGCCAGATGATCCGAGATCCGCGGCGGCCTCATCGAAGCCCGCGGCCGATCCGCGCGCGCCACTCTACGCGACGCTGTTCGAAAGCAACCAGCATGCGTTCGCGCGCTGGCTCGCCGGGATGTTCGCGTTGTCGCAGGAGATCACCCAATTCACCCAGAGCCGGCTGCAGGAGGACATGGCGGTATGGTCGATGCTCGCCACCTGCAGCAGCCCCGAACAAGCGGTCGACTGCCAACGCCGGTTCGCGGCGAAGCTGGCCGATCAATATTCGGATGAGATCGCCAAGCTCTCGCGCATGATGATGAGCATCGCCGCGGAGGGGTTGACGTCGCTGCCGCAGCACGCGGCCGCCCCACCGGCTGCGCCGCCGAGCGCCGAGGCCGCCCAGCGCTGAGGCGGACGCGTCAAGGGGATTTGTCGGGCCGAGCCTGGCTGTCGAGCTTCCAGCTTCCGTCCGCGAGCTGGCAAGACGTCAGCACGTAGCTCGACTCTGCGACGTAAGCGGGCTGCTTCGGTCCGGGCTTGATCTTGTATCGGACACGCCGGCATCGAAGCACTCCGTCCATTGTTTCTTCCGAACAGATCGAGTCACTCGCGTCTTAGCGGCATTGGTCGGCATCCCGTTATGCACGAGGCGTCCGACCCAACTGAGTGGATCACATTCTTGTGTGCGAAGCACGGGACACGCCGCTCCGCTCCTGTCAGATCCGCGTTGCACTTATCTCGGTGCGTTGCTCCGGCGCGATCTTATTCGCGTCGAGATCACATCGATCGTGCATTGCTCGTGCGACGTTGGGACAGCGTCGTGCTGATCGCTCAGCAATTGCCCGTCGGGTTGTCGCAGTTGTTGTTCGCACTGCAGCACGCACCGATTCAGGGGATCAGCGCGGCTCAATCAGGTGTTCACTCGATGCATCGTTTGCGGTCGACGATGTTGACTGAGGCGCAGTGCTTTTTTTGTCCGCCGACCAGATGGGAGTTAGCCGATGAAAGCTGGCCCTCTAACGCTGTCCGCCGTCTCCTTGCTTGCGCTCGCAGCCGCGGGATGCAGCAGCTCCCCGCCGCCGGCGGAGAATACGAGCGTCGTCGCTCCGACAACCGCGGAGGCTACGGGCGCCGTGGTCGCTGCTGCGCCCGAGCCGCAGGTGCAGCAGACGACCACCTACAGTCCGGCCTATGTCGTCGATCGTGATCAGATGCGAGGCGTGCTCCTCGCTTCCAATCCCGCGATCTATTCGAACACGCAGCTGATGTCGCGTCCCAATCTCTATCAAGATCCGGCCGCGTACCGGGCTCAGGTGGCGTCGGCACAGGCATCGCAGGCCATGGCGGGGGGAACCCAGCCGCCGGCAACCCGGTCGGCGGAGCGCGAAAACCGTGTCTTCTTCGATTGGGATAAGGCAACGCTCACGCCCGAAGGGCGTCGCGTGGTGAGCGCGATCGCGAGGTCGGCGAACGCTGACCCGTCGTCGCAAGTCGCGCTCGTCGGCAAGGCCGATTTGTCTGGCACGGAGGCCTACAATCTGAAGCTGTCGCAGCGGCGCGCCGACACCGTGCGCAATCAGCTTGTCGCCGAAGGCGTCGCCGCCAGTCGCATCGAGACGCGCTGGGTCGGCGATCGCGAGCCGCCGGTGCCGACCGCGAGGGGCGTCCGCGAAGCGCGCAACCGCGTGGTCGCCATGACGACCACGATGCTGGTCGGCAGCAGCGCACCACCGGCGCCGGTCATTCTGCCGCGCCAAGTATTGTTTACCACCACGGAAGATTCGCCGGCCGGGGTGAACGGCCGCGAGCTGCCTGGCGTCCAGCCCAACGGTAGCGTCTCGGGGCCAACCGGAGGAAGTTGAGGCCGACAGCCGTTTCAGATCGGCAAGGCGCCCGGCGCGTCGCAATGCCCCTGCGTTGCGACCGTCGGGCGTGCGTTCGTGCGTTACAGGCCATCGCGCAACCGTTGATTTTGAATGATCTGGCTCATCGCCACGAGCATCAGCGCCGTGGGCGCGGCGAGCAGCGAGACGAAACATAGGCGCGTCAACACGCCGAGCGGATTTTTCAGCGCGAACGGTGTGGTGATTTGACCGGCGGTCATCGAAAACTCCTTCGGGCATCCGGAGGAGACATGATCGTGCACCGGCGATTTAGCTAATTGATTGTTTTCGGGACGGTGATCGCCAAATTCGATTTGGCATTGCCGGCCGCGAGGCACGGCAAGGCATCCGAGACGAACGCCATCAAACTTCCTCACCTTTGCCAGCATGGTGGCGCAGGACGCTACGCCTGCAGGTTCGGCGGCGCTCCTTCGAAGTAGGTAGAATCGCCAAAGGGATCGGGACCGGCATAGACCCACAGCATCCGAGCCTCTTCCGGGCCGTCATTGCCCCATGCATGCGGCATGCGCGGCGGGATGATCACGGTTTCTTGGGGACCGATGACGCGGCGCTCTGTGCCGAGCTGCACCCAGATCCGTCCTTCGAACAGGATGACGGTCTCTTCGACCTGATGCATATGGAACGGGACCGCAGCACCGGACGCCGCTCTGTTCATGAGCAGGCTCGCTCCCTGCGCGCCCAGATCCTTGTGCGCCAGAAACTTTCCGTGAATACCGGGGCGCATCAGCACCTCGGGGATCGTACGCTCATCGATAAACGGCATGAGAGGCTCCATCGCCGTTCGGGTCCAGATCGGCGAACCGGAATAGGCCCGTTTGAGAACGCAGATGCTTCAAGATAGGCATCTCAATGCGCCGCGTCGAGGCGACGCTGAGGAGGTGGAACATGGGCCGAGCGACAGCCTGCGTCATCGCCTTCTTTTTGGCCGTAGGCCCGTTTTGCCTCCCGGCGCGCGCCGCCGACGCGACGGTCAAGGCGCGTTTGCAGCATCTGCTCGATGATTATGTGGCGCAGCGGAGCCAGGCAGAGGGTATTTCCGGCGCCGCCTTGCGCGCCGATATCGGGACCCGGCGCCGGATTGTTGCCGTGTTCTCGGGCACGGACGGCCTCGCGGACGAGAAGCCGATCGGGCCCGACACGCTGTTCCAGATCGGCAGCAACACCAAGCATTTCACCGCCGCCCTCGTTCTGAAGCTCGAGGCCATGGGCAAGCTCGACATCCACCAAACCGTCGGTCGCTGGCTCCCGCAATACCGGGCTTGGCGCGACATCAGCATCCAATCCCTGCTCAACATGACCAGCCCTGTTCCCAACTACACGGAGACGGAGGAGATCGGCGCGATCGTCGGCGCCGACCTCAAGCACCAATTCACCCCCAAGCGGTTGATCGCGGCGGTCGATCCGGATGCAGGAAAACGCCTGCCATCGCCCAGCGGCTGGTTCTACTCCAACACCAACGACATCCTCGCCGGCCTCATCATCGAGGCGGCTTCCGGCATGTCCTACAAGGCCGCGCTCGAGACTCTCATCCTCGAGCCGTTGCGCCTCCGCGACACCTTCTACTCCGACGGCCCTTATCCCTCCGCGGTGCTGCAGCGCGTGCCGCGCGGCCGCTACGAAAACCGGGACTGCCTTCTCTATCAGCCGACGCCTTGCACGCTATCGACTTTGGCGCCGCTCATCGGCCAGGACATGCGCAGGCAAAACCTGTCCTGGGCCGGAGCGGCAGGCGCCATGATCTCGACCCCGCGCGATCTCGATCGATGGATTCGCGACCTGTTTTCCCTGCGGGTCTTTCCGCGCAAACAGCTCGACGAGATGACCGCCATCGTCTCGGAGAAGACCGGGCTGCCGATCCCCGAGGTGAGCGCCGAGAATCCGGCCGGCTTCGGACTCAATCTCGCGCGGATGTATGCGCCCGAGCCCGGCGGCGCGCTCTGGTTCTATCAAGGCACCACGCTCGGGTTCCGCGCCATCTTCGCCTATTGGCCGCAGCACGATCTCGTCATCACCGCCATCACCAACAGTCAGCCCCCTGAGGGGGAGGATCAGTTCGGCAAAACGGTCGTGAACGGCGCGCTTCGGATCCTTGAAGATTCGGGCTGGCTGCGCCCGAAGTGACGCCCAGGCGGCGGCCCGCCGCTCCATCCCGGATGATCCGCCCCGGCGATGCTCTGATTCCGCCCCTCGATCCTCCGGCGATTTTGTGGCAGCGTGCGAATTCCCCTTCTCGCATCAGGCGGTGCTATGCCAGAACGACGTAGGTGGCGCAGGACCATTGCTTCCGCCGGCGATCCGGCCGCCGGCCTATTCTGCCTCGAAAGGGTGATATCGCGCGCGCTCCGCCGCCGCGGCGTCGCGGCCCTCGTCATGTTCGCCGCGGCAAGCCTTGCTTTTGGCCCGCGCAGCGCTTCGGCGCAGGGAGCGGCGCCCCCGGTCGTGACGGTGAGCAAGCCCGTCAGCCGCGAGATCGTCGAGTGGAACGAATACACCGGACAATTCGCGGCCACCGAATCCGTCGACGTGCGCGCCCGGGTTAGCGGCTACCTCACCGAAATCCATTTCCAGGACGGCCAGTTCGTCAGGAAAGGCGACCTGCTCTTCGTCATCGATCCGCGTCCCTTCCAGATCGCGCTTGATTCGGCCAAGGCCCAGGTTGCGCAAGCGGAGGCCAAACTCAACCTCGCCAACCAGCAGCTCGCACGCGCCGAAAATCTGCGCAAGGGCGACGTTGTCTCCGCCAGCACCTATGACGAGCGGTTCCAGGACCAGCGCGCGGCGACCGCCGAGCTCGACGCCGCGCGTGCAGCCGTCGCTTCGGCCGAGCTCGATCTCGAATTCGCCCATGTCAGCGCACCGATGGACGGGCATGTGAGCCGCCATCTCGTCAGTATCGGCAATCTCGTCTTCGGCGGTACGAGCGGAACCGCGACGCTGCTGACGACGATCGTGACGACCGATCCCATCTACTTCTACTTCGACATCAGCGAAGCGGATCTGCTCAATTTTCAGCGCGTCGCCGCCGAAGACCGCACCCGCGCGGGTGATGGCGAGCCGCCGCCGATCGAGGCGCACCGGCTGAACGAAACCGACTGGACGCTGAAGGGGCAGCTCAATTTCGTCGAGAACGAGGTCGATCGCGGCTCCGGCACGCTCAGGGTGCGCGCGGTCTTTCCCAACCCCTCGGCCACGATCGTGGCCGGCGAATTCGGACGCGTGCGCATACCCGCGTCGCCGCCGCACCAGGCACTGCTCGTCCCGGACAGCGCCGTGCTTTCGGACCAGTCGCGCAAGCTGCTGATGGTGGTGCGCGACGATGGTTCGGTCGACCCGCATGTGGTCGAGCTTGGGCCGCTTGAGGGCAGCCTCCGCGTGATCCGCAGCGGCATCGCTCCCAGCGACCGCGTCGTGATCAACGGGCTGATGCGCATCCGTCCCGGCGTCAAGGTCGCGGCCCAGGACGGCGCCGTCGAGCCGCCGCCCCACCAGTAGCGCGCGGTCCGGGGGGCTCATGGGGTTCACGCATTTCTTCGTCGACCGGCCGATCTTCGCGGCGGTGCTCTCGATCTTTCTCGTGCTCATCGGCGGCTTCGCCTATTACACGCTGCCGGTCGCGGAATATCCCGACATCGCGCCGCCGACGGTGGTCATCACCACCAGCTATCCCGGCGCCTCGGCCGAGGTGATCGCCGAAACGGTGGCAACGCCGATCGAGGAACAGCTGAACGGCGTCGACAACATGCTCTACATGGTGTCGCAGGCGACCTCGGACGGCAATCTGCAGATCACCGTCACCTTCGCGCTCGGCACCGATCTCGATACCTCGCAGGTGCTGGTGCAGAACCGTCTCGCCGTCGCCCAGCCGCAGCTCCCCGACGAGGTCCAGCGCATCGGCGTCACCGTGCGCAAGAATTCGCCGAACCTGCTGATGGTCATCCATCTGAGCTCGCCCGATGGCTCGCGCGACCAGCTCTACATGTCCAACTACGCGACACTGCAAGTCGTCGATCCCTTGGCCCGGCTCGGCGGTGTCGGCGATGTGCAGGTCTTCGGCGCCCGCAACTATTCGATGCGGATCTGGCTCAATCCCGACGAGATCGCGGCGCGAAACCTGACGGTCGAAGAAGTGGTGTCGGCGCTCCGCGCGCAGAACGTGCAGGTCGCCTCGGGGGTGGTCAACGAGCCGCCAGTGCCGAAGCCCGGCGCCTTCGAGCTCAATGTCGAAACCCTCGGGCGGTTGATCGATCCCGAGCAATTCGGCGCCGTCATCGTCAAGTCGGATCCCGATGGCAGGCTGACGCGGGTCCGTGACATCGCGCGCGTCGAATTGGGCGCGCTCGACTACAACGCCAACGGCTATCTCGACGAGCGGCCGGCAGTGCCGATCCTCATCTATCAGCGGCCGGGATCGAACGCGCTGGCGACGGCGAAGGCGGTCCTCGCCAAGATGAAAGAGCTTTCGGCCGATTTTCCCCAGGGGTTGCGCTACGACGTCGTCTACAACACGACCGAATTCATCGCCGAATCCGTACGCGAGCTGATCAAGACGATCTTCGAGGCGCTGGCGCTCGTCATCGCCGTCGTCATTCTCTTCCTTCAGACCTGGCGCGCTTCGATCATCCCGATCGTCGCCATCCCGGTGTCGCTCATCGGCACGTTCATCGTGCTGGCGGCGATAGGCTACTCCATCAATGACCTCACGCTGTTCGGCCTGGTGCTGGCGGTCGGCATCGTCGTCGACGACGCGATCGTCGTCGTCGAGAACGTCGAGCGCAACATCCGGCAGGGCATGACGCCCAAGGAAGCGGCGCACCATACCATGGACGAGGTGGGCACGGCGCTCATCGCCATCGCGCTCGTGCTTGCGGCGGTGTTCATCCCTTCGGCCTTCGTCTCGGGCATTTCCGGCCAGTTCTTCCGGCAATTCGCCGTCACCATCGCCACCGCCACGGTGATCTCGGCCTTCGTATCGTTGACGCTCAGCCCGGCGCTCTGCGCCTTGCTGTTCCAGCCGCACGCGGCGGAGGGCGAGGCCAAGGGGTCGCTCGTCGCGCGGCTGCCGCGCCGCTTCTTCCACCTCTTCAATCTCGGCTTCGACCGCTTCGCCTCGGGCTATGGCCGGCTCACCGGGCGCCTCGTGCGTGTCGCGGCCCTCATGTTGATCGTCTATGCCGGCCTCATCGCGCTGACCGCCTTCGAGTTCACGCGCGCGCCGGGGGGCTTCATCCCCGAGGCGGATCAGGGCTACCTCATCAACGTCATCCAGCTGCCGCCCGGCGCCTCGCTCGAGCGCACCGATGCGGTCGTCCGCCGGGCGACCAAGATCATGCTCGAGACGCCGGGCATCGCTCACGCCGTTCCCTTCGCCGGGCTCGATGGCGCCACCTTCACCAACGCCCCCAACGCCGGCACGATCTTCACGCCGCTCGCGCCCTTCGACGAGCGCGTCGCCAAGGGGCTCTCCGCCAATCACATCCTGGCCGATCTGCGTCGCCGCCTCGCGGTCATCCAGGACGCCTTCATCATAACGATCCCGCCGCCGCCGGTGCAGGGCATTGGCAATTCCGGCGGCTTCAAGATGATGATCGAGGACAGGCGCGGCCGCGGCCTGCGCGCGCTCGACGCCGCGACGCAGGAGATGGTGGCGGCGGCCAACCGTACGCCCGGCCTCGTCGGCGTGTTCTCGCTGTTCAACACCGGCACGCCCAAGCTCTATGCCGATATCGACCGGGTGCGTGCCGAGATGCTCGGTGTGCCGGCGCAGAACGTGTTCGATACCTTCGAGACCTATCTCGGCTCGACCTACGTCAATGACTTCAACTATCTCGGCCGCACCTACCACGTCACGGCGCAGGCCGATGGACGCTTCCGGCAGAGCCTGCAGGAGATCGCCAACTACAAGACGCGCAACAACGCCGGACAGATGGTGCCGATCGGCTCGGTGGCGAGCTTCCGCAACATCACCGGTCCCTATCGCGTGCCGCGCTACAATCTCTATTACGCCGCCGAAATCCAGGGAACGGCGGCGCCCGGGGTCGCGACCGGCACGGCGCTTGCGGCGATGGAGAAGCTCGCAGCGGAGCACTTGCCCCAAGGCTTCAGCTTCGAATGGACCGAGCTCGCCTATCAGCAAAAGCTGGCGGGCGGCACCGGCTCGCTGGTGTTCGGCGCCTCGGTCGTCTTCGTCTTCCTCGTGCTCGCCGCGCAATACGAGAGCTGGGCGCTGCCGCTCACCATCGTGCTCATTGTGCCGATGTGTCTCTTCGCCGCCATGGCGGGGCTGCTCGCGCGCGGCATCGAGATCAATATCCTGGCGCAAGTCGGGTTCGTCGTGCTGATCGGCCTTGCCGCCAAGAACGCGATCCTCATCGTCGAATTCGCCCGTCAGGCCGAGGAACAAGGCGCGGACCGGTTCGCCGCCGCCGTGCAGGCGGCGCGCACGCGCCTGCGGCCGATCATGATGACGTCCTTCGCCTTCATTCTGGGCGTGCTGCCGCTCGCGATCGCGACGGGCGCCGGCGCCGAGATGCGTCAGTCGCTCGGCACCGCCGTGTTCTTCGGCATGATCGGCGTCACTTTCTTCGGCCTCATCTTCACACCGGTCTTCTACGTCGTGATCCGCGGCCTCGTGGCGCGGCGGCGTGCGGCGGCAGGGGCGGAACGGGCCGCGGAGTAGCGAGCCCTTGGCGCGCTCAGCCGGAGGAGCGGGCCGCCACGAGGACGGCGGCCCGCGCTTCTGAACGCTATCGCGTTCCGCACAATTCGGCGCGTTTCGCTTGCCCGAAAAAGTTGGTTGCGGCGGCAAACCCCTACCGTGGATCATTGAAGGCCGCCGCGGAGCATCGCTCCATCGGCGAAGCCACAAAGTAGCCTGTCGGGGAGGAACGACGATGCCTGATTCAACTCAGAGCTTTGACGCCGTCGTGATTGGCGCTGGCTTTTCCGGCCTTTACATGCTGAAGGCGCTGCGCGATCAGCTCGGCCTCAACGTCCGGGTCTATGAGGCGGGCGATACGGTGGGCGGCACCTGGTACTGGAACCGCTATCCCGGCGCCCGCTGCGATTCCGACTCCTACATCTACTGCTACACCTGGGACAAGCAGCTGTTGCAGGACTGGGAATGGTCCGAGCGCTATCCGGAGCAGCCCGAGATTCTGAGGTATCTCGAGCATGTCGCGGCGCGCCACGACTTGAAGCGCGACATCCAGTTCAACACGCGCGTCGTCGGCGGCGAGTTCGACGAGAAAGCCAATCTATGGCGGGTGCGCACGGACAAGGGCGACGAGGTCACGGCGCAGTACCTGATCGCCGCCGTCGGCAGCCTGTCGGAAACCAACATGCCGCCGTTCAAGGGCTTGGAGCGGTTCAAGGGCAAATGGTACCACACCAGCCGCTTTCCAAAGGAGGGCGTCGACTTCACCGGGAAGCGCGTCGCCGTCGTCGGCACCGGCGCCACCGCCGTGCAGGCCATTCCGGAAATCGCCCAGCAGGCAAAGCACCTCACCGTCTTTCAGCGCACCGCCAACTATTGCGTTCCGGCCCGCAACGGCAAGGTCGACCCGGACCTCGTCCGGTCGCGAAAATCGGATTACGAAGGCATCGTCCAGCGCATCCGCGACTCGTTCTTCGGCCAGGAGCATTACTTCATCCCGCAATCGGCTCTCAATGTCACGGCCGCCGAGCGCGAGCGCGAGTTCGACCGGATGTGGGACGCCGGCGGCTTCGCGTTCTGGCTCGCCAACTACCAGGACATGTTCTTCAGCGAGGAGGCCAACGACCTCTGCGCCGACTACATCCGGCGCAAGATCCGCAGCACGGTGAAGGACCCGGCGATCGCCGAGAAGCTGATCCCGAAGGGCCATCCCTACGGCACCAAGCGCCAGCCGCTCGACACGAACTATTACGAGACCTTCAACAAGCAGAACGTCCTGCTGGTCGATGCCAAGACCGACGGCGGCATCGAGGAGATCACCGAAAAGGGCATCCGCGCCGGCGGCAAGGAATACGAGTTCGACATCATCGTCTTCGCCACCGGCTTCGATGCCATGACCGGTCCGCTGAAGGCGTTGAACCTCAAAGGCCGCGGCGGGCGTGCGCTGGGCGCGGAATGGGCCGAGGGGCCGCGCAGCTATCTCGGCATCTCGGTTGCCGGCTTTCCGAACTTCTTCACGATCACCGGGCCGCAGAGCCCGTCCGTCCTGACCAACATGCCCGTCGCCATCGAACAGCATGTGGAGTGGATCGCGGACTGCATCGCCGACATGCGCGAGGCCGGGATGACGACGATCGAGGCCAAGCCGGAAGCGCAGGATCAATGGGTCAGCCATGTCAACGAGGTCGTCGGCGCGACGCTGATGACCCGCGCCAACTCCTGGTACATGGGCGCCAACATTGCCGGCAAGCCGCGCGCCTTCCTGCCCTATCTCGGGCCCGCAGGCGTCGGCGGGTACCGGAAAAAATGCATCGAGATCGCGGCAAAGAACTATGAAGGCTTCGCGCTGGCTTAGTCGCTGGTCGCGGCAGATCCGGACGGGGTGGCGGCGTCGGCCCCATCCCGTCCCAACATGAGACGGGGAGGGAACGATGATTGAGAACAGCTACTACGGTCAGGAGCTGCACGGCCCTTACGAGATGCACGACATCGGAGACCTGGCGCTCGAGGAGGGCGGAACCATCCGCAAATGCACTCTGGCCTACGCGACCTTCGGCAAGCTCGACGCCAATGGCGGCAACGCCATTCTGGTGCCGACCTGGTACTCCGGCACGAACAAGATCATCGAGCAGGTCTTCATCGGCCCTGGCCGGGCGCTCGATCCCGACAAGTACTTCATCATCGTGGTCAACCAGATCGGCAGCGGCCTGTCGACGTCGCCGCACAACACACCTGCACCCGCCGGGATGGGGAACTTCCCGCGTGTGCGCATCGGCGACGACGTTCGCGCGCAGCACAAGCTTCTCACCGAAAAGTTCGGCCTCAAGAGCCTTGCGCTGGTGGTCGGCGGCTCGATGGGCGCGCAGCAGACCTATGAATGGGCCGTGCGTTATCCGGAGATGGTGAAGCGCGCCGCGCCGCTCGCCGGGACCGCCAGGAACACCGTCCACGATTTTCTCTTCACCGAGACGCTGGTGGACGCGATCACTTCGGATCCCGGCTTCAAGGGCGGATTCTACGCCTCGCCCGCCGAGGTCCGGGAGGGGCTGCTGCGCCACGCCAAGATGTGGGCGGTGATGGGGTGGAGCACCGAGTTCTTTCAGCGGAACCGGCATAAGGCGCTGGGTTTCTCGTCGCTCGACGACTTCATCATCAACTTCATGTACGCGTACTTTGCGCCCATGGATCCGAACGACCTCTTGTGCATGGCGTGGAAGTGGCAGCGCGGCGATGTCAGCCGGCACACCGGCGGCGATCTGCGGGAGGCGCTGCGGCGGGTCCAAGCCAAGACCTTCGTCATGCCGATGTCGTCGGACATGTTCTTCCGGCCGGCGGACTGCGAGGCCGAATGGCGGCTCCTTCCGAACGCGGAATTCCGGCCGATCGAGACCATCGACGGGCATCTCGCCCTCTTCGGCGCGGACCGGGACGCGCTCGGTCAGATCGACAAGCACCTCGGCGACCTGCTCGCGTCGAAGGTTTAGGTCGAAGCGCTGCTCATGATGCCGGCGATGGTGAAGCCGCCATCGACGCAGAGGGTTTGCCCGGTGACGTAGCCGGATTTGCGGCCGTCGAGCAGGAAGACCGCCGCTGCCGCGATGTCGGCCGGAGAGGCGTAGCGCCGCTGCGGGACGGCGGACGTCCAGGCCGCCCGCACCTCGGGCGTATGGACTTGTTGCGCCAAAGGGGTGTCGACGGGACCCGGTGCAATGGCGTTGACGCGAATGCCGGCGCCGGCGAGCTCGACGGCCATGACCCTGGTCATGACGATGACGCCGCCCTTCGAGGCGCCATAGGCGACGCGGTTTTCGTTCCCCAAGATACCCGACACGGAGGCGATGTTGACGATCGATCCGGCGCCGCGCGGCTGCATCCTTCTGGCCGCTTCTCGCGCGACCACGAAGCTGCCGATCAGGTTGACTTCGAGCATGCTGCGGAACATCTCGATCGTCGTGTCGAGCGCCGGCACGGCCCTGGCGATACCCGCCGAGTTGACGACGCCCGTCAGCGCGCCGAACTCCTCGTCGCAGGTCGCGATGCATCGGATGACGCTTGCCTCGTCCGTGACATCCAGCGGCGCGAACCGCACCTTGCCGCCCGCTTTCCTGAAAGCTTCCCGGCTCCGGTCGAGGCTCGTTTGGTTCAGATCCGCGACGACCACCCGCCAGCCCTCCGCGAGCACGGCCTTCGCGATGGCGAGCCCGATACCGGAAGCGCCGCCGGTGACCAGGACTGTCTGCTGATCAGCCATGGTTTCCTCCCGTCGTTGTTTCGGGCTAGCTTTAACCGGAAAAGCGGCGCGCACAACGTCCGGGTCATGCCGAGATCGGCGCTCCCGCGGCCAGCACGCCGCGACGCAGACAGGGGGAGGGGCAGATGAATCGTCTCGCGGGCAAGGTTGCGGTGATCACCGGCGCCGGCTCCGGCATCGGCCGGGCCTCGGCCAAGATGTTCGTTGCCGAGGGCGCCAAGGTGGTCGTGGCCGAGATCGACGAGGCGCTCGGCGAGGCGAGCGCGCGCGAGGCTGGTGCCGGCGCGCGCTTCCTGCGCACCGATGTGACCGACGAAGCCAGCGTCAAGCAGATGGTGCGGCAGGCGCGGGACGCCTTCGGCCGCATCGACGTGCTGCTGAATTGCGCCGGCGGCTCGCTGCGCGAGGATCGGCACGTGACCGACGTCGAGCTTTCGGTGTGGGACCACACCATGGACCTCGACCTGAAGGGCCCTTTCCTCTGCTGCCGGCACGTCATCCCGGTGATGGTCGAGCAAGGCAACGGCAGTGTGGTCAACTTCTCATCGGTGGTCGCGCTTCGCGGCAATCACCTCGCGCATGTCTACGTCATGGCGAAGGGTGGCTTGATCTCCTTCACGCGGGCTCTCGCCGGCGCCTACTCGCCGAAAGGCGTCCGCGTCAACGCCATTTGTCCCGGCGTCGTGCTGACGGAACGGGTGAAGGGCCGCTTCGTCGACGGCAACCAGATTCGCTTCGGCGGCATCGAGAACATGACCGAGCGCTACCCCTTCGGTGTCGGCCAGCCGGAGGACATTGCACATGTCGCGCTCTTCCTCGCCTCCGACGAAGCGCGCATGGTGAACGGCGCGGCGATACCGGCCGAAGGCGGCATCTCCGCCTATTGAACGGCGCCGCAGGCAAAGACCAAATTACATTCGAAATTTACATTTAATACCGTTAAGTCGGAACACACCGCTGGGGATAGTCGCCTGCGACGCCGCCTAAGAATCGAGTGATGACGCATCCGGCGTCTCCTCGTTCTGGGAGGGTTAAATGCGCAAGATCCGAACTGTCGCCGCTCTGGCGCTGGCGGGAGCGTTCGCAGCAGGTATCGCCGGCCCCGCTCTGGCCCAGTCGCAATGGGACAAGGATCATCCTCGTCGCGTCGAGGTGAATCACCGGCTGAAGACCCAAAACCTGCGTATCCACCGGAAAGTGGCGAATGGCCAGATGACGCGGCCGCAGGCCGCCGCGCTCCACAAGGACGATCGGCAGATCCGCCAGGAAGAGCGCGATATGGCGAGCCAGAACCGCAGCCACATCAGCAGGCAAGAGCGGAATACGCTGAACCGTCAGGAGAACCAGGTCAGCAAGCAGATTCACGGCGAATAGCGTTGGACGGCGCACCCCGATGTCAGCCAGGGCAGCCTTCGCCACCGGCGGCGCTACGAAGCGGCGGAGGTTGCGCCGGCGGCCTTCGCGGCGGCGGGGGTCATGACCATGACCACAAGCGCGGACGTTGCGGCCATCTGCGCCGCCGCCGGGCTCGGGGATGTCGCGAGCTTGGAGGAGCTTTTCGACCGTGCCCGCAGCAACCGGCTCGGGACTGATATCGCTTTGGCGCTCGCGCTGGCGCGCTACATCCGGGAAATCGAGGCGGTCGAGGCGGCGGTGGGGACGTGCCGCCGGATAGCCTGCGAGACCAGCTTATAGCGCAGCGCCACCGCCGGCATTTTGCGCGGCTCGCAGGAACGGCACCGGGTTCGCTAGAGTGGCCGATGCGCCCGACGAGGCCCTGGGGATTATGAGCGATCAGCCGGCACGCTCCGCGCGACAACCGATCTTCAACATCCCGCCGATCACCAGGACCTTGCTGATCGCCAACATCGCGGTTCATGGGTTTCGGCTGTTGCTTCCGGAAGGATCCGACGAGCGCGTCATCCGCCTCTTCGCCTTCATCCCGGCGCGATACACGGTGGGCCGCTTGGGCTGGCCGGCGTTGATCGATCCGGTCAGCTATCAATTCCTGCACGCCAACGTCACCCACCTCTTCATCAACATGCTTGCGCTGTTGGCCTTCGGATCCGGTGTGGAGCGCCGCCTCGGTCGTTGGCGAATGCTCACGCTGACGATCCTCTCCGGCGTCGTAGCCGCCGGCTCTCACGCGGCCGTCTATCCCTCCTCGACATTGCCCGTGATCGGGGCTTCGGGCGCTATCAGCGGGCTGTTCGGCGCTGTGCTCCGCATGCAGGCGCGCAGCGCCGCCGGGCGGAGGACCGGTCTCTGGCCGTTGCTGGCGTTATGGATCATCGTGACGGTCGTCGCCGGACAAATCGGCTTGCCCGGTCAACCGGGCGCCCAAATTGCCTGGGTGGCGCATCTCGGCGGCTTTGCCTGCGGCCTCGCCGTCTTCGGGCTCTTTGATCGGACCGCGCCGCGCCCGTCGAGCTGATCCGCCGGCCGACGAGGCGCGCGCGTTCGGGGCCGCAGGAACCGCCTACAGCAGGTCGTCGACCGCCCTGGCCAGATCGCTCGCGCGAAACGGCTTGGCGAGGAAGGCGCAGCCATCGGGATGGATGGCCCGGATCGTCTCTTCGCTGGCGTTTCCGGAGATGGTCAGGACCTTTACATCGGGCGCCAGCTCCCGGGCCTTGCGGACCAGCTCCGCGCCGTTCATGGCGCCGGGCAGGATGATATCGGTCACCAGCACGTGGATCCCTGCATCGCGGGCGAGAACCTCGATGGCCTCTTCGGCGGTGCGCGCGGTCTTGACGTCGTGGCCGCATTCTTCGAGCGAGTTCGCCATCATCTGACGCACCCCGTCCTGATCTTCGACGACGAGAATTGCACTTTTGTGCGGCGGCGAGGGCGGCGCGGTGCGGGGCTGCTGGCTCCGTTCGGCCTCTGGTGAGCGCGGGATGTAGAGCGTTATCGTCGTTCCAACGCCGACCTGGGTGTCGAGCTCTGCCGTACCTCCCGACTGGCGGGCGAAGCCATACACCATCGACAAGCCAAGCCCGCTGCCCTTGCCCGTTTCTTTGGTGGTGAAAAACGGCTCGAAGGCGCGATTTGCGACGTCGGCCCGCATCCCGGTGCCCGTATCGGCGATCTCGACGACGACATAGTCGCCCCGCGGGATGGCGCGGCGCGTCGCCTCGCTTGTGTCTATCGTTACGTTCCGCGCTTCGATCCGCAGATCGCCGCCCTGCGGCATGGCATCCCGCGCATTGAGGGCCACATTCAACATCGCCGCCTGGAGCTGCCCCGGGTCGATCCGGATCGGCGACAGATCGGCAGCCGAGGCGCAGGACACGCTGACCGTCTCTCCCACGGCATCCTTGATCAGAGGGAGCATGGCGTCGAGAAGCTGGTCGACCCGGACGATGCTCGGGTTGAGCGGCTGTCGCCGCGCAAAGGCCAAGAGCTGGGCCGTCAGGCTCGCCCCGCGCATCGCCGCGCCCAATGCCGCATCGGCAAGGCGTCGGATGCGCAGTGTCGCCTGCGGGTCAAGGGCGATGCGATCGACATTGCCCACCACCGTCGTCAGCAGGTTGTTGAAATCATGCGCGACGCCGCTGGCGAGTTGTCCGATCGCCTCCATTCTCTGGGCCTGCTGCAAGGCCGCCTCCGCCGCCGCGCGCTGTGATGCCAGATAGGCGATGAGGCACAGCGCGATCCAGACCCCGACGCACAGAAACGCGTAGAACGCGGCATGGCCGTACCATGAGCGGAGCGCGACGCTTCGATCCATGGCATAGGCCACATAGACGGGATAGGGCGCGAGTTGTCGCCATTGGAAGAAATGCGCGCCGCCTCCCGGCGAGGGGTTCCAGCGGTGGTCCTGGATGCCGCTGGCGATGGACCGCATCAATTCGGAGCTGGGCGGGAAGCGTTGCGGCTCGCTGTCAGCCGAATCGGCGGCGAGCACGGTGCCGTCCGCGCGGACGAGAACCGCGCGATGATCGTCGCGCTCGTCGAGACCGCGGAAGAAACGTTCGAAATACGCAACGGACATCTCGATGGCAATGACGCCGTCGAAGTCGCCGGCCGGTGACGATCTGCGCTCGCTGAGCGCGAAGGTGCCGAGATGAGGCTTGTCGACAAGGGAGCCCGCATCGCCCCTCTGCAGCGTTCGAAAATCGTCCCGGTTCTCGAAGGTCAGGGCAGGCGGATAGATCCCGCCGGCGGACGCACGGACGTGGCCCGCAGCATCGGCCAACCAAATCGACGAGATCCCATCCATCCGATCCCGGGTCTTGCTCAGGAACTGCGCAAGCTCGGCGGAGTGGCTGATGGCGTCCCAATCCAGTCCGGCCGTTCGCTGCCTGATCTGGTCGAGCACGAGTTCCTGCGTTTCGAAGACGTTCAAGGCCTGTTCGCGCATGACGTTGACGGTCAATGCGACATGGTCTTCGGCCGCACGCAGCGCTGCGCTGCGATCATACCAGGACGCCAGGGCGGCAACGCACATCAACACCGCCAGCGAGAGCACCATGAGCACACGAAGCGAACGCATCGCTCGGCTCCCTCCCAAGCCTGTGGCGTCGCCACCTGCGTTGCGCGAGGATTCGACGCAACATTGCGTATCCTTTCGGCCTAAGCAAGTGATGAACCCCAGGGAAGGTGAGCGCCCATGCCGAGAGCTCTGTCACCTTGATGCGCAGGCCCTACACTAACTCATAGATGCCGCGCTGCCCGTCGAACCGCCCGGGAACGATGTAGTACCCGTTTTGACGCGTCCGATCGTATCACCTAGCCTGTCGATCGTTACGACGGGGTTGGGAAGCGGAGGATGGCGCGCATCTTCGGCGGCGCGACCGGCAGGGTCTTCATGCTGCTGTGCGTGATGTATTTCATCATGTACATCGATCGCGTGAACATTTCGCTGGCCGCGCCGACAATCCAGCATGAAATGCAGATCACCAACACGCAGCTCGGATTGGCGCTCTCCGCGTTCGGGGTTTGCTATGCGTTGCTGCAAATCGTGAACGGGTATCTCGGTGACCGTTTCGGGCCGCGCAAGGTGCTCTCGGCTCTCGGAATTTTCTGGTCGCTCGGGACGCTGGCGACGGCTCTGGTCAGCGGTTTCTATTCGCTCGTGCTTGCCCGGATCCTGGTGGGGCTTGGCGAAGCCGGCACCATCCCGACCGCGACGCGCGCGATGGCCGACTGGGTGCCACGCGGCCGCCGCGGGTTCGCCCAAGGCGTCACCCACATGGCGGCCCGCCTCGCGGCCGCCGTGGCGCCGCCGCTTGTCGCCGCCATGATGTACTTTACCGGTTGGCGCGCGACCTTTGCGCTGCTTGGCTGCGTCAGCCTTGTCTGGGCTGTCGTCTGGTATTCCTACTTTCGCGACGATCCGCGCGAGCACCGCGGGGTCACGGCCCTGGCGCTGGCCGAGCTGCCGCTCTTCGAGATTGCAAGGGAGCGACCCGACGTGCCGTGGCGCCATCTTGTCCCGCGCGTCATGCCGGTGATGATGGTGTTCTTCTGCCATGCTTGGACGCTGTGGCTCTATCTGAGCTGGTTACCGAGTTTCTTTGTCGGCGAATACCACGTCGACATCAAGGATTCGGCGATGTTCACATCGGGCGTCTTCGCTGCGGGCATGATCGGTGACGGCGCCGGGGGACTGCTCACGGACTGGATTTACCGGCGGACGGGCAATGTCAATGCCGCGCGGCGCAATACCGTGGTCTTGGGATTTCTCGGATCTTTCACCTTCATGTCGCTCGTGTTCTTCACCCGCGATCCGGTTGAGATCGCGCTTTGTCTGGCGGCGTCGCTCTTCTTCCTCGAGATGATCGAAGGCCCGGTCTGGGCAATACCGATGGACATCGCGCCGCGTTATGCGGGCGTGGCCGGAGGCTTTATCAGCACCGCCGCCGGCCTTGCCGCAATCCTCTCACCGGCCGCCTTTGGCATCGTGGCGGATCTCACCGGCGGCCTCTTGCCGCCGTTCCTGATGTCGCTCGGCTTTCTTGTGTTGGGCGTTGTCCTCGCATTCTTCATGCGCGCCGACCTCGCGGTTGCCGAGAGACCGGCGGTTGGCAAGATAAGGGAGGTCGTAGGGTGACCCATTCATTGGCTGGTCGCGTTGCGATTGTCACGGGCGGCGCCCGCAACATTGGTCGCGCGATCGCGCTCGAACTGGCCGATGCCGGCGCGGCGGTTGTGGTCAATGCCAAGACCTCGGCAAAACAGGCCGAGGACGTGGTACGGAGCATTGAAGCGGCGGGCGGCAAGGCTCTGGCGCATCTCGCGGATGTTGCCGACCCGGATGCGGTCGCCGGATTGGCAAAAGCCGCGATGTCGAAGTTCGGACGCATCGACATGCTCGTCAACAATGCCGCGCTTCGACGAGAGACGGCGTTCGAAAAGCTGGAATGGCAGGAGTGGCGCAACGTCCTGTCGATCATCCTCGACGGCGCCTTCCTCTGCGCGCAGGCGGCGCTGCCTCATCTGCTCAAGTCGGACCTCGCCTCGATCGTCAATATCGGCGGCATGTCGGCTCATTCCGGATCGTCCGGCCGCGCGCATGTGCTTGCGGCCAAGAGCGGCCTGGTCGGCCTGACGCGCGCGCTGGCGCATGATCTGAGCCCTAAAGGAATTACCGTCAATTGTGTCGTACCAGGCCTGATCGCGACGGAGCGGGACAAATCTGCCGGCACCCCGGCGCTCCACGGGGTGCGCGCCACGCTCTTGGGACGTCGCGGCACCCCCGAGGAAGTCGCTCATCTCGTGCGCTTCCTCTGTGAACCTTCGGCTCGCTACATCACGGGTCAGACGATCCATGCCAACGGGGGCGCCTATCTGGGGTAGGCCTGATCATGACACTGCCTGAAATCTCCATATCGCAGCAGCTGGCCGCGGCGCTCGCCGGGGGGGCGCAACGGCTTCCGGCGAGCGTCGCCGGCATCTGCGATGCTCTTCTCGTCGATGTCGCCGGCCTCTGCATTGCGGCGCGCAATACCGACTATGTCAGAGCGACGCTCGGCGCGAGCGGCGAACCCGGAGCCTGCACGGCGATCGGTCATGCCGGCGGGTTCAACGTTGCCACCGCCGCGCTCTGCAACGGCACCGCCGCTCATGGCGAAGATTACGACGACACCTTCGAGGGCGGCCCGGTGCATGCCGGCGCGGTGGTGATTCCGGCCATGCTCGCCACCGCCGAGCAGCACGCGCTGGCGGGTCAAGATCTCGAGCGCGGCATCGCGGTGGGTTGCGAGGTGATGTGCCGGCTCTGCGCCGTGGCACCCATGCGCGTGCACAAAGCGGGGCTTTCATCCCACTGCCGTGTTCGGCGTGCTTGGCGCTGCGGCGGCCGTTGGTTCGGCCTTGTCGCTCGATGCAACCCAATGGTGCCATGCGCTCGGCATCGCCGGGAGCATGGCGTCGGGCATCATCGAGTACCTTGCCGAAGGCGCCTGGACCAAGCGGATGCATCCTGGCTGGGCGGCGCAAGCCGGCTATCGTGCGGCGCGCTTGGCGCAAGCCGGCTTCACCGGGCCGCGTACCTTGTTCGAGGGCGAACACGGCTTTTTCCATGCGTTCGCCAACACCGTGGGCGGAAATTTCGCTGCGATGCTCGATGGCGTGGGTGAGCGGTGGCTCTGCGCCGACATCGCCTTCAAGCCTTACGCTTGCGGCACCATGGCGCATCCCTACATCGATTGTGCGCGCAAACTCGTCGCCGCTGGTGTGCGGCCCTCGGAGATCGTTTCGATCGAGTGCAAGACGGCGGAGGGCATTGTGCATCGCTTGTGGGAACCCCTGGCGGCCAAGCGCGATCCCGCCAACGGCTATGCCGCCAAGTTCAGCATTCCCTATGCGATTGCGGTCGCCATGCTCCATGACGACGCCGGCCTGAAGGAATACGAAGAATCGATCGTGCGCGATCCGGCCGTGCGCGCCCTCGCCGAAAAGATTCGCTACGCGGTCGATCCCGACAATCCCTATCCGCGACGGTTCACCGGACATTTGCGCGTGACCTTGCGCAATGGCGACGTGCACGAAGAAAGTCAGGATCATTTCCGCGGCGGCCGAGAAGAACCGCTCTCCCGGGCGGCCCTCGAAGCCAAATTCGTGGCCAATTGCCGCTATGGCGGCTGGACTGCGGCCCGTGCAGCCGAAGCCTTGGCAAAGCTGAAGACGCTGCGCGGCGCGCCCCGGATTGAGCTCGATCTGCTGCGCGGATAGGGCGAAGCGCGGCTTCGCTTTGCGCGAAGTTCCCTCAGATCACCCGGCAGGGTGGCGTGCCGCCAGCGCCATGGCGATGAGCGTCGCGCCGCCGAACGTAAGGTCGATGCCGAGCAAGAGCCCAAGCGCCCATGCAAAGGAGCCCGGCAAGCCCGACAAGATGATGATGGCGAGGATCACATCGATAACGCCGTTCAGCACGAGGCCTTGCCAGCGGTGCGAGACCTCGCGGCGATGCGCGATGCCGAGGGCGATCATGAAAACGCCGTCCACGAAGAAATAAGCGATCAGCACATAGGTCAGCGTGACCAGGCCCTGCAGCGGATTCCACAACAGCACCGCGCCGGCGAGCAGGGCGACAATCGCCGAGAACACCGACCACCAGAATCCGGGGACGCCTCGCGCCCGAAACGTCGCCACCAGGCCGACAATGCCACCGATCAGAAACAGCCAGCCGAGAAACACCGTGGCCGCAAGACCGGCGATCGGCGGCACCAGGATGGCACCGAGGCCCAGCAGCACCAGGATGATGCCTTCGATCAGAAACAGCCGCCAGTGCTCGCGGATGGATTGGCTCTCCGGCATGGCCGCGCCGGAAGCGTTTAGATTCGGCGTCGCCGACATAGCGATGGCTCCTTTTTCAAGTCACCTTCACGTTGGGCGCGGGGGTGCTCAAGGAGGTGAGGGCTCGACGTCGGCTGACGAGGCCACCGCCGCCGCGCTCAACTTGTCCGGCGGATGCCTCATAGGAGTATGAGAGCGCCGAATCGGGTATGCAAATGACGGTTTGCTGTCGCAAGTCGAATTTTGCTTACGGCGAGCCGTCACGTCCGCCTCAGTACTTCGACGGAACGAAAAGTTCCGGGGGCAAGACATGTCGCTCGTAATCCGGATTGAAGACCCGGTCGGGCAACGTCACCTCCTCATGCGGAACCTCTTCATAGGCTATTTGAGAGAGCAGATGGTCGATGCAGTTGAGGCGCGCCCGTTTTTTGTCGTTCGCCTCGACGATGTGCCATGGCGCTTCCGGGATATTGGTCCGGGCGAAGGTCTCCTCCTTCGCCCTCGTATAGTCCTCCCAGCGGATCCTGGACTGCAGATCCATGGGCGAAAGCTTCCATTGCTTCAGCGGGTCGTGGATGCGCATCAGGAAGCGCAGCTGCTGCTCCTGGTCGGTGATCGAGAACCAATATTTGATCAGCCGGATGCCCGAGCGGACCAGCATGCGTTCGAACTCGGGGACGTCGTGAAAGAATTGCTCGACCTGCTCCGCGGTGGCGAAGCCCATGACGCGCTCGACGCCCGACCGGTTGTACCAGGAGCGATCGAACAGCACGATCTCGCCGCCGGCTGGAAGATGCGGGACGTAGCGCTGGAAGTACCATTGGGAGCGCTCGCGCTCGGTGGGGGCGGGGAGCGCAACGACGCGGCAGACCCGCGGATTGAGCCGCTGGGTGATGCGCTTGATGACGCCTCCCTTGCCGGCGCTGTCCCTGCCTTCGAAGATGACGACGACTTTTTCCTTGTGATGAGCGATCCAGTCCTGGAGCTTGATCAGCTCGGCCTGGAGTTTCAGCAGGGTGCGAAAATAGTCGACGCGCGAAAGCGCTGGCGGATGCGCCTTCCGATAGACTTTCTGGATCTCGAGCGACAGTTCCGGCTCGGAGAGCTCGAGCTCATAATCCTCATCGATCGCATCGGCGAGTTCCGCGTCCAACCAGTCTCGCCCATTTGTCGGCTGATCCCCCGGCGCCGCCATGTTGCTGCTCCAAATGCCGATCCCCGCTCCACTTTACTGCGAGGCGCGGACGATCTGAAAGGCTTCGTTGCGCGAAGATTTATGATGATTTGATGACGGAGTGTCGGTGACTTGGCGCAAGCAACGCGACCGCGTCGCGTCAAGCGGCGGTGTCGGCTCGCTTCGCGATGATCCGGTGCGGCGGTAAAGCGACCGTCACGACCGTTCCCTCGCCCGGTCGGCTGGCGATCTCGAGTGTGCCGCCGTGCAATTCCGCAATCGCCTTGCTCAGCGGCAAGCCAAGGCCGGTGCCGGAATATTTGCGGGCGAGGCTGGAATCGACCTGACCGAACGGCCGCAATGCCAGCTCGATGCCGGCCGCGTCCATGCCGATCCCGCTATCGCTGACCGCGAAACGGAGACCGTCCTTGTCGGCGGACGCGCGCACCGAGACGCTGCCGCCCGCCGGTGTGAATTTGACGGCATTCGAAACCAGGTTGAGCACGACCTGCTTGATGCGGCGATCATCCGCCCAAAGCTGCGGCAGCGGCGCCGCCACTTCGGCCGTCAGCGAAATTTGTGCCGCTTCGGCGCGTTCGCGCATGAGACGGATGCAGCCGTCGATGATCTCGGCAAGATCGACGGTCTCTTCATGGAGATCAAGCTTGCCGCATTCGACTTTCGAGATATCGAGCACGTCGTTGATGAGGCTCAGGAGATGTCGCCCGCTGTCGCCGACATCGTGGACGTATTGCACATAGCGCGCATTTCCAAGGGGACCGAATTTTTCGCCCGCCATGACGTCCGAGAAACCGATGATGGCATTCAAGGGCGTGCGCAATTCATGGCTCATATTCGCCAGGAACTCGGATTTGGAACGGCTTGCCGCCTCTGCCTCTTCCTTTGCTCGTTGTACGGTGAGAAAGGCGGCCTCGCGTTCGCGGAGCCGATGGAAATAGAGCAGCGCGATCCATAGGCTTACCGTGCTCAGCGCAGTGAATATTCCGAGCCCCATGCCGGCGCTCTGCAGGAGATTGCGGCGCAGGAAGGGGCCGGCGGGAACGTCGACCGAAAACGCGCCCATGACGTCATTGAGCTGCCAGCGCCCCTTGTCGCCTTGGAGTTGGTTGTGACAATCGACGCAGCTCTGCTGACTGGCGATCGAAGGATACATCGTCCGGAAGATCGTATGTCCGTCGACAGCGATGAACGCGGAGCGCGGTTGGGGCGTCGTCGAGTGGGCGAATTCCTCGATGACCTCGGCCATCGCCTTGTCTCGCGGTGGCGTCACGATCGCCCGGCCCGTCCGACCGACGAGGTCGAGACGCAAGAGGTGGTCGCCGTCGCGCGAGCGGTTGAAGCGATCGATGGCGTGAGCGCGGAACGTGGCAGGGACGGGCGCCTTGTCATTGCGGAGGTCGCCGCGAATATTCGAATACTCATTCACAAACGCATCCACCAGCTGCAGCGCCGTGATCTTCTCCTCACCCTTGCTTACGGTATAGGAGCGCAGATTGGTCTGGTAGAAGACGAAGCCGATGCCGAACGAGAACAGCGCGCAGAAGAGGAGGAACTTGAAATAGCTCCGTCCTGTCCGCGACGTGGCGAACTCGTGGATGTCAATTCTGCGCTGCAACGACGCGCCTCCGGCCTGGCTTCCGGGTGAAGCGGGCGAGAACTCGATGCCGCCGCACTATGGCGAATACTCGTTAAGAGGGAATTATCGCCACCTTCCGTATCTCTTGGGGAAGCAGACCTGCGGAGGGAAAACCCGGATTCCGGAGGATTGCTCACACGATCGTGACGCGCGCGGTCGGACGGCGGAAGCGCGCTGATGTCGGGCCGCTGGCACGCGGTCGCGTGCGGGGTCGCGCCGCTCCAGGTTTCCTGGGCGCACAGCTCCGATGCACCCGTCAATTCAGTAATTCATAACGCTTTTGCCTAATAATAGTGGCATGCCGTTCGAAGACGCCGGATATTCGGGCCCGGACTACAAGCGCCTTACGCCGCAGCAATTCCGTCAGGTGCTGCAGTTGCACGAGCTTTACGTTCGCGGCCGCTCGGGCGGCCGTCCCGCGTCCTTCGCCCGCCATGACCTCTCGGGTCTCGATCTCAGCGGACACGATCTCTCCCGCGCCGACCTGACAGGCGCCAATCTTCGCGGATCGAAGCTGAGCGACACGCGGTTGTCCGGTGCCAATTTGTTCGGGGCCGATTTGCGCCTGTCGAATTTGGATGGCGCGGACCTGTCGAAATCCGACCTCAGAGGCGCCTGCCTGCGCGGCGCGCAAATGGAGCGAGCCTGCTTTCGCGGCGCGGATCTCCGACAGGGCACCTTTGCGAGGATGGACAGCGGCGAGCTTGCCGCTAGCGCTGCGCTCCGGCCGCAATCGGCGGATGCCACGAAAGTGCGCGCCCGCGGCGCCGACTTTTCCGAGGCGAAGCTCACCGATGCCGTCCTGACCGGCGCGGATCTCAGGGATGCCGTTCTGAACCATGCCGATCTGCGCAATGTCGATATGCGTCGCGCCGACCTGACCGGGGCGGTGCTCGAGCGCGCCGACATGACCAATGCCAGATTGAACGACGCCGTTTTGCGCGGCGCCTGCCTGAGCAAAGCCATCTTCAAGGGGGCCGAGGTTCAGGGCGTCGATATCAGCGGCGCGATCATGGATGGGGAGGTCTTCGCCGGCGCGCTGAAGGTGGAGGGGCTGACCAAGCCGGCCATCTCCAGCATCTCCCGCGACACGCTCGTCGAGGCGCTGCGCCACCATGCGATCTGGGTCGAGAGCAGCGGCAGGAACGGCCAACGCGCCGTGCTGAACCACGCCGATTTGAGCGGCTATGACCTGAGCCATGTCAATTTGGCGATGGCGACGATCGTCGGCGCACGGCTTCGGCGTGTCAATCTGACCGGTGCCATGTTGTCGATGGTGGATCTGTCGTTTTCCGATCTGCGCGAGGCCAACCTGTCCAACGCCGATCTGAGGGGCGCCTGCCTGTCGCACGCGCATCTCGGTGCCGCCGTGCTGATCGGTGCCAATCTCGGTCCCTTGGAGCGCGTCGGCTCCGGTTCGCAAGATCTTCCCTCGAACCTCGAAGGCGCCAAATTCTTCGCGGCCGACCTGCGCAGCGCCAGCCTGAAAAAAGCGCGGGTTCAGGACGCCGATTTCGGCGGGGCGCTGCTCAACGATGCGACGATGGTCGAGGTCGACATCGACAAGGCGCGCGCGGCGAGACCGACCGCGCAGAAGGGCTGACGCCGCTTCGCGCTCAGGCCGGCTCGATCCCGGCCGCCAGCGCCATCCGCACCAGCGCCGAAAGGCTGCGTGCCGCCATCTTGTCCATGACGCGGGCGCGGTGGATCTCGACCGTGCGCGGGCTGATGCCGAGCGCATGGGCGATGAGCTTGTTCGGCTGGCCGGCAATCATTCCCTGAAGTACCTCGCGCTCGCGCGGCGTCAGGATCTCCAGCCGGCGGCGCACATCGTCGGCCTCGGCGCTTTCGCGCCGTGCTTCGTCGGCCTGCCGCCGCGCGCGGCGCACGCAATCGACCAGCAGCTCGTCGGAGAAAGGCTTCTCGATGAAATCCATCGCCCCGGCCTTCATCGCGCGGACGGCGATCGGCACGTCGCCATGGCCGGTCATCATGATCACGGGCAGCTTGATGCCGCGGCGGTTGAGCTCTTCCTGCAGCTCGAGCCCGTCCATGTCCGGCATGCGCACATCGAGAAGCAGGCACGCGCCCGGCATCGGTACCGCCTCCGCCAGGAAGCTGCGTGCCGAGGGATAGGCGACGATCGTCTCGAAGCCCGAGGATCGCAGCAGCAGCTCCAGCGAATCGCGAACCGCCTCGTCGTCGTCGACAATGAAGATGCGGGCATCCTCGCTCATGGGGCGGGCTCGGCGGCAGGAAGCGTGAACTGGAAGCTGACGCCGGATTGGGGCACCGGCACGGCCCAAAGCCTGCCGCCATGCGCATCGATGATCGAGCGGCTGATCGACAGGCCGAGCCCCATGCCGCGGGCCTTGGTGGTGATGAAGGGCTGGAAGAGCTGCTTGGCGACGGCCTCGTCGAGGCCGGGGCCGCTATCGGCGACGGCGACCTCGACCATCTCTCCGTTCGACTTGTACGTCTTGATCGTCAGCTCGCGGCGCGGCACGGTGCTGAGCGCTTCGACGCTGTTGCGGATCAGGTTCACCAGCACCTGCTGGATCTGAATGCGGTCGACGAGCACCGGCGGCAGCTCCGGACTGAGCTCGAGGCGCACGAGGATGCCGCTCTCCTTGGCGCCGACCAGCGCCAGCGCGCTCGCCTCTTCGATCAGCTTGTTGATGCTCTCGACCTGTCGGTCGGTATCGCCCTTCTGGATGAACTGGCGCATGCGGTGGATGATCTGGCCGGCGCGGTTGGCCTGGCTCACCGCCTTGTCCATCGTGTCCTGCAGCCGCTCGAGCGCAACGCCATCGCCGCTTGCCAGCAGCCGCCGGCACGCCTGGACGTAATTGATGACCGCCGTGAGCGGCTGGTTCAGCTCATGGGCGAGCGCCGAGGCCATCTGCCCCATGGAGGAGAGGCGCGACGCGCGCAACAGCTCCGACTGCAGCTCGTGCAGCCGCTCGCGCGTCGTCTGACGCTCGGTGATGTCGCGCACGAAGCCGGTGAAGAGGCGGCGCCCGTCGTCGAGGTTGATCTCGCCGACGGCCAGCTCCATCGGAAAGGTCGAGCCGTCGGCGCGCTGGCCGACCACGACACGGCCGATGCCGATGATGCGCCGCTCCCCGGTCGTCAGATAGCGCGCGAGATAGCCGTCATGCTGTTCGCGATAGGGGGAAGGCATCAGAACATTGACGTTCTTGCCTGCCACCGCCGCTTCCTTGTAGCCGAAGAGCCGCTCGGCGGCCGGGCTGAAGGATTCGATGATGCCGTGATCGTCGATGACGATGATCGCGTCCGGCACCGTCTCCAGCACCGAGCGCAGATGCGCTTCGCTGAGGCGGAGGGCCCGCTCGGTATCGGCGAGGGCGCGTGTGCCGCCGACCGCCTTCGCCGTCTTATCCTTGCGCGCCTTCGCCATGTCCTCGTTCCGTTCCGCCGCCCGCATCATGGCGAAAACCGGCGAAAAAGGGGAGGGGGCGCGCTAGCCCTCCACCACCTCCTTGAAGCGCCGCAAAGTCTGGATCTGCTCGTCAAAACTTGCGATCCGATAGGTCGGATAGAGCATCACCACCGCGGCGCCAAGCCGGCGCCAGCCCTCGGCGGCGGCGGACCAAAGCTGAGGGTCGGGCTCTTTCATGCGCAGCCATGCCTCCAAGCCGAACGCCGCCGGATCCCGCCCGAACGACCGGAGATGATGGCGCAGCGCCGCCAGCTTCGCGGCGGCGTCCTCATCCGGCGGCATGATCGGCATCCAGCCATCGCCCAGCCGCGCCGCGCGCTCGATGATCGCGTCCGACGAGCCGCCGAACCAGATCGGGATCGGCTGCTGGATCGGTCGCGGCAGGATATTGACCTCGCGCAGATCGTGAAACCGGCCGGCGAAGGTCACGAGATCTTCGGTCCACAACCGGCGCAACACCTCGACTTGTTCGGCCTGGCGCGCCCCGCGCGTCTTCCACTCGGCGCCGAGCGCCTGGTATTCGACATGGTTCCAGCCGCCGCCGATGCCCAAACGCAGGCGTCCCCCGCTGAGGATGTCGACCTCGGCGGCCTGCTTGGCGACGACGCCGGTCTGCCGCTGCGGCAGGATGAGGATGCCGCTCGACAGCTTGATGTTCTCGGTCGCCGCGGCGAGGAAGGCGAGCGTCGTGAAGGTCTCGTGAAACGGGTCGGTCTCGTTGTAGAGCGGTGTCCAGCCGTCGCGCGCCGTCGCGCCGAAGACATGGTCGGGGACCTCGATATAGACGTAGCCGAGATCCTCCGCCGCCTGCGCCCAATCCCGGATTTTGACGGGATCGTTGCCGATATCGCGGGTCGGAAAAAACGCGCTGAGACGCATGGGGACCTCCCTCTGGGATGGAGACGAAAAGCCTAGAGTGGGTCCGTTCGCGGAAGCAAGCGAGGTCGCGGGCGCGATTGCATGTGAGGTGCACCACGGAGAACACAGAGAACGCGGAAGCGCGGCCCCCGCGTAAGCGGGAGGGTGAGGTGGGGCGTCGAAGCGGTCGCAGGCCGTGTCAGGAAATTCTGATTCTGAGTCCTAAATCTGGACCCGCCTGAGCGCTTGCCGTCTCGCGACCGGTGGCGCGCGGTCGACGCCGATCTTGGCCAGGGTGAATTCGAGCTGCGTCGCCATGGTAATGAGCCGCTTCGCCGTGCCGGGGTGATTTATGGCTGCGGCTTGCCGCCTGTACTGGTCGGCCTTGTTGCGCAGATAGCGCTCGGCCTCATGGCGTTGGTTCATCGGCCGTCCTGACCTGCCCCTTCGGGACGCCCGCCGAGCCGATGACGCTCTGGAAATAAAGCACGATGTCGCCGGCGAAGAAGAGGCGGAAGCACCGAGCGTCGTCCGCGTCGGCGATCGTCACCCGCATGAACTGCCCTGAGCGAAGCGAATGGCGCGCACCGGCGGTGAAGCGGTTCAGGAAGGCGTCGATTTCAAAGGCGTGTGCATGCTGAAGGAAAAAGTGGTGTTCCGGCTGACGCTCCGTTCCGCCATAGGGATCGGGAGCAAACATCGCGGTTTCGGTCCCCCCTATTGCAGCGTTGAACCTGCCCTGGCCACCCTCGGGGATCGCCAAGTCGATGCCGCAATTGGGCAGGATCGGTCGGTTCTATGCGGGCTGCATTGATCCATATCAGGCGTGAAGGGGCATTGTCGGCGTCGGCCACTCCACTCTTTTATGGGGTGCGCGTGGTAGTGTGGTTGGGCGACTGATCGGGCACGCGAGGCTGCGTGTGCAAGGCCTCCACCTGGAACCCACGCTTCACGTGAAACACGCGGAAAGGCGCTCCTGGTGTACACCAGGGGCGTAGGCTCATCCCGGTACTTTGGCGTGACGGGCGCTGGCCGCGCCCGCGAGCGCTTAGCGGTAGACCGCCTTCATCGCCCCTTCGGGATAGCGCGTGCCGGAGGCGGCGCCGCGCGGCACTTCCGCGCCGAGGCGCGCCGCCTCGGCGGGAGTGAGCTTGACCGAAAGCGCCGCCAGATTCTCATCGAGCCGCTCTTTGCGCTTGGTGCCGGGGATCGGCACGATGTCGTCGCCTTGCGCCAGGAGCCAGGCGAGGACGAGCTGGCCCGGCGTGCAGGCTTTCTCGCGCGCCATCGCTTCGACGCGCCCCACCAGCCCCAGATTGCGCGTCAGATTGTCGCCGACGAAGCGCGGATGCTCGGCGCGTCGGTCGCCGGCGACATCGCCGGCGCTGCGCACCGCGCCGGTCAGCAGGCCGCGGCCGAGCGGCGAATAGGCCATGAAGCCGATGCCGAGCGCGCGCGTGGTCTGCAGCGTCTCTTCCGCCTCTTCGCGATAGAGCAGCGAGTACTCGGTCTGCACGGCGGCGATCGGGTGCACCTTGTGCGCGCGCCGGATCGTTTCCGGCCGCGCTTCGGACAGGCCGAGATGGCGCACCTTGCCCTGCTCGATGAGCCGCGCCATGGCGCCCACCGTTTCCTCGATCGGCACTTTGGGATCGACGCGGTGCTGGAAATAGAGATCGATATGGGCGACGCCGAGCCGCTTCAGGCTGGCCTCGCAGGCCTGCTGCACATATTCGGGCCGGCTGTCGACGCCTTGCCCGGTCGGCGTCTTCACCTGGCCGAACTTGCTGACGAGGCAGACGCCGTCGCGCCGCCCTTTGAGCGCGCGGCCGAGCAGCTCCTCGTTATGGCCCCAGCCATAGAGATCGGAGGAATCGAGAAGGTCGATGCCGCGGTCGAGCGCGTGGTGGACGAGGGCGATCCCCGCCGCATCGTCGCTCTTGCCATAGACGCCGGACAGCGACATGCAGCCGAGTCCGATCGCCGATACCGTCGGTCCATTCGTGCCGAGCCTGCGATGTGGCAGCATCTTGCCTCCCTTGCGCGTTTAGAAGCCTTGCTTCTGCAGCCTCTCTCGGCCGCTTCATAGCGGATGCCGCCGATGCACGGTAGGGCCGGGGGCCCCGCGCCTTAGTTGTGACGCCCATCACACCCCGGCATGGCCCGCCGCCCCATTCTCCAGTCCGTCTAGCGCTTGCGGGGGGAAGGACGACCGCCATGTCGCTTGCCACGTCGATCCATGGTCCAAGACCCGGCACCGGCGCCGGCCTCCGGGAAACGCTGCGGCGCGTTCCCAGCAGCGTCTGGATCGTGGTCGCTATCCTCTTGAGCTGGAGCGCCGAATACGCCGTCTATTGGGCGTTCGAGCCGCCCGGCGTGGCGCTCCGCTACGAGCTGCAGGGCGCGGCGGGCGAGCTCGATCACGCGCTGGTGCCGCTGCCGAGCGCGGCTCTGGGCGAGGATATTCGGCGGCATTTCCGCGAAGCCGATGTCGCCGTCGACACGGCGCGGCATTGGCCCAATGTCGCGGTGACGCTGAGCGGCGTTTCGAAGGTGGAGTGCGCCGCGGCCGTGAACCTGGACCGCCGAATGGACGGGGCGGTGGTGATCGCCCTTCAGAACTACCGCTCGACCGATGACTGCGTGCATCGCAACGACATGACATGGTGGCTGATGCCCTGAGCGGGCGCCGCTCGTTCTCTCAGCCCGCCAGCCCCGCCGGATGCCGCTTCGTCCATTGGGTCGCGGCCTCATACGCGGCTGCGGCGCGGTAGAGCAGGGCTTCGGCGAAAGGCCGGCCGACGAGCTGTACGGAGAGCGGCATGCCGCTGGCGGCAAATCCCGCCGGTATGACCAGCGCCGGCTGGCCGGTGACGTTGAACGCCATCCGCGCCTGGCGTGAATAGGTTGTCGCCAGCGCCGCATCATCGTCGATGCGGCAGGCGGG
Organism: Allostellaceae bacterium; assembly: GCA_035517635.1. Classification (GTDB taxonomy): domain Bacteria; phylum Pseudomonadota; class Alphaproteobacteria; order ATCC43930; family CGMCC-115725; genus DAHUYF01. The sequence goes on along the minus strand of DATIYL010000013.1, from coordinate 40,670 downwards.
ATCGTGGCTCGAGACGGTGAGCGCGAGGTCGATATCGCGGAAAGCCGCCGCGGCCGCATCGCGCAGCTGAAGCCGCCAGCGCACCGCCTGGATATAGTCGGCCGCGCGCAAGCCGGCGCCCGCCAGTAGCCGCTCGCGCCCGCGCGCGCCGTAATCCTCCGGCCGCTCCTTGAGCCAGCGCTCGTGCACCGCATAGGCTTCGGCCAGCATGATGACCTGGCCGCAGGAACTGAGATCCTGCAGCGGCGGCAAGTGGATCTCGCGGGTCTCGGCGCCGGCTTCGGCAAAGAAGCGCGCCGCCGCCTCGACGGCAGCGGCCATCTCGGGATGGGCGGCGATATCCTTGGTGTAGAACTGGCGGATGACGCCGACGCGGAGGCCCTTGACGCCTTGCCCGAGCGCTGCGGCGTAGTCGGGCACCGGCTCGTCCGCGCTGGCGGGGTCGCCGGGATCGTGGCCGGCGATCACCTGCAGCATCAGCGCATTGTCGCGCACGTCGCGCGTCATCGGCCCGACATGGTCGAGCGAGAAGGCGAGGGGCAGCACGCCGCGCCGGCTGACGCGGCCATAGGTCGGCTTCATCCCGGTGATGCCGCATTGCGACGCCGGGTTGCGGACCGAGCCGCCGGTATCGGTGCCGAGCGCCGCCGGAAACAGCCCGGCGGCGAGCCCGGCGCCGCTGCCGCTCGAGGAGCCGCCGGCGAAATAATCGCGGTTCCAGGGATTGCGCGCCGGCGGCCAGGGCAGGTCGAAAGAGGGGCCGCCGATGGCGAATTCATGCGTCGAGAGCTTGCCCAGCAGAATGCCGCCGGCCGCTTTGAGCCGCGCCGCGACCGGCGCATCGGCCGCGGCGACGACGCCCTGCAGCAGCTTCGAATGCGCCGTCGTCGGCAGGCCCTCGACATCGATGATGTCCTTGAGCGCATAGGGAATGCCGTGGAACGGCCCGCGCCAGCGCCCGGCGGCGATCTCGGCTTCCGCTTGCCGCGCCGCCGCCAGCGCCGCCTCGGGCGTCACCGCGATGAAGGCGTTGTAGTCCTTGTCGAGACGATCGATGCGCTCGAGCAGCGCCTTGGTCAGCTCGACCGGCGAGAGCTTCTTTGCGCGCAGCAGGTCGCCGGCTTCGGCGATGCCGAGGAAGCCGAGCCCGCTCATGACGCGGTGCCCTTGGCGCGGAAAATCAGCGCCATCTCGCGCGACGGCGGCAGGTCGCGCGGCAGGCGCTGCACGTGCTGCGCAACGATCTCGAGCGCGTGTCCGAACTGCGCCAGATGCGCGTCGGTCAGGCGGTCGAGCCCAAGGGCATGGGCCATTTCGCGGAGCGAAGCTGTCGTCATGGCGGATTCTCCTGCGCCTCGCCGAGGATAAGCGATTCTTTCGCCAGCCTGCAAATCGCCCCCTCTCCCGCTTGCGGGCGAGGGGACGCTTGCCGCGCGCCGGCCCCGGTGGGAGGATCGCACGAGGAGGCCCGCATGGCGGAGGCGAGGCTGCCGGTGGCGCTGCTGACCGGCTTTCTCGGCAGCGGCAAGACCAGCCTGCTCAGGCGGGCGCTGGCCGGCGGCGCCTGGACGGATACCGCGGTGCTGATCAACGAGCTCGGCGAGATCGGGCTCGACCACTACCTCGTCGACACCGTCGACGGCCCGGTGCTGGAGCTGCCGGGCGGGTGTCTCTGTTGCGCCATCCGCGAGGACCTCGCGCTGAGCCTGCGGCGCCTGCTCGAGCGCCGCGACGCCGGTCTCCTGCCGCCGTTCCGCCGCATCGCCATCGAGACGACCGGGCTCGCCGATCCGGCGCCGATCCTGTTCACCCTCGGCGCCGACGCGCTGCTCGAAATGCAGCTCCAGCTCGGCTCCGTCACCGCCACGGTCGATGCCGTCTCCGGTGCGGCGATCCTCGCGCGCTATGTCGAGGCGGCGCGGCAGGTCGCGATCGCCGACCACCTGGTGCTGACCAAGACGGATCTGGCGCCCGGCGATGCCGGCTTGCGCGCCATGCTCGCCGCGCTCAACCCCGCGGCCGCGCGGCGCCTTGCGGCTGCTCCCGACGATATCGGCGCGCTCCTCTTCGGACCACCGCTCGGCGCGCGGCCGGCGCTTCCCGCTGCGGCGCCGTCCGGCCATCACACGCACGGTATCGAGAGCCATGCCGTGCTGCTGCACGGTCCCTGCTCGCGGCTCGATTTCGCCCGCGCGCTGGGTGGGCTCGCGCGCGAGCGCGGCGAAGCGCTGCTGCGCGTCAAGGGCATCCTCTGCTTCAGCGACCGGCCCGACTGGCCCGCCTTCATCCAGGGGGCGCAGCACGCGCTCTATCCGCCGGTCTGGCTCGAGCGCTGGCCCGACGACGACCGGCGCAGCCGGCTGCAATTCATCGTGCACGGCATCGTGCGAGACGAGATTCTGGCGCGCTTTGCTTTTGCCGCTGCGGCACCGGCGAACGAAGATCATACCGAGGGGGAAGAGGCATGCTTGACCTGATCATCACCGGCGGCACCGCGGTGCTGCCGTCCGGCGCCGAACCCGCCGATCTCGGCATCGCCGGAGGGCGCATCGCCGCCATTGCCGGCCCGGGCGCGCTGGCCGCGCTCGGCGCGGCGCGCACCATCGATGCCGCGGGCCAGCTCGTGCTTCCCGGCGGCATCGATCCGCATGTGCATTGCTCCTGGCCGATCCCCGTGCCGGGGCAATCGCCGACCCTGAGCGGCCCGCCCGAGCAGGTGAGCCGCGCTGCGCTCCATGGCGGCACGACCACGATCATCGATTTCGCCCTGTGGAACCCCGGCGAGCGGCTCGAGCAGGCGATTGCGCGCCGGCGCCAGGAATGGGCCGGCGCCTGCTGCTGCGATTACGGCTTCCACCTGATGCTGCAAGGCAAGGTCCCGCCCGAGATCCTGGGCGAGCTCGGCGAAGCGATCGGAGAGGGCCATGCCAGCGTCAAGATCTTCACCACCGACATCACGCCGAGCCGGCGCGGCCGGATGATCGGCTTCGGCGATATCTGGGAGATCCTCAAGGTGACCTCGGCCAAAGGCGGCATCGCCGTCATCCATGCCGAGGACAACGACATCGTCATGCACATGTACGAGAAGCTGATGCGCGAGGACCGCACCGGCTTCGAGAACATGGCCGAGGTGCACAACACGCTGTCGGAGGACCTCTCCTTCAACCGCGTCATTCGCCTCGCCTCGAACATCCCGGGCGCCGCGCTCTACATGATGCACACTTCGGCCGCGACCGGCGTCCGCGCCATCGCCGAAGCGCGCGGGCGCGGCGTGCCGATCTATGGCGAGACGCTGCACCAATACCTGCTCTACGGCGCCGAGGACTACAAGAAGCCCGGCGGGCAGATGTACCACACCTATCCTTCGCTCAAATTCGCCGAGGATCGCGCGGCGCTGTGGGCGGCGACGCATGGCGGCGCCATCCAATGCGTCGCCACCGACGAGATCTGCTGCCCCTTGAAGGTGAAGCTGCAAGGCCGGCGCATCGACGACGTTACCGGCGGCAATGCCGGCGTCGAGCCGCGCCTGGCGCTCATCTATACCGAGACGGTGGAGAAGCGCGGCTACACGCTGCCCGAATTCGTCGGCCTCGTCTCCACCAACGCTGCCAAGATCCTCGGTCTCTATCCGCGCAAGGGCGCGCTCGCCGTCGGCTCGGACGCCGATATCGTGCTGCTCGATCCGCGGCGGCGGCGCACGCTCACCGCGGCGGCGCTGCACGAGGCCGACTACACGCCCTGGGAGGGGCGGGAGGTCGCGGCCTGGCCGTCGCTGACCATGCTGCGCGGCAAGATCGTCGTCGAGAACGGCGAGTTCCGCGGCGATCCCGGCCATGGCATGTTCCTGCCGCGCAAAGTGGCGGCGGAAATCCGCGAGCGGCCGGCGGTCTAAAGTCCGAGCGACAGGAGGCGGCGATGCACCTCTTCAAGCAACATGCGGTGAGCGATCCCGAGGCCGCGGTGGCGGCCATCCCGGTGCTCGATTACGGCCCCTGCTTTGCCGGCGAAAGCGGTGCGCTCGAGCGGCTGGCGGGTCAAGTGCGCGCGGCCTGCGAGAGCGTCGGCTTCTTCTATATCCGCAATCACGGCGTGCCCGAGGCGCTGGTCGAGCGGGCCTTTGCCGCGTCGCGCCGCTTTCACGCGCTGCCGCTGGAGCAGAAGCTGGCGCTGCGCCTCAACGAGAACAATATCGGCTATCTCCCGACCAACGCTTCGGTGCAGGGCGCCTCCACCGTGCACAAGGCGACGCGGCCCAATCAAAATGAGAGCTTCTTCGTCAGCCGTGACCGCGGCGCCGATCATCCCGATGTCATCGCCGGCAAGCCCTTGCGCGGCCGCAACCAGTGGCCGGAAGGGCTGCCCGGATTCCGCGAGGATGCCATCGCCTATATGAAGGCGATGGCGGCGCTGTGCGACCGCATGCTGCCGGCCTTCGCCGTGGCGCTCGACCTGCCGCCGGACCACTTCGCGCCCTATTTTGCCGACGAGGCGCACATCACCTTGCGCCTCTTGCACTACCCACCGCAGCTCGCGGCCGAGGACAATCTCTTCGGCCAGGCGCCGCACACCGACAACAGCTTCATGACGGTGCTGGCGCGCAACGAGGTGCCGGGCCTCGCCGTGCGCCTGCCGTCGGGCGAATGGCTCGCGCCGCCGCTCATCCCCGGCACCTTCCTGGTCAATCTCGGCAATATGATGCGGCGCTGGTCGAACGATCGCTTTCTCTCGACGCCGCATGGCGTGCTCAACGACAGCGGCACCGACCGCTATTCCCTCGCCTATTTCCACAGCCCGAACCCGGACCGGGTGATCGAATGCCTGCCGAGCTGCACCGGCCCGGGCAATCCCGCGCGCTACCCGCCCGCCGTCTATCGCGATCTCGTGCTCGCCTTCTACCGCGCCAACTACTTCCACCAGAAAGGCCACCGCTCCGAGGCGCTGGATCGCGTCGCGCAAGCGCAGCCGGCGCGAGGTTGAGCGGCGGCTCAAGCGACGAGTTGCCTGCGCCAGATCGGCTTCAACAGGTCGAGCAGCAGCAGGATGGCGATCCCCGCGCCGAGGCAGAGGCCAAGGTCGTCGGCATGGAGGGGGCCGAAGTGGAACAGTCGGCGGGCCACCGGCCAGGCGAGGACCACGCCGAGCAGCGCCGCGACCGTGCCGAGCACGCCCCAGAGCGCCGGGTTCGGGCGGCGCAGCGCCTTCAACACAGACGTGCTGAAGGAGCGGTTTACGAAGATCAGGCCGATATTCGTAGCGACCAGCGAGACGAAGACGAGGGCGCGCACCTCAGCCTCGGGCATGGCGTAGCGTAAGGCGAGCACCAGGATCCCAATAAGCAGCAGCAGAACAACCGCACCTTGGATGAGGCTCCACAGGATCAGCGCGGGCGAGAACAAGGGCGTATTCGGTTGGCGTGGCGGCCGCCGCATGACGTCGTCCTCCTCGCGTTCGGCCTCGAAGACGATCGAGCAGACGGGGTCGATCACCATTTCGAGGAAGGCGATGTGCACCGGGCCGAGGATCAGCGGCCAGCCGAACAGCAAGGGCAGCAGCGAGAGGCCGGCGATCGGCACGTGGACGGCGAGGATGTAGCCCATCGCCTTGCGCAGATTGTCGTAGATCCGCCGGCCGAGGCGGATGGTGCGGACGATCGAGCCGAAATCATCATCGAGCAGCACGATCGCCGCGGCTTCGCGCGCCACATCGGTGCCGCGGCCGCCCATGGCGATGCCGATATGCGCGGCCTTGAGCGATGGCGCGTCGTTGACGCCGTCGCCGGTCATGGCGACGATCTCGCCATTGGCCTTGTGCGCCATGACAAGGCGCAGCTTCTGCTCGGGCAGGACGCGGGCGAAGATGGTGGCGGTCCTCACGCGGCGCGAGAGCGTCGCTTCGTCGCTGCGCGCGATGGCGTCACCGGTCATGACGTCCTCCGCCTCGATGCCGGCTTCGCGGGCGATGGCGCGCGCCGTTGCCGCGTAGTCGCCGGTGATCATCGCCACCTTGATTCCGGCCGCGCGGCAATCGCGCACCGCCTCGGGAACCCCCGCACGAAGCGGATCGGCGAGACCGATGAGCCCGAGGAAGGTGAAGCGAAAACCGCGCAGCGTTTCGGGCCAGGGCGGCCCAGCGGCGCTCGCCGCTGCGACGCCCAGAATGCGCATACCGCGGGCCGCCATGTCGTCCGCGCTGCGGCGCAGCTCGGCTCGCGCTGTCTCGTCAAGCTGACAAAGCTCCGCAACCGCTTCGGGCGCGCCCTTGGCGGCCACGCGGCAGACCGCGCCTTCCGATTGCTGCCAGAGCTGCGCCATGACGAGCAACTCCGGCCGTAGTCCGTAGCTATGCACGAGGCGCGCCGCGCGCCCGGTCTTCCGTTCGTTTTCGGGAAGGCGGGCGGCAAGGTCGTGCAGCGCCTTTTCCATGGGATCGAAGGGCTCGCGGGCGCTGGCCAGGAACGCGGTCTCGGCGAGCGCGGAGAAACCGGGCGGCACCGGCTCGGTTGGATGCTCCTGCGGCCGAAACCTGCCGGCGGCGCTGCACAGCCCGGCAACCGACATGCGGTTCTGTGTCAGCGTGCCGGTCTTATCGGTGCAGAGGAGGGTGGCGGCGCCCAGCGTCTCGATGGCCGCGGCGCGTCGCGTCAGCACGCGGGCGCGCGAAATGCGCCAGGCGCCCATGACCATGAACACGGTCAGCACCAGCGGAAACTCCTCGGGCAGCATCGACATCGACAACGCAATGCCGCCGAGCAAGCCATCGAGCCAAGCCCCCCGGAGCAGTCCATAAAGCACGACCGCGGCCGCGCTCAGCGCGAGGCCGATGATCCCGACCATCTGGACGAGACGGCGCGTCTGCCGCTGCAGCGGCGGCTGTTCGGTCTCGATCGTGCCGAGCGCCAAGCCAATCTTGCCGATCTCGCTGCGCGCGCCGGTCGCCACCACTTCGGCGGCGCCCTGGCCGCGGACGACCATCGTCCCGGAATAGACGAAAGGCAGATCGTCGCCGCCGGGCTGCATCTTGGTCGCGGTACCCCGCGCCGCGATCTTGCGTACCGGCACCGCCTCGCCGGTGAGCAGCGACTCATCCACCTGGAGATGCTCGGCACTATGCAGCAGCGCATCGGCCGGTACGCGGTCGCCCTCCGCGAGGAAGATCACATCGCCGCGCACCACGTCGCGGCCGGGGATGCGCTTGCGAATGCCGCCGCGCATGACGAGCGCGCGCGGACTCGTCAGGTCGCGCAGCGCGTCCAGGACGCGCTCGCTGCGGCTTTCCTGGATCACCGCGATGGTCACGGAGATCTGGGCGAAGGCGAGCAGCATGAGCGCCTCACCGAGATCGCCGAGAACAAGATAGAGAGCACCCGCGCCGAGCAGCAGCGCGAACATCGGCTCGCGCAGAATCTCCAGCACGATGCGCGGCAGCGTGCGCTTGCCATATCGCGGCAGCTCGTTCGCGCCTTCGCGCGCGAGCCGGGCGGCGGCTTCCGCTTCGGTCAGGCCGATGATGGGCACAGCCTCTTCATCCGGCATGTCGTGCTCGCGCTGTCCGGTTCCGTGAGGCTGTCGCCCGGGCCAACGTCGCGCCATGACTCAGGTCAACGACAATCATGGCGGTCTTCCCAAAGCGGTTACCGCAGGGAGCGATCTCGCTGGCGATCGGCGGAGCCCGTTTTCGAATTTTCGGCACTTGGTGAGAGGCCAATGAAACCCCGAGGCTTGAAGCCTGGAGCAATAGTTTCCATGGTGGAAAATGCGCGTAACGTCTGGTAGCTTCCTAGTGCCTCGCCAACGAGAAAGAGGGATCACAACAGTCGGGCGAGGTGTCGGGGCGCACCGTCCTTGAGGGGGGATGGGACGTCCGGGGGAATCTGGTTATGGGACGCGAGCACGGGAAAACCGGGCGAATCGCCTCGGCGGCGGCTGCGGTTGTCTCTTTTTCCACCATTGCGATTGTCACGCTGCTCCTGGGATCGCCGGCAGCGCACGCCTTACCCAGTTATGCGCGGCAGACCGGCCAGGAATGCGCCGCGTGCCATAACGGTTTTCCCGAGCTGACGCCCTACGGCCGGCTCTTCAAGATGAACGGCTATACCTTCACCAGCGGCCAGTCGGATCTGCCGCCGCTGGCGGCTATGGTGATCCCGTCCTACACCCATTTCAATCAAGGCCAGCCGGGCGCCAACCCGGGCTTCGGTCCCAACGACAATTTCATGGTCCAGACCGCGAGCCTGTTCTACGGCGGTGCCATCGCTCCTCATGTCGGTGCCTTCATCCAGGGCACCTATGACAACGTTCCGAACAAAATCCACTGGGACAACACCGACATCCGCTACGCCCAGTCGGCGAACGTCTACGGCGACGAGGTCGTGTACGGGGTCTCGCTCAACAACAACCCGACGGTCACCGACCCTTGGAACTCGACGCCGGCCTGGAGCTTCCCCTTCGTCTCGACCGCGCTGTCGCCGGTGGTGGGGCCGGCCGTGACGGGAACTCTGATCGAAGGCGGTTTCGCCCAGCAGGTCCTCGGGGCGACCGCTTACGGCTATTGGAACCGGTTGGTCTATTTCGAAGCCGGCGGCTACGGAACGCTGACGCGGAACATGCAGACCAACCTCGGTATCGACCCGACCGGGACAAGCTCCGCCAAAGGCGTCATCCCCTATTGGCGGCTCGGCGTCGAGCCGAAATGGGGGCGAAACTCGTGGGAGGTCGGCACGTTCGGCCTTTACGCGAATCTGAGCCCCGGGCGGGTGACCGGGTTCGGCACCGACCACACCGTCGATGTCGGCATCGACACGCAGTACCAGTGGCTGGGTGATCGCGACAGTTTTTCGCTGCAATCGAGCTACGTCAACGAGAACCAGTCGCTTTCCTCTTCCTTTGCCCAGGGCGCCTCGACCAACAGCCACAACAATCTGCACAGCTTCAAAGGCAAGGTGAGCTACTGGCGCGACCAGACCTACGGCGCGACCATCGGTTACTTCCATGTCGATGGCAGCGGCGATCCGCTCCTCTTCAGCTCGGTCTCGGCGACCAACTCGCCGAACACGCATGGGTGGATCGGCGAAGTGGATTATGTGCCCTTCGCCCATGGCGGCCCGTCCTTGTGGCCGTGGTTCAACCTGAAGCTCGGCCTGCAATACGTCTACTATCAGCAGGTCAATGGCGGCACCGACAATTTCGACGGCGCCGGTCACAATGCCAGCGACAACAACACGCTCTTCTTGTTCGCCTGGCTGGCGTTTTGACCGTGCAGGCCGCCGGCTCGGGCGCGGACATCCGGAAATGCGGGAGAGGAAAATGATCGAAGGAGCGGCACGCGGTGGCGTGCGGTGGCAAGCGGTCGCGGGCTGGTGCGTTCGCGGTGCATGTTCGGCCGCGATTCTGGCGCCGATCGCGTTCATGGCGGCCTGCGCCGTGAAGAGCAATCCCCCGGCGCAGGCCGAGGTCGTAAACACGGAACATGTCTGCTCGTCCTGTCACGGCATGGACGGCAGAAGCGTCTCGCCGACTTTCCCGAACCTCGCGGGGCAGCAGGCGCAGTATCTCGAGACCCAGCTCAAGGCGTTTCGCGACCATTCCCGCGCCGATCCCCATGCCCACACTTACATGTGGGGCATGGCGGCGCGGCTCACCGACCCGACGATCGAAGGCCTCGCTGCCTTTTATTCCGCGCAGACGCCGGCGGTCGGCTCGTCCGGCGATCCGGCGGACATGGCCGACGGGCAAAAGATCTACGAAGAGGGAATCCCGAACAGGAACGTTCCGGCGTGCAAGGGATGTCATGGCGACAAGGCCGAGGGTCAAGCAGTCTTTCCGCGTCTCGCCGGGCAACACCGCAGCTATCTCGAGGAGCAATTGGCGGCGTTCGCATCGCAGTCTCGAGCCAACGAGATCATGCACGAGAACTCGAAGAACCTGACCCCTGCCGAGATCACCCAAGTCGCGACGTATTTGGCGGCACAGTAGCGGGTTCGCGGCGCGGCAAGCGCTGCCGCGTCACCAAGGACCGTTTGATCCAGGTCAACGCAAACCCGGCCGCGGCGACTATCGTAGTCGCTGCGGTCATTCTCGGCACGCGTCGGCGCCGGGTATCGAGACCGCTCGCCGGTCGATACGCAGGCCGTCCTTTTTGAGATGGAGAAAACCGTGAAAGAGCAAGTGAAACTCCCGTCGAATCGACTTTCTCGCCGGTGCCTGTTGGGGAATGCCGCCGTCGCCGCGGGCGGCATTGCCGTGTTCAGCACGGTGATCAGCCGACCGGCAGAGGCCAAAGCGGCGCAAAAGCTGGTCGGCTATCAGGATACGCCGCACGGCGCACAGCAGTGCGACAATTGCTCCCAGTTCGATGCGCCTTCTTCATGCAAGGTCGTCGACGGAACGATCAGCCCGACCGGTTGGTGCAAGGTCTATGTGAAGAAGCCGTCGAGCTGAGCGGAGCCGAGGCGTGGCACAGGCTCTCCAGGGCTATGGACGGACGGCGCGGCTCCTGCACTGGGCGACGGTTCTGCTGCTGACGGTGCAATATTCGATCGGCTGGCTCATGCCTGACATCCGACGCGGCATGAAGCCCGGCGAGGCGATGAACCTGCACATGTCGTTCGGCCTCCTCATCCTGTTCGTCGCGCTGCTGCGTTCTCTCTGGCGCGTCACGCACCCTGTTGCGCCGGAGGGAAGCCTCCCCGCCTGGCAACGGGTCAGTGCGGAGGCGGTGCATTGGCTACTCTACGCGCTGGTCCTCGCGACCACGCTCACGGGATGGGCCTTCGCGTCGATGCGCGGATGGACAATCACGGCCTTCGGGGCTTTGGCGATACCGCGAATCGCCGCGGAAGGCTCCTCCCTCGGTCGTTCGATCGGTGCGCTGCACGGCACGTTCATCTGGGTACTGCTTGGCATTGCCGGCATCCATGTGAGCGCGGCGCTGATCCATCTCTTCATCTACCGAGACCGCGTCATGCTGCGCATGCTGTCTGGCGTCTGAAAAGGCGATCGCGTTGCTTGGCCATTTGATGTGCGCGCGGCGAAGAGACCTCCGCCCGAGGGAGTGCGACAAAACTCCTCGGCTTTCCACAAAACTCCAAATTCATGCGCGAACTGAAATGTCAGGTTGCGATGCAGCCATTCGACCGCGGAGCGGCAGTATCGCTACGGCGCCATAGATTCGCAGCAGTTCAAAGGAGCTATCGCCGAAAGATCGGGACCCGTATTATCCAAATTCACTTCGAAGCTCGTGGCGCCGGAGTTTGGGGGATGCAGCGTATCTTACTCGTGGATGACGACGTCAAGCTTACGGACATGATCCGCGAGTTCTTGGAGCTCGAAGGCTTCGCCGTGCAGGCGGTACCGGATGGCCCGTCATGTTTGCGCAGTGATCTGGACCGCGTCGATCTGGTCGTTCTCGACGTCATGCTCCCCGCGCTGTCGGGATTCGAGGTGTTGAAGCAGATCAGGCAGAAATCGAACGTTCCGGTCATCATGCTGACCGCGCGGGGCGAGGATGTCGACAGGATCGTCGGCCTGGAGATCGGCGCCGATGACTACGTTGCCAAGCCAGTCAATCCGCGGGAGCTGGTGGCCCGCATTCGGGCCGTGCTGCGGCGCATAGGGATGGCCGGCCCGGCATCGGCCGGCGATGTGGCGGTAGGCGAAATCCGCCTCAATCCCGCATCCCGCAATGCCTGGTCGAACGACCAAAAGCTCGAGCTCACGACCGCAGAATTCAATCTACTCGAACATCTCCTGCGCAACGCAGGCAGGGTCGTGCCGCGCGACGAACTCTCTGCCGCAGCCTTCGGAAGACAGCTCTCCACCGCGGGTGCCGACCGCAATGTCGACACTTTGGTCAGCAAAGTGCGGCGCAAACTGGGTCCCGCGAGCGACCTCGACCAGCGGATCAAGACGGTTCGCAACGCCGGGTACATCTATGCGCTGCCCGCCACCTCGACCGGCGGAGATGCGCCTTCGCCCGCGCATTCCGGCAATCGATAGGCCGCTTTCACGCGCTGCGCCCCGCCTCCGAGGGAGAGAGTCGAATTTCAAATCAGAGGAACCCGCTCTTCCTGCGTTGGCGGTTGCTCGTACTGCTTTGCCTCACTTGGGGCCTCGCCGAGTCGGCCGCTCGCGCCGACAGCGGCTATCAGCTCGGACACGGCTACGATCTCGGCCCCTTCAACCTGGCGGGCTACAGCAATCTGGTCGGAAACCTGCCGACCAGCGGGACGAAGTCGCTTGCCCTCGAGGATTTGAGCCTCTTCGTCACCGGCCATCTCGGCCGATTCTTCAACCCCTTTACCGAAGCGGAGCTCACCGACTTCGACCTCGTTCGCTCGGGTCCGACCGGACCAGACCACGGCGACGGCGATTTCGTCCTGGAACGTCTTTACAACGATTCCTATTTGACCGACGCGGCCACCCTTCGCATCGGCAAAATGTTGACGCCCGTGGGCGAGTGGAACCAAATCCACGCGGCACCTCTGGTGCTGACCACGGTGCGACCGGCCGTCACTGAACGGAATTTCAGCGAATATGCGACGGGCGTTTCCGCCCTCTACAGCGACCCATTCTCGAAATTCCCGGACATTCAGGTTTACTGGCAGCCGGCTAGCGAGTTTTCCGAGCGGCCGAGCACGATCACGTTTCATCAGTACAAGCAGGTCGAGGGAGCCCATGTCAGTTTTCCCATCGGTCTGCTCGACATGGTCGGCGTCTCGTTTCAGCAGTCCCGCGACGTGCAGGGGGTCGATCAGTCGCTGTTCGGTGCCGATTTCCACTACACCCTCGGCAAAGTCACGTTGCAGGGGGAAGGAACCGTTTCCGCTCTATCTCGGCCGCCCGCCGTTCACATTCACAACACCGAATGGGGCGCCTACGCCGCCGCCTCCTATGCCTTTACCGACAAATGGTCCGCTTATTCGTGGTACGAGGGCTTCGGGGACCGATCCTCCCCGTCGCCCGCCGATGATCTGCTGTTCGGCGTAGCCTACCGGCCACAGCCGCCCATGGTTTTCAGAGTGGAGTATCTGCAAAATTTCGGGGGGCCGCCGGTCAATCCCACGGGAGTTTTTGCTTCTTGGGCCGTCCTCTTCTGAGCCGCGACGATGACGCGGCTGCACCTTGCGATCGCCATCGTTGCGGGGCTGCTGTTTGCAAATTCGGCAAAGGCTGCGGGCCTACTCATCATCGCCAATCCGTCAGTCGTCTCGCCCGCGCCATTGACCTTGAGCCAAATCGCCGCGATCTATCTGCTTCGGGTGACTGCCTGGCCCGACGGCAGCCACATTGTCCCGGTTAATCGCGACGCGACCAGCGAGACGAGGGCCGAGTTCACGGCAGATGTCTTGCAAGCGGATGATGCGAGCCTCGCGGCGTATTGGAACGAGATGCACTATATGGGCAAGCTGCCGCCAGTCGTGCAGGAATCCGAGCAAGCCATGCTGGCTTTCATCCGGAACGTGCCCGGATCGATTGGCTATATCAGCGCGTCCACTGCGCCGGCGGGCGTCAAGGTTCTGGCCCATGTTCCATGATGGCTGCGCCCGGAGGCGGCGTCGGTGATCGGCTTTATCTCCCGCTCGATTCCACGGCGGATCCTGGCGGCGCTCCTCAGCATCTATGTCGCCACCTACTTCGCCACCGCCATTGTCGTCTATTCCGGGGTCCGGGCGTCATTGCTCGAATCCGATGCAACCTCCCTCAATCAGCTCGCGGACCTGAAATACGAGCAGCTCGTGAATGTGATCGGCGCACTGGCGACGGACCTCAGGGCGTGGTCGGAACTCGACGTGATGAATGACCTGGTGTCGGGCGACATCGACAAGCGGGTGGCTGAGACGCTCGAAGCGCTGAAGCGCCTCTACGGCCTGGCCGGCGATATCTATGCGTTCGACGCCGCCGGAAAGCTGCTCGCGAGTTCTGGGGCCTATCCGATCGACGCAAGCCGGATTGGACTTCCCTCGCAGTGGAAGAGCGATAGCCCCCATCTCGTCTTTTTCGACAAGGAAACGGATCCGATAACGAGACATCAGATCATCGCGCTGGCGGTCCCCGTTTTCGGTACGTTCGACCGAAGCTATCGTATCGGCACGCTGGTGATGACGTATCCGTGGTCGTCGGTCGAGAATCAGCTGTTCGGTCTCGAATACGGCACGCTCCTGTTGGAGAAAGGGGAACACGCGAGGGTCCTCGCGGCCAATCCCGCGGATTTGGCGTCGCAAACGGATTTCGATCCTGGTCGGAAACAGGACCGCAACCTGGCCAGCCGCTTCGTCGCCGGCCGGTCGCTGCCCCGTAGCGGCCTATTGGCCAATTGGCAGGTTGTCACGCTGCAGGCTTCGAAAGCCGCCACCCGCCCCTTGCATTGGGTCGCGCTGGAGCTGGCGCTTCTTGGCGCCGTTCTCGGCCTGCCGATCGTCATTTTGGGTCGCTGGCTTTCGCAACGTCTGACGGCTCCCATCGCCGACCTGACCCGGGTGGTACGGGAGATCGCGGATACCGATAAGCTCGAGGCGCGCGCGCCGATCACGTCATCGGATGAGCTCGGCTCGCTCGCGCATTCGTTCAACCGCATGACGGAGAATCTCGAGCGCACGACGCGCGAACGCGAGCAATTTCTCCGCGAGCTCGCTGCGCTCAACCAGACGCTCGAAGCGAAGATCGCCGCCCGAACCACGGAACTCGAAGCTGCGATGACCGCGCAACGACGCTTCATCGGGGATATCTCGCATGAGATCAAGTCGCCGCTCGCGCGGCTCAGCATGGCACTCGGCCTGGCGCGCCGATCCCCGGAATCCGATCGGCAGCGGCAGTTCGACCGAATCGAGCGAGAGGTGCAGAACATCTCCGCCTTGGCAAGCGAGCTGCTGACCCTCGCCCGTCTCGACGGCTCGGCCGTACCGTCCGAATTCACTACGGTCGACCTCGCGGACGTCGTCCAAGAGATCGTGGCCGATGCGCGGTTCGAGAAGCCGGATCGCGCGCGCGACATCGTCTTGCGTCTCGAGAGGCCCGCGCTCGTTCTTGGCGATGCCGACCTGCTGCGCCGGGCTATCGAGAACGTGGTGAGAAACGCGATCTTTTATACGGCAGAAAGCACCAAAGTGGAGATCAGCCTTTCCAACAAAGCGCCCGGCCTTGTCGCCCTAACCGTGGCCGATCACGGGCCAGGCGTGCCGGAGCCGGCATTGGCGCATCTCTTCGAGCCTTTCTACCGAGTTGACGAGGCGAGAGCGCGCGAAACGGGCGGCACGGGGATCGGCCTCGCCATCTGCCAGCGCGTTGTCCAGCTCCATGACGGCAACGTCCGTGCCAGGAACAACGACCCGCACGGGCTCGTCGTCGAGTTCGAGCTTCCCGCTCTCCACGCGGCGGTTCCGACCACACATCGCTGAATGCGAGCACTGCGGCGCCGCCCGGGCGCCTTCGTTCAATCCCTCGGTACCGGAGCGACGATATGAGCACTTGCCTGATCCTGCGGCGTATCCGGGCGGGGAAAGAGGAAGACCGCGTGATCCGTGCGAAAGCGCGGCGCGTAGGACGCCCCTATCGCTTTGAGCGTGTCCTCCGTGAAACGCGCCTGCTCGAGCAGATACGGCGTAAATTGTCCGGGATGCGCCCGCTCGTAGACGTATGTGGGCAATTCGATGATCCGGAAGCGCAGGCGCGCGATCTCGCCGGTCATGGCCGCTTGGCTGACGCGCCCGACAAGCACTTCGCCGCGGAGGTTGAAGGGATCGACAAGCAAGGGCTTGCCGCTTTCTAAGCACAGCAAAAGGTTTTCGCAGAGGACCGCACCGGTCTGCACCCGCAAGAATGCCTTCGCCTTCTGAAAGTCGGCTTCCTGATCCCGGCAATCCTGCATCGTCGCAGCGAAGTTGAAGAGAGGATGCAGGCTGGGCAGCAATCTCGTCAGGACCGGAAGTGCCAGGAGTGCCGGCAGCGCCGCCCCGGCGAGCGCACCCGACGCTCGACCTCTCAGCGCCCGGCGCCAGCGTTCGAGCGCCAAGCCGCAGGTCATCCCCATGAACACGGTGAAATCGAGAAAGATATTGCTGGCAACGCCATCCATCCCCGACAAGACGACGCCGGACAGCAACGCCGCGGCGCCATAGCCGCGCATCAGAGCCGCGTAACGCGGCGGTGGAGACCGCAACCAGTAGACGAGGCTCGCGACGAGCGGCCACTTGAACGCGATCAGCAGCTTTCTGCCGTGATAGGGCAGTCGGCTCCAGTGATAGATCCTTGGGGTAAAAATCTCCGACCAGAAATCGCCACCGGCGACCAAACTGCTCAGCGCCGAAAAGGCTATGATTGCGAGCGCGCCGCAGAGACACCAGACGACAAAGCGTCGGCGATCGTTGCCCAGCACGTCCAGCGTGACGGCGAACGGAATCGCGATCAGGAGCTGCTTGACGAAGCCGCCCGCGGCAAAAAGCAGCGCGGATCCGGCGAGTCGGCAGAAGGTTCGAGGTCCAGAGACATAGCAGAGAAGTCCGCCGAGCATCAAAGCTTCGGCCAGCATCTGCGGCTCGTCGACCGCGATCCAGGTCTGCGCCTGGATCGATTGAAAGGCGAGGGTGCAGGCGGCACCGAACAGCATTCCGATGCCGCTACCGCCCAAGCGCCTGACGATAAGTGCACTCAGAACGCCGGTCATCGCGAAAGACAGGGCGTTGAGCCCGCGTCCGATCAAAAGAACATTGCCGAAAAGCGGCTTCAGCCAGGCGATGATGTAAAAGGAAAGAAAGGGATAGTTGACGAGCCGGGCCGGATCGCCATTGTACAAGACTTGGCCCGCGGCGGCCCGTGCCGCTTGGTAGGCGTTCCAGCCTTCATTGTAAGATTTTTCGAAATCGAAACCGATCGTCACTCCGGGAACAGCAATCGCCAGGAGAGCGATGGATAGAATTGCCAGGACGCCGGCCACAACCGGCAGATCGGGGCACGCCACCAGCCACTGGACGGCTCCTCGCGTGCGCCGCGACGCTGGACGGTTTCTCCTCGACGCGGCCCGCGGCGGCAACGCGCTCGGCCGTTCGAGCAGGCTTTCTTGGCCAACGGGAACTAGGGACACAAAATCGGTCTGTCTGACGAGCCGCGCCGGAGCAGGCGGCCTTCAGGCGCAAGCTAGGAGCGTCGTCGTCGGAGTTGTGTGTAGAAGGTCCAAGAGCTATGGCGTCGCGTCACGACCGCCGGCTGAAGCCCGCGCCTAGCGTCGGGATTGCTGCGTGACGCACGCAAACCCAGCGGTGGTCAGGCCCCATACGCTCGTGGACTCGCGCTGCGGGATCGCGTCTTCGCCGTATCGGGAGCAGTTCGCCTGGGCAACTCCGCGGATTTTGTCCGCAGAGGTGAAGTGCCCGTCATATTTGATGATCACCGCCTGCGCGTCAGCCGATTCGACCTCGTAGGCGCCGCCCCAGACGGCGACGCATCCCGCAAGTGCGATCGCCGCTGCCATCGAGATGACGGGACCGACTTTCACGAGTCACGTTCCGCAGATCGACCGAGGTATTGCTCCCTCGAGCCGATCCACACCTCTTGCCGCTCGGGAGCAAAGCCTGCCGCGCCTTGCGCCTCGGTTAACGGGGGCAGGCCTCCTTGGAGCAAGCGCAACCCAAGTCGGCAGAGCTCGAATGGGCGCGCCGCTGGATTGCGGCGGTCCAGATGTACGGCCAGCAAATGCTCGAACAGGCGCGGCCGCTCCGCCAACGCGCGCAGGGCGCTGTGGCGCAAGCGATCATGTGCGCCCATCAGGAGCAACAAGCGCGCCATCAGCAGTGGCCTTCGGAGCATGCGGCGATGAGCTGCCTCGTAGCGTGTGAGATCGCCGATACCGAAGGCCACCCCCAGAGCGGTCGCCTGTTGCAGCGCCAACGACACTCCCTCACCCGTGATCGCGTCGACCATGCCCGACGCATCGCCGACCAAAGCGACTTTTCCCCGCGAGACGGCGCGCAGCGAGAGAGAGGCCGATACGGCGCCGCGCATCGGGCCGATTCGTTCGGCGCCGCTCAGCCGCCGCGCGAGCGCGGGAAACATCGTCGTGATATCCGCCAGGCGCGCGGCCGCCCCGCCGCCGAGAACAGCGATACAAACCTCGTCCGTCCCGACCGGCGTGACGTAGGCTTGGGTTCCGCGGCACCAATGCACCTCGACGAAATCGGACCACGGGCGGAGACGAAAATGCTGCCGCACGCCGATCCGGCGAGGGCCGGTCCAAGCCGGCGCCAACCCGATCGCCCGGCGAATACGGGACTGAACGCCGTCCGCACCGACGATCCATCGACAATCAACGGCGCGGCCGCCGATGCGCATCCGATCAGGATCGTCGGCATCGATCTGCGTGCGCCAGTGCAATTTCACGCCGACATCATGGGCCCGCTCCGCCAATAACCGATGCAGGCGCGTGCGCCGAAGGCCGAGGCCATGGCCCTCCGGGAACGATGCCTCGGCCGCGAGATCGGCTTCGATAAAGCGGATACCGCGGAGCGGAAACGCTTCACGCGGGTTCGGCTCGACACCCGCACCCTGCAAGGCGGCGACGCCATCCGGCAACAAGCCTTCGCCACAGGCCTTGTCGAGCGGCGGCTGTCCCCGATCCGCGAGGACGACGCTGAGACCTTGCTCGCGAGCAGCCAGAGCCGCGGCAAGGCCGGCCGGACCGCCGCCGATCACGAGGACGTCCGCTTCCGTGACCGGCCCGCCAAGGCTCACCATTGCAGCAGCACCATTTCGGAGCAGAAGCCGGGTCCCATAGCGAGCAGCAGGCCGTACGTCCCGGGAGGCGGCGGGTGATTCGCGACGACGTCTTCGAGCACGAGCAGCACCGAGGCGGAAGACAGATTCCCGAACCGGCTGAGACAATCCCACGAGCGATCGAGATCGCGGTCTCGGAGATCAAGGGAGTCCTGGATCGCGCGCAAGACCTTGGGCCCGCCGGTATGGATCACCCAGCTTCCGATGTCCGCGCGGCAGAGACCGTATCTGTCCAGGAAAGCATCCACATCGCCGGCCAGGTTCTCCTCGATGACGTCCGGCAGCCGCGGCGACAGCACGATCCGCAGCCCCTGTTGCGAGATTTCCCAACCCATGACGTCTTCTGAGTCGGGATAGAAGACCGAGCCGGATCCCAATATCCTCGGCCTTGAATGGGCAGACGGATGTTGCTCTTCGGACACGAGGTCACCCGCTCTCTGCTCGCCGGCAACGATAACGGCGGCGGCGCCGTCGCCGAAGAGCCCGGTCGAAATCAGGTTCGCAGTCGATAGATCGTCTCGCTGCAATGTCAGCGAGCAGGCCTCGACGGCGAGAATCGCGGCGCAATGACGAGGGTAACCGCGCGCATAGTCGGCGGCGCGGGAGAGGCCGATCGCACCACCGGCGCAGCCGACGCCGAAGATGGGCGTGCGCTTTATGTCCGGGCGCAGACCGAGGCGATTGATGAGGCGCGCGTCAAGCGACGGGCTGGCGATGCCCGTGATCGAGACGACGAAGAGCGCGTCCAGATCATGGCGTTGCATCCCGGCATTGCGCAGCGCACCGTCGATCGCCGCGACACCGAGCTCTCCGGCGACTTCCAGCCAGGCGGCATTCGTTTCTCCCCACGAGGAGAACTCTGCATAGCGTTGCAGCGGAAACGCCAGATGGCGCGAATCGACGCCGGTGCGGCTATGGAGACGGTCGAGCAGTTCGGGATTTTCCAGCCTGTTGCGCCAAAGCCCCTTCAGCGCTTCGGTGATGGCGTGCTGACCGTAACGGTGCTTCGGCAGGGCGCTCGCGATGCCGGCAATCCGCATGCGTTGCATCGGCTCGACAGCGAGCAAGCCAGAAGAATCCATGGCTGAAATTCCTTTCAGAAAATCGGATCGATTCAGATCGACGCCAGGGCTCGCCGCCCAATGCCGAGCGCATCGGACCAAAACGCCTTTGACGTGTGCAATGAATGGACGAGCTGCTCGACGGCGCTCACATAGCGCTCGAGCTGCGCGTCATGGATGATGAGAGGCGGCGCAACTTTCAGCGCCATGAAGTTGTTGCCGCAGATCTGGCTCAGGATGCCATGATCCCTGAACAGTCGCCTGACCAGCATCTGCCCGAACAATGCCGGGTGGATGTGAGCAAACGCCAGGAACGGGATCTGCAGGGATGGCGAGCGCGGCGCTCTGAACTCGATGGCGTTGAGGAGCCCGAGGCCGCGAACATCCCCGACCATTTCATATTTGGCGAGGCGATCGGTGAGCGCAGCGCGGAGAGCCTCGCCCGCTTTCGCCGCGCGCGGTCCGAGCCCTTCATCTTCCAGGATGTCGAGCGTGGCGAGACCGGCGCGCATCGCCAGGCTGTTTTCGCTGTAGGTCGATGTGTGGATGACGGCACGCCGCAACGAGCTGTAGACCGAGTGGTAGATCGGATCCGACATCAGCACGGCGCTGCAGGGAACAAGACCGCCGCTGAGCGCCTTGGCGAGTATCACCATGTCGGGCTCGACGCCGAAATGGTGCGCGGCCAGGAAGGGGCCGGTTCGATATAGGCCGGTCTGCACCTCGTCGAGAACGAAAAGCGTCCCGTAGCGCCGGCAGAGCGCCTGAGCCTCGCGCAGATACGTCGATGGCGCGAGAAGCACGCCGCTCTCGGCCTGAATCGGCTCGAGTACAAAGGCGGCAATGGCCCGGGTCGCCAGCTTGCGCTCCAAGGCGTCGACATCGCCGAAGGGAACGGAAGACGTCTCCGGCAGGAAGGGCCCGAACCGTTCGGTCCAGAACCCGTTCGACATCAGCGAGAGCGCGCCGCAGGTGAGGCCGTGGAAGCCTCCTGCCGCATAAACGATGCCGCTTCGTCCGGTATGCGCGCGCGCGAACTTGATGACGGTTTCGACGCCCTCACTGCCTGAACTCGCGAAGAAAGCTTTCGCCAGCCGGCCGCCGCTGCGCCGACACAGCTTCTGGGCAAGCTCTCCCGCCAAATCCGAGACATGGCTTTGCAGCATGGCGGGGCCCGCGCGGTCCAGCTCTGCCTTGAGCGCGGCCACCAGGCGAGGGTGGTTGTGACCGATATTGTGGACACAGTAGCCCGAGATGAAGTCCAGGATCACCCGGCCGTCCGTTGTGTGAAGCTCCGCGCCCGTGCATCGGAGGTAGGCGACGTTCATTTGCAGAGTGTCGAGAAACTTCACCCATTGCGGGTTGACGTGGTCTCTATAGGCATTCGCGACTTCGGCCTCTACGCGTAGTTTCTGCAGCATTGATCCCTTCCGCGGCTCGATGTTCGGGCTCGCCTCGTTCGATCCCGGCTCGACAAGCAGTCGCGAGGCTAATGCGCAGGAACCGAAGGCCGTGTGGAATCTTGTCGAGAAAGGTGACGACAGCTCGGCTCTCGTGGTGGATAAGAGTGCGGACTTGCGAGACCTCGAAACTCTATCGCCACCGCGATCTTCTCCACACAACTTGACAAGGCCGCGGCCTAGTCTCGCCGACGTCCTGTGCGTTGAAAAGTTCGGAACGCTTGATCCATGCTGTCCAATCGCCGCGCCCTTTTATCTGGCTGCAGAGCACCGGAAGAAGCTCGCGCGGGGGCACGATTTGCCGAGATCGAACCCATCGGTGACGCTCAGACGGGGCGGCATCTCATCGTCGTGGCGCCGTCGCATGCATTGCGTGCGCGCGTCGAAGCGTGCATCCGGACGGTTTACGAACAGGCGTTCGGCGTCTGCAATCCTCTCCTCGCCGACACCCTCGTCGCCTTGGTCGACGAGCAGGACCAGCCCTTGTGCGCGGCAGGGCTCAGGACCGCTGTCGACGGCTTCTTTTCCGAAAGCTATCTCGACGGACCGATCGAGGACGTCTTGACCGATCGAACGGGAAGGCCCGTCCCTCGGCGCGCCATCTTCGAGGTGAGCACGCTCGCCGGCCGCAGCACGGACATATCGCCTGAGTTTCTGCGACGGATTGCCGCTCTGGGCATGTGCGCCGGATTCCTGTGGTCATTTTTCACCGCGACCGCCCACCTGCGCAAACTGCTGCGCCGGCTCGGCATGCCGGTGCTCGAGCTGGCTCCGGCAGAGCTCGAGCGGGTGCCGGACCCGGCGCGGTGGGGCACCTATTACGCGCATTCTCCGCGGGTCTGCGCCGTGGGCGCGCCGTGGCCCGCGGACGAGCCTGCCTGGCAAGGGAGCCTGTAGACGAATGCGCGAGCTCTTCGATGCGCTCCACTATCGGGCTGGCGTTGCCGGCGACAGCTTGGCATTCGACGATGGAATCGACCGGTTGGATTACGCTGCTCTCGCCCGTCGCGTGGCCGGAGCCGCCGAGGAACTTCGAGCCGTGTCGCCCTCTTCTGCGGTAATCGGCGTCCTCGGCGGCAACCGCGTCGACTGGGTCGTTGGACAATTGGCGGGATGGTACGCCGGCAGGACCGTCGTTCCCCTTCCGCCTTTCTTCCGCGTGTCGCACTTGCGACATCTCGCCCGGGACGCCGGCGTCTCCTATGTCTGGACAACGCTCGACATGGTGGGAACGGCGAGGCTCCTCGGCATTCCCTTTGCTCCAATTCCGGATCGCCTAAGCAGCGTTGTCCCCGCGCCAAGCGCCAACGCGGGGCAGATCATTTACACGTCAGGCAGCACGGGCGAACCCAAGGGCGTGCTTCTGAAGTCCGGGCAGACGATGTGGACCGCGCAGGCGCTCGCTCGAGCCATCGCTGCCAGAAGCGACGATTCCTACCTTTCGGTGCTCCCTCTGGCGCTGCTGCTCGAAACGATCTGCGCGGTGATGGTGCCGATTCTCGCGGGCGCAGCCGTTCGCCTCGAGACGGCGTTCGCGGCGAATTTCGGCGAAGGCGCGACATTTCCTCTAGCCGCGCTCGTCGCCACGCATCGGCCGAGCTGCATGGCTCTCGTCCCTCAGCTGCTTCAGACCTGGATCGCGCAACTAAATGAGGCGCGCGCCATGGCGCCGGACAGCCTTCGTTTCGTCGCGGTGGGCGGCGCCGCCGTGTGTCCGGCTCTGGCGCAGGAGGCTTTCAGGCTCGGGATTCCTGTCTATGAAGGCTATGGATTGTCGGAATGCGGCTCCGTGGTTGCCCTGAACCGTCCCGGTGCACGCAGGCCCGGCACGGTCGGAAAGCCTCTACCCGGTCTCGACATTCGCATCGAGAACGGCGAGATCGTCGTCCGCGGCGCACCGGTCATGGACGGCTATCTCCGTAGCACCCCCGCGCGGGGCATCTGCGCGACAGGCGATATCGGCGAGATCGACGACAGCGGCTTCCTCACCGTGCGCGGCCGCCGCGACAATCTCATCGTCACGCCGATGGGACGCAATATCAGCCCAGAATGGATCGAGTCGCTGATCTTGTCCGACCCGCGCATCGCCCATTGCGTGGTCACCCACGTCGAAGGGCCACACCTGACAGCGATTCTCGTCCCAGCACCGCGCGACGAAGTATGGTTCGAGCAGGTGTCGCACGATGCGATCGGTGCGATGGTAACCGCGTGTTGCCGCGAGGCCCCGGCGTATGCAGTGCCGCGGCACTACGTCGTCGCGCCTGCGGCAGAGCTCGCGCGCTTCGGCCTGATGACGGGAAATGGCCGGATCCGACGGAAAGCGCTCCTGGAAGCGTATGCGGTCATGCTCGCGCCTCGGCGAAGCGCACCCGCCGCGGAGACCGTTTGCAAGTGAAAGCGACGACGCTTTACGACCGGCTTCTCACGGAAACGCAAGCGGCGCGCGCCGAATTTCTGTCGATCCCGGTCCTAAAGCGAGCGGTCGACGGCGATGTGACGCGGCCTCTCTACCTCTTATTTCTGACGCAGGCCTATCATCACGTGCGCCACACCTGTCCGCTTCTGTCGCTGGCGGCCGAGAAGACGAGCGACACCGCCTACCGAGCGGCGCTCCACCGCTATATCAGCGAAGAACAGGGTCACGAGGCGTGGATTCTGGCCGACATCGCCGCGCTGGGAGGCGATGCCGAGCGAGCAACACTGTCCAACCCGCGCCCTCCCTGTCGCGCCATGATCGCCTACGCCTATTACGCGGTCGAGCGGATCAGCCCTTACGCGCTCCTGGGCATGGTCCACGTCCTGGAGGGCAGTTCGGTCGCCTTGGCGACACGAGCCGCCGAGGCGCTGCAAAAGGCTTTCGGCGCCAGCGACGAAGGCGGTTTCCTTTATCTCAAGAGCCACGGCGCGCTCGACGCGGATCACACCTCCTTTTTCAGGGACGTCGTAGGCGGCCTCCAGGCGCCATCCGCCGGGGAAACGATCATCGACTGCGCCAAGATGATGTATTGGCTCTATGGCAACATCTTCCGCGATCTCGAAAGGGATGATGGCGATGCGCGTGCCACTCGCCGGTAAGACCGCGCTCATCACCGGTGCCGGGTCCGGAATCGGCCAGGCGCTCGCGATAGAGGCCGCGGAACGTGGGATGATTCTCGCGCTGACCGGGCGGCGAGCGGAGCGGCTGGCGGAAACCTGCGCGCGGTTCAATTCGCGTCCCGCTTGCTTGATCATTCCCGGCGACGTTACCTCGCCCGAGACGCGGCGAGCCATTCGAGAGCGTATCGCGAAGGAGTGGGGTCGCCTTCATGTCGTGGTCAACAATGCGGGCATCGTTGCCGCGGGACCTCTGGCGGTGACGCAGGACGCGGAACTCGACCGGCTGATCGCGACAAACTTGACGGCCCCTATCGCGCTGACACGCGAGCTGCTGCCGCTGCTAAGGGCGGGAGCGCCGGCTCGCGTGGTGAACATCGGATCGATGCTGGGCGACATTGCGCTGCCGCTTTTCGTCGCTTACTCGGCGTCCAAGTTCGGCTTGCGTGGGCTCTCGAACGCACTGCGGCGCGAGCTCAAGAGCCTCGCCATCGGCGTCACCTATGCCTCGCCACGCGGCGCTCGCACGGCGGCGACCCAGGCGATCGCGCATGTGGTCGAGCCCCTCGACATGCCCCTCGACAAGGTTGAGACGATTGCACGGCAAGTCTGGGACGCCGTTGCTGCCGGGCGGGACGTCGTCTACCCGCGGGGCCGCGAGCGCCTCTTCGTGCTTCTCGAAAAGCTGATGCCGTCTGTGGTCAGCCGCGCGCTCAATGCGCAGATCGAGGCTGCGGGCATGCGCCCGCTGATCGAGCAGGCCGCCGGATTCGTTGGTCGCTCGCAGCCGATCGATCGGGCTCCTTCGAACGCAGGGGGATTCTGACGATGGCGCGCTTCAACATTGCGGTCGCTGCCTTGGTTGCGTTTGTCGCGCTGACGAGCCTGGCAGGTGCCGATTCCGGTCCAATGAATGGCGAGTTGCGTTCGATCGAAAGCAACTGGGCGCGCATCGTGTTTCAATTACAGAACTCCGACGAGCAAGAAAAGCAATTGCGCAGCCTCGCCCGCGTCGCGGAAAAGATCGCGGCCGACTATCCCGATCGCGCGGAACCGCTCATTTGGGAAGCGATCATCACCAGCTCAGAAGCGAAATACGCAGGCGCGTTCAGCGCTCTCGGGCTCGCCAAACGGGCACGCGATCTGTTCGAGAAAGCCGGCCGCATCGACTATCAGGCGCTCGACGGGGCGGTCCCGACCAGTCTCGGAGCGCTCTACTACATGGTGCCAGGCTTTCCCCTTGGATTCGGGGACGATGACAGGGCCCGCCAATATCTGGAACAGGGGATTCGCATCAGTCCGGATGGGCTCGATTCGAATTTCTATTACGGCGACTTCCTCTTTCGTCAGGGAGAGTACGCAAAAGCAGCCGCGGTGCTGAAGCATGCGTTGGTCGTCCCCGCCGATCCCGACCGACCGATCTGGGATGCGGGGCGCCGAGCGGAAATACGGGCGCTTCTAACAAAAGTGGATGAAAAGCTCGCATCGCTACGCTGATGCGACCGGCGCCCATGTGAGCCGCCCGATGGCAGTGTGGGCGACTATCGGCCGACAACTCCATCATCCATCCGGGCTAACCGGCCGGGCGATAGGACGGGTGATGCGGTTGCTGAACGTCCGACCCAACGCCCTGGCGATCGCCGCGCTCGACATCCAGGCAGCGGACGAGGTGCTGGAGCTGGGGTGCGGACCGGGGGATGGGGTCCGGGTCATGGTGGCCCGAGCAACTCGCGGCAGAATCCACGCGATCGATCAATCCCCAATCATGCTGGCGCAGACCCGGTCGCTCAACCGCGACGCGGTGCGGTCCGGCCGCGTCCGCCTCTATCGGAGCCGTTTCGAAGACCTCCCCTTTGCAAACGGTTCGATCGACAAGATCCTGGCGGTGAATGTGGCCTATTTCTGGCGCGACGGCCGCAGGGTTCTCGCTGAAGCGCGGCGGGTGTTGCGGGATGACGGCGCCATGTCGATCTACGTGACGGAAGCAGCCGCCATGCGCCGATGGAAATTCGCCAACCCGGAAACACATCGGCTGTTCGACCGCGTCGCACTCGCGGACTTGCTGTGCAGTGGCGGTTTTTGCCCGCGGAGAACTTCGATTTCGGGCATTCGGCTGATGCGAGGGGTCACCGGGCTGATTGCGACGGTTCGCAAGGGCGGCGACGCTTGCGGCGCGTCGCAGGCGGAGCGCGATCGGCTCACGGAATAGGTGCATCTCAGCGAAACGGGAAATAGCGGCTTTCGGCTCGCCATTGCTCGGCGCTTTTCCAAACATCCGCTGCGCCAAGGTTCGAAAGTCGCTGCGCGGTATTCCGACGGCATCACCGCTGATTTTGCCCCGCCGATCTGGTCGTCAGCGCTTCGGCTTTGTTGCTGTCAGGTAGGCAATGCGCTCGATGGTGACGGAGTTCGGGGCCATTATGACGCGGCGGAGAGCCGGCTCGAGGAGCTGCCGCTCTTCTGCCGTGAATTGTTCTTCGAGGATGACCTTGAGCGGTCTGGCCCAAGGATGCGGCGAGCTCTCGAGAAACGTCTCCCAGGAGGTGATGGCGAAAGGGAGAATGTCGATGTGAAACTCCATGTGAATCTCGGTGAACCCGCAAGCCTGGGCGAAGCGGACGAGGTCGCGCTCCGTATAGTTGGTGATGGGATTGGCGGAGATCTTCTCCATGGTATCGGGCAGTTGCGCGGCCCTCCAGCGATGCATCAGCGGCAAAAGGCGCTCTTCGTCATCAGGCGACCGGCCATCGACGATGGCCTTCATGGTGCCGATAACGAGCGCCTCGTCGCGAAAGATGGGCTCAGCGAGGGAGATGCGACCGCCCGGCTTCAGGATCCGGCGGAACTCGCGCAATGCAGCGGGCTTGTCGGCGACGTAGGCAAGAACGGCGCGGGTGGCGACGACATCGACTGAGTCGGTCTCGATCGCTTCGAGACGCTCGGCGGAGCAGTGGTGAAAAGCGCATTGAGGCCCGGTGCCGCGTTCGGCGGCGAGCGCCTCGGCGTGTCGGAGCATGGGTGCTGAAATGTCGGTGAAAATCACCCGCAGCGACGGTCCGATTCGATCGATGGCGCGAAAGCCGATGAGGCCTTCGCCGGCGCCGATATCGGCAAGCGTCATACCGGCGGCGAGGCGCGCGCCATGGAGAACGCGATCGGCGTACTGATTGAGCCTGGCGCGCATCGTGCTGCGGTACTCCGCATCGCCCCCATGTCGAACATGGAGGAGCCAGTCGGACCAGGCGTCGGAGTGGGGTTCGGGCTGGTGGTTCGTCATTGCATAGAATGATCCCGATGCGGTAAGTGCATGCGGTTCGGACTACAGCGGATCGGGCTCACTCGGATTCGGGATGTGTCCACTGCACGGACGCGACAAGTAATGGCAAGCAACAATTCACTTGATCCCGCGCGCACCACGCGGAGGCGTTGGCTTCTGTCAGTAGCACATCGGCTTAGCTACGTATGCGCGAATGTGCGTTCCGGATGTCAAAGCCGCGTGGAGTTGGTAAGATTCCAACGTTGCTCCAAACTTCTCCACACGGGGCCACATATCCCGACGCTGCCCGCGCCAGACGCTGCGTAGGCATCGGCCGCGGAGGGCGGGAGATGTGGGCGGCGGGGTCGGGGTTTGCGCTCCCCAGGCGCATCTCGATGTGGCACGGCCTGAATGCGGCGGACGGAGGCATGGCGTGATCGAGCTGTACGAGTTCGGGCCGGCATGGGCATCAACGGCTCCGACGAAGCACGGCGGTCGATCTCGACGCCGGGCTCGACGAGCGGCAACGGCGAAGAAGCCGTCGAGCTGAGCGGCCGGCGAGCGCGACGCCCGGACCGCGGACGACCATATCGTGCCTGAGCAGACGAAAGGCAGATCGCCGCCGCCCACGGGACGTCTGTGCTGCGCGCGACTCGAATCCTGATCGAGGTCGGCGAAGGGGCTAACAAGAACTGTCGCCGTGACCGACGGAAAACCGCAGCGCAACGCGCAGTCCCGGGTGATTGTCGGCCAGAAGGATTTCGGCCGCGTGCAGGGACGCGACCGCAGCGACCAAGCTGAGCCCGAGGCCGTTTCCGGGCGTCGTTCGGCTTGCTTCGAGGCGATAGAAGCGGCGGAACACCTTGTCACGCTCGCTTGCCGGAATCCCCGGGCCGGTATCGGTCACTTCGACCTCGATGCTGCCGTTGCGCCGCCTTGCCGCAAGCGCGATTGCTGCCCCCGCCGGTGAATGCCGCATTGCATTCTCGACGATATTGGCAAGCATCTGCGCGAGCAGCTCACGATCGCCGCAAAGGCGGAGGCCGGGCTCGACCTCGACGGTGAAAGCCTGCCGCTTCTCCTCCGCCATCGGCTGGTACACCTCCGCCACGGCGTGCAGCAGCCCGGAGAGTTCGACCATGTCGAAGTGATCGCGATGGGCGCTGCTTTCCGCCTGGGCGATGCGCAGCAGGGCGCCGAAGGTATCGAGGATGGCGTCGGCCTCGGCGATCGAGCGTTCGATGGCAGCGCGCAGCTCATCCGGCGAGTTGCCCCTGCGCTGCGCGAGCTCGAGGTGCTGCCGCAGCCGCGTCAACGGCGTACGCAGGTCGTGGGCAATGTCACTGGAGACCTGGCGCATACCCTCGATCGAACGCTCCGTGCGCTCGAGCATGGCGTTGAGGCTGCCCGCCAAGTGATCGAACTCGTCATCGGCGCCGCGCGATGGAATTCGACGCGACAGGTCGCCTTCCATGATCGCCCGCGCCGCCCGGCTGATGATCTCGACCCGCCGCAGCAGGCCATTGCTGATTACGGCGCCGGTTCCGAACGCAAGCAACAAGGTGATGGCGAAGCCCCAGCCGAAGGCGCGCAGGATCCATTCGCGCATCTCGTTGAGCGGATGGGCGTCGGCGCCGACGAGAAGATAGTCGCCTCCCGGCAAAGCCAGTCCATGTGCGCGAATCGCGCGCAGCCGGCCGCCGACGCGCGGCGCAGGCGCCTCGACCGCGAAGGTGCCAGCCCGTGGCGCCATCGCAGGAAGATTGCCGGCGACAACCCTGCCGCTTCGATCCTGCAGCAGATAGACGATCGGCCCCGTCGGCATTTGGTCGACGCGGTCGCGGATCATCTCCGTCAAGTGCGCTGGTCCACCGGTGCTGAGCCCCTGCTGGAGCTCGGTTACGTCGCTGTCGATGGCGGCGTCCAGCTGGCTCGTCATGTAGAAGGACGCGGTCCAGAAAATAATTGCGAACAGCAGCAACACGGAGGCGCTGAAGAGCGCGGCATAGAGCAGCGTCAGCCGGAAGCTCGAGGTGCGGAAGAGCCTAGGCAGACGCACGCAGGCAATATCCGGCACCGCGCACCGTGTGGATGAGCTCGGTGGCGAAGCCCTTGTCGATCTTGCTGCGCAGGCGACTGACATGCGTTTCAACCACGTTCGTGTGCGGATCGAAATGGAAATCCCACACATTCTCCAGCAGCATGGTTCGGGTCACCACCTGGCCGGCGTGGCGCATGAGATACTCGAGCAGTCGGAACTCCCGCGGCTGCAGGTCGATTGCCTCGCCGCCGCGCCGCACGGTGCGTGACAACAGGTCGAGCTCGAGGTCTGCAATCCGCAGGCCGGTCTCGGCTTTGCTTGCCCGTGGGCGCCGACCCAATGCGGCAACGCGCGCGGCGAGTTCGGCGAACGCGAAAGGCTTGACGAGGTAATCGTCGCCGCCGGCGTTGAGCCCGCTCACCCGGTCGCCGACGCCCCCAAGCGTCGTGAGAAACAGCACCGGCGTCTGGTTGCCAGCGCCGCGCAGGGTCTTGACCAGGCTCAGCCCATCGAGGCCGGGCAGCATGCGATCGACAATCAGCAGGTCGAAGCTCTCGCCCGCGGCACGGAACAGGCCGTCGTCGCCGCTGATGGCACGGGCGAGCAGATGGCCCTCCTCGGCCAGACCGTTCGCAATGTAGTCGGCCGTCTCAGGATCATCCTCGATGAGCAGAATCTTCATCGCTTACATACCCGAAGCCGCCCAATGATGCGGACAGCAATCCAATCCTAGTCAAATTACAAAATCCCAATGTCCCGGCAATGCCGCGCCAAGGCGCGCGAGAATACGATTACCAACCAATGTCGGCGAAGTCTGGCCGCAATCTCATTGTGCTCACATCAAGGCAGAGGTGACATGAACCGCCTTTCGGTTGGTTACGCCAGCAAAGTCCCCGAGGTCACGCTCGGCTTCTGGGTCATCAAGATTGCCGCAACCACCCTCGGCGAGACCGGCGGCGATACCGTGACCATGACCATGAATCTGGGATACCTGACCGGGACGGCGATCTTCCTCACGTTGCTGGCAGTGCTCGTGGGCTTTCAGATCGCCGCCAAAAAATTCCATCCGGTGCTCTATTGGGCGACGATCGTCGCCTCCACGACGGCCGGGACGACGATGGCCGACTTTGCGGACCGGTCGCTGGGGATCGGCTACACCGGCGGGTCGTCGCTCTTGCTTGTCTGCCTACTCGCCGTGCTGGCGCTCTGGTATTGGGCGCTCGGGTCCATATCGGTCGAAACCGTCGCAGCACCAAAGGCCGAAAGCTTTTATTGGGCGGCCATCACCTTTTCGCAGACCTTGGGAACCGCGCTCGGCGACTGGATGGCCGATACGACCGGCCTCGGCTATGCCGGCGGCGCACTCGTATTCGGCGCCGGGCTCGCGGCGTTGGCGGTGGCCTACTACAGAACGAAGACGTCGCGCGTTCTGTTGTTCTGGGCCGCCTTCATCCTGACGCGGCCATTGGGCGCAACCGTCGGCGATTTCCTCGATAAGCCGATAAGTAACGGCGGGCTTGATCTGAGCCGCCCGGTTGCCTCGGCAGTGATCGCAGCTTTCATCGTCGCTTGCATGCTGATCCTGCCGCAGCGGGCGGGCAGGCATCCGGGGCAACTGGAGGCGGGCTCATGAGCCGAGGATTCGCCGCACCGGTTTGT
Organism: Allostellaceae bacterium; assembly: GCA_035517635.1. Classification (GTDB taxonomy): domain Bacteria; phylum Pseudomonadota; class Alphaproteobacteria; order ATCC43930; family CGMCC-115725; genus DAHUYF01. The sequence goes on along the minus strand of DATIYL010000013.1, from coordinate 9,342 downwards.
GCGCAATATTCATGTCGGTGGATGTGATGTGGCGGGTGGTTTTGCTAACGATCGTATTCCTCGCAGATGCTGTGGTATTCGTCTGCTTGTGCCGCGACGAGATTCGAGATTGGCGCGTCCGCCGCCGCGCCATGAGAGCCGAACGCCTCAGTGACAAATTGAGCCGACGGCTGCGCGCTCGCGGTGCGTGATCGTCAAGCTTTGCTCATGCTGCTGCTCTTCCTCACTTTCGCGGTCATGTCAGCGCTGGTCGTTCGCCGCAGTTAGGCTAAGCTGCTCGCCGTCGACCCGGCATGGCGGACGGAGGCATGGCGTGATCGAGCTGCACGAGTTCGGGCCGGCCTGGGGCATCAACCCCAGTCCCTTTTGCATCAAGGTCGAGGCCTATCTCCGGCTGGCCGGTATTCCCTACAAGCCCATCGTGACACTCCCGTTTCAGGCGCCGCGCCGAAAGCTGCCCTTTATCGTCGATGGCGGCCGGCGCATAGCGGATAGCGGCCACATCATCGACCATCTCCGGCAAGGCACGGCGGCCGATGTCGACGCCGGACTCGACGAGCAGCAGCGGGCGCTCGGCCATCTCCTGCGCCGTTGCTGCGAGGAGAGCCTTTACTTCGTCCTGCTTTACGCGCGTTGGATCGATGAAGCGGGCTGGGCGGTCATGGGGCCGATCGTATCCGCAGCGCTGCCGCCCGGTTTGCGCGCGGTGATCACGCCCGTCATTCGCCGCGGCGTGCGCAAGACCTTGCATGCCCAGGGCTATGGGCGGCACACGCGCGACGAGATCTATGCCATGGGGGCGGCCGACCTCGCCGCCATCGCGGCGATCATCGCCGGCCGGGACTTCGCCGTCGCCGATCGCCCGACCTCGTTCGATGCGGTGCTCTATGCCTTTCTCACCAGCATTCTGCACCCGCCGATCGAGACGCCGCTGAAGCAAGCGGCGCTGCAGCGCCCGGCGCTCGCGGAATATGTGACGCGCGTCGAACGGGTGCTGGCGCAGCCGCGCTGAGCCGAGCGGTCAGCGTCCCTTGGCTTTGCGCCAGGCGGCGAAATCGGTTTTCGTCTTCTCGTCGGTCGCAGGGTAAAGGCCGAGGATCGAGCGGCCGTGGCGCACTTCCTCGGTGACGAAATCCTCGAACGCCGTCATCTCGACCGCTTCCGCCGCGATCTCCTCGGCCATCGCGGCGGGGATGACGACCACGCCTTCGCCATCGCCGACCACGACATCGCTCGGCCAGACCGGAACGTCGCCGCAGCCGATCGGCACGTTGATGTCGACGGCCTGGTGGCGCGTGAGGTTGGTCGGCGCCGAAGGGCGCGCGTGATAGGCCGGGATGTCGAGCTCGGCGATCTCCGGGCTGTCGCGGAAGCCGCCATCGCTGACGATGCCGGCGACGCCCCGCACCATCAGCCGCGTGACCAGGATCGAGCCGGCTGAGGCGGCGCGCGGATCCTTGCGGCTGTCGATGACGAACACCGCGCCGGGCGGGCATTCCTCGACGGCTTTGCGCTGCGGATGCGCGCGGTCCTGGAACACCGTGATCGGGTTCAGATCCTCGCGCGCCGGGATGTAGCGCAGCGTATAGGCTTCGCCGACCATGTTCTTGCCTTTGAACTTGAGCGGCAGAACGTCCTGGATGAACTGGTTGCGCAACCCGCGCTTGAAGAGGGCGGTGCAGAGCGTCGCGCAGCTCACCGTGGCGAGCTGCGCGCGAACCTTGTCCGAGAGGGCCAATTCGTCTCTCCCCGTCAGATCGTCAGCACGATCTTGCCGAAATGGGCGTTGGCGCGCATATGCGCCTGCGCCGCCGCCGCTTCCTCGAGCGGGAAGGTGCGGTCGATGGGGAGGTGCAGCTTCCCGGCCTCGACCGCGTCCCAGAGATCATCGCGCATGCGGCGGACGATGGCGCGCACCTCGTCGAGCGAGCGGGTGCGGAAGGTGACGCCGATATAATCGAGGCGCTTCAAGGCGTGCAGGTCGAAATCGAACTCGCCCTTCATGCCGCCGAGCCGTCCGACATTGACGATGCGCCCAAGGATCGCCGCCGCCTTCATGTTCTGGTTGGCGACGCTCGCCGAGATCTGATCGATGATGAGGTCGACGCCTTTGCCGCCCGTTGCCTTGGCGACCGCGTCGGGCCATTCCGCATCCCGGCTGTCGAGCGCGAGATCGGCGCCGAATTCCTTGAGCCGTGCCCGCCGCTCGGCGCTGGTCGAGGTGCCGATGACGAGCCGCGCACCTTTGAGCTTGGCGATCTGCAGCCCCATCAAGCCGACGCCCGAGCTCGCGCCCTGGATCAGCACGCACTCGCCGGATTTGAGGCGGCCATTGCTGACGAGCGCGTCATGCATGGTCTGCAGCGCTACGGGCAGGGTCGCGGCTTGCGGAAAGGTCATGTTGTTGGCCGGTATCGGCGAGACGCGGCCCCAATCGCAGACGGCGTATTCGGCATAGCCGCCGCTGCCCGAGCACATGACGCGGTCGCCGGGCTTCACGCCTTTCACCTCGGCGCCCACCGCCGCGACTTCGCCCGACCATTCGAGCCCGACGATGGTGCCGGCCCCGCCCACGGTGCCATGGCGATGGCCGGCCGCGACGGCGAGCTCCGCGCGGTTGAGCCCGGCGGCACGCACCCGCACCAGCACCTCGTTCGCTTTGGGCTCGGGCCGCGGCACGTCGCGGATCTCGAGCCCTTTTTCGCCGACCACCGCTGCCTTCATCGCTCATTCCTCCCTGAGAAAGTCGCGCACGAGATCGACGAAGGCATCGAGGCGATCGTGATGGACCCAATGCCCGGCCTTGTCGAAGCTCTCGACGCGCGCCGTTTTGAATTGCTTGATGCGGCCATCCTCCAGCGGATTGGACGCCCAGCTCTCCTTGCCATAGACGAGGAGGGTCGGGCAGTCGATCCGCGACCAGAGCTGCTCGACCTCGCTCACCGTCATGTCGTAGGGCGGCCAGGCGCGAACGTAATTGTCGAACTTCCAGCTATAGGTGCCGTCCTCGTTCTGGTTGACGCCGTGCTGCGTCAGATGGCGCGCCTGCTCCGGCGAGAGGTGCTGGTTCGCCTCCTGCATGCGCTTGAACGCCTCTTCGATCGAGGCGTAGCGCCGGGGCAGGCGGCCGGCGAGGCCGCGCTGCTCGTCGATCCATTTCTGCATGCGCTCGGCGATCGTCCGCTTGCCGCGCTCCGCCAGCATCTTCGGCGAGGGTCCCAGCCCCTCGATGGCGACGAGGCGCCGGAGGTTCTCGGGATAGATCCCGGCATAGCGCAGCGCGATGTTGCCGCCCAAGGAATGGGCGATGATGGTGACCGGCGCCAGATGCTGCTGATGGATGAGCTGGGCGAGGTCGTAGAGATATCCCGCCATGCTGTAGTTGCCGTCGGGCGACCATTGGCTGTCGCCATGGCCGCGCAGGTCGGGCGCGATGATGTGCCAGTCCTGGCGCAGCCTTTCGGCGACCCAATCCCAGTTCCGGCAATGATCCTGGCCGCCATGCAGCAGCAGCAGCGGCGGTGCCGCGGCATTGCCCCAATCGACGTAATGGAGGCGCAGGCGCTGCGAGAAGAAGATGCGCGAGGTCGGGCCCGACCTGTCCTTGGTACCGGAGCTCATGATCGGAGGGTCACCTCGGGCTGCTGCACAACGGCGCAGCTTACCCTCCGCGGATCAAATTTCCAGGACCGGCGGCCATGGCCGCTATGATGCGCGGCCATGGCTTGGCGGTTGAAAGAGATGAAGGAACGGCTCGGCAGCGCGCCCAACCGCATCGCGCTGTCGACGGCGCTGCGCGGCACCATCGCCACCGCGGCGCCGTTGGTGCTGCTGCGGGCGCCCGGGCTCGGCGCCTTCGCCTATCCCGCGGTGCTGGGCGCGCTGGCCACCTCGATGGTGGATGTCGGCGGCCCCTATCGCAGCCGGCTCGTCGGCATGCTGACGCAGGGGCTCGGCGGCGCCGCGCTGCTGCTGCTGGGGACGCTGACGGGCGATTACTGGTGGTTCGCCGCCGCGGTCATGGCGGCAATCGGCATCCTCTCCGGCATCGTCCGCGCGGCCGGGCCAGGCGGTCAGTCGCTCGGCGTCAACGCGGCGGTCGCCTATCTCGTCGGGCTGCAGGTCGGCGAGGCCGGCGGCGGGGTGCCGCTCTGGGTCTTCGGTTACGCCTTGGGCGGCCTTTGGACGGTGGTGGTGGCGCTGGCCTTCTGGCAGCTTCGCCCCTACCGGCGGCTCGAGCAGGAAGTGGCGATCGCCTGGGAGGCGGTCGCCGAGCTGCTCGCCGCGGTTTCGCTCGAGGATGAGGCGAGCGTCGTCGCGCGACGGCGCCGCGAGCAGCTGATCGCCATACGCCATGCCGCCGCGCGCGACACGGTGGAGAAAGCGCGCGAAGCGCTCGGCGAGACCCGCTCGCGCATGGCCGGACCCGGCACGACCATCGCCCAGCTCGTGGTGCTGCTCAATGCCGCCGAGCGCATCGGCGCCGCTGCGGTCACGCTGGGCGAGAGCGCGGCGCCGGCGTCGGCGGAACGCCGGAAGGCGACAGCAGCGCTGCAGCAAGCCTGCATCGAGGTCGCCCGGGTCCTGCTCGACGGCAAGGGGCAGCTGTCGCTCGCTCCGCTGCGTCGGCAATTTCCGGCGGCGCCGGCCCGCGACGGCGCTGCTCCGTCCGCCACCGATGTCCTCGCCGAAGCGCAGGCGATGCGTCATTTCGAGAACGCGGCGGAGGCGCTCGGCCTGCTCTTCGGCGAAAGGCGGCGGCTCTTCGACCTGCTGCGCCTCGCCTTTGCCCATCGCCGGCCGCGCGGCACGATGCTCGCCGCGCTGCGGCCGCATACCAGCCCGCGCTCCGCCATCTTCCGCCATGCGTTGCGCGTCGCGGTCGTCACCGCCATCGACACCGCGATCATCACTCGCCTCCAGCTGCCGCGCGGCATCTGGCTGCCGATGACCTCGCTGATCATCCTGCAGCCGGACTATGGCAGCACGGTGAAGCGCGCGCTGCAGCGCACCGCCGGAACCGTTGCCGGCGCCGTGCTGGCGGGCCTGCTGCTGACGACGCTGCACGGCACGACCGAATATGATGTGGTGCTGGGGCTGCTGATCTTCGCCACCTTCCTGTTGATCCGCCGCCGCTACGGCTACGCCATGACCTTCCTGACGCCGATCATCATCCTGCTTATCGGCATGAGCAGTGCCGATCCCTGGATCGATCTCGCCGAGCGCGTTACCTATACCGCCGGCGGCGCCGTCCTGGCGATCGGCGCGGGCTATCTGCTGTGGCCGCAATGGGAGCGCGAGCAGCTGCGCGAGCGCCTGGCGCGGGGCGTGCGCGCCGACAAGGACTATCTCGCCGCCGTGCTGGCGGCGCTCGCGGGCGAGGCGGCGCCGGCGGCGCGGCTCGCCGAGCTGCAGCGTCTGGCCGAGCTCGCCGCCGCCAACGCCGATGCCGGCTTTCAACGCATGCTCGCCGATCCCGCGCATCACCGCGCGCCGGCCGCCGAGGGCTTCACGCTCATCATCTACCTGCATCGGCTGTGCCGCCATGCCATTGCGCTCGCCGCGCAGCTGGGCGCCGTCGCCGCGCCGGCGGCGCCGCTCGCGACGCTGCGCCGGCTGATCGAAGCGGCGCTCGAGGATGCGGCGCGGGCGTTGGAGGAAGGCCGCGCGCCGGCGCCGCGACCCGCTTTCGATGCGCCGCTCGCCGAGCTTTCCTCGGCGCTTGCCGCCGGCGGTCGCGCGGCGGTGGAAGCGGCGGCGCTGCTCGGCCGCCTCGTCAGCGACGTGACCGGCCTTCTCGGTGCCGGCCGCCGCGCCTTCGGATCGGCCGAAACCCCGCGGTGACGGCGCCGGCAAACCATGCGACGACGTGTCGCGCTTCGCCGGGGAAGGGGCTTGGCTACTGACCCGGGTCCTTGGGCCCGACACCGCCGGTTGGGCCGAGGCACGAATTGGGAGGGAGGGAACGATGCGTCGATCGCAGTTCGCCTGGCTTTTGCTTGCTCCGCTGCCGCTCCTCGCCGCAGCGCCCGCTGTTCGGGCGCAAGATGCGGGACAGGGCGAGCTTGTCTTCAAACGCAACTGCGCCATCTGCCACACCGTGGAGGCCGGCAAGAACAAGATCGGCCCGAGCCTCGCCGGCATCGTCGGGCGCAAGGCGGGATCGGCGCCCGGCTACAGCTACAGCGACGCCAACAAGAACTCCGGCATCACCTGGACTGAGGCGGAGCTGGACAAGTACCTCACCGATCCCAAGGCGGTGGTGCCCGGCACCAAGATGCTCTTCGCCGGCCTCAAGAATCCCGAGGACCGCAAGAACATCATCGCCTATCTGAACCAGCAGAAATAAACTCCAGGCGCCGCAAGAACCCGCCGCGTGTTTTCCCGTGTCCCGTGCTACTTGCGCGCCACGACGATGTTCTGTGGCGGGAAGACGTTCCAGACATAAGGGCCGCGGCGCGTGGCAGCGAGGCCGGCGGCGCGGAAGGCAGCGGCATAGGCCCGGGTGTGGCGGAAGTCCGAGATGACCGCGACCCCGCCTGGCTTGAGCACCCGGGCTATTTCCCGGCAGGCGCCGTCGCGCTCAGAGGCGGCCTTGATGTTGTGCAGACATAGGTTGGAGAGCACCACGTCGAACGAGGCGTCGGGGAAGTTCATCGCCTGCGCCGGCTCGCTCTTGAGCTCGCAGCGCGCCGTCACGCCTTCAAGCTCGAGATTGGCCTGGGTGCGCTCGATCGAATTGCCGCTCAGATCCGTGCGGCTCCAGATGTCGATGCCGACCGCCCGGCCGCCGGCAGCGAGCCGCTTGGCAGCCCCGACCAGCAGCAAGCCGCGTCCGGTCCCGACATCGAGGACCTGCTCATCGCCGCGCCAGGGAACGAGCGCGAGCAGGCGGTCGCGGTGGCGGAACTTACCCCTCCAGGCGTAGCACAGCATCAGCGCCGCTTCGGCGAGGAGCACGATGCCGACCGCCAGCAGCGCGAGCTCCATCCAGGCGAGGGCTGCGCGAGCGGCGGCGAGGGCAGCGGCCAGCCCGGCCAGCCCGCCGAGCGCAAATCCACGGATCACCCCCGGGGCGTCCACGCCGTAATCCGCTCGCGGCACTCTATGCCTCCAATATCTAACAATGTTAGACAGCGTAGCCTAACAGTGTTAGATCTTGAAGAGACTCCGATGGCCCGACCTTCCCCCGCACGCCGGCCGCGGCCCAAGCCGCCAGCGCTCACCCGCGAGCACATTGTCGCCGCCGCCGCGCGCCTGCTCGAGCGCGAAGGTTACGATGCGCTGACGATGCGCAGCCTTGCCACCGAGCTCGGCATTCAGGCGGCCTCGCTTTACTGGCATGTGGCGGACCGCGAGGAGCTCGAGGATCTGCTCTTTGATGCGCTCCTCGCCGATCTCGAGCTCGTCGTCGTCGGGGACGACTGGCGGGAGGACCTGCGCTCTCTGGCCCACCAGCTGCTCGCCTATCTCACGGGCAAGCGTGATGTCCAGCGCATCATCGCCGGGCGCTTCGTGATTGGCCCGCATCTGCTGCGGCACTTGGAGTGCATTCTCGGCGTCTTGCGGCGCGGCGGCCTCGACGGGCGGGATGCCGCCTATGCGCTTTACGCGCTGCTCACCTATGTCAACGGCTTCGTGCTGTTCCAGAGCAGCGCGCTGTCGCGCGCCCACGCCCGCGGCGCCGGGCGGCGCGAGGTTCTCGGCCAACTGCGGGAGCGGCTGGCCGATCTGCCCCGGGGCCGCTACCCCCACAGCGCAGCGCTTGCCGAAGAGCTTACCGCCGAAGACCCGGCGGGTCGCTTCGATTTCGGTCTCGCCCGGCTGATCGACGGGCTCGCCATGCTCGGTCGCGGCGTGGCGCGGCGTCAGGATCGAGCCGGCCGCTTGCGTGAACGAAAGGGTCGCGGCCCCGCATCGGCCATCGGACCCGCGTCGGGGCGCGACTAATCGCCCGTCGCGCCGCGCCCCGGCACCGCACCGCCCTTGGCGGCGGCGTGATGGCCGCTGACCTCGGCGCCGGCCTCGCCGGTCAGCGGCAGGTAGAAGAAGACCGACGACAGCGAGATCAGCGCCACCGCCAGGAACGCGCCGGAGAAGTCGCCGGCGCTGAGCTCCGTCCGCCCGTTGACCAGCAAGGTCACGTGCAGCAGCAGCGCGCCGATGCCGACGCCGATGCTGACCGAAAGTTGCTGCGCCATGCTTTGGAAGCTGGTGGCGCGGCTCATCAGCGGCGGCGGCACATCGGCGAAGATCAGCGTGTTGGTGCAGGTGAACTGCAGCGAGCGGAAAAAGCCGCCGGCGAGCAGCGCCAGAAAGATCAGCCAATGCGGCGTCTCCGGCGAGAACCAGGCATAGCCCATGACGAAAGCGCTGCTGATCACCGCATTGCCGAGTAGCACGCGGCGGAAGCCGAAGCTGCGGATGATCGGCGCCGCCGTCATCTTCATCGTCATCGCGCCGGCGGCGCTGGCGAAGGTGAGGAGGCCGGAGGCGAAAGGCGACATCCCGAAGCCGAGCTGCAGCATCAGCGGCAGCAGAAAGGGCAGGGCGCCGATGCCGATGCGGAACAGCGAGCCGCCGGTGATGGCGGCGGCCAAGGTCGGGATCCGGAGCAGCTTCAGGTCGATGATGGGGTAGGCGTGGAGGCGCGAATGCAGCACGTAGAGCGTGGTGCAGATCGCGCCGCCGAGCAGCATCGCCGCGACCAGCGGCATCGGCAGCACGCCGCGCCCCGCATTCTCGAAGCCGAACATCAGCCCGGCGAGCCCGGTGGCGGCGAGCAGGAAGCCGCGCAAATCGAGCGGCCAGTCGCCGATCTCCTTGATGTTCTCGATGAACAGCGTCGCCAGCACGATGCCGAGCAGGCCGATCGGCAGATTGATGTAGAAGATCCAGCGCCAGGAGCTGTAGGTGACGATGAAGCCGCCGAGCGGCGGCCCCAGCACCGGGCCGATCAAGGCCGGCACGGTGAGATAGGACATGGCGCGCACCAGCTCCGATTTGGGCACGGTGCGCAGCATGACGAGCCGCCCGACCGGCACCATCATCGCCCCGCCGATCCCCTGCAGGATGCGCGCCGCGACCAGCTCCGGCAGCGACTGGGAGATGCCGCAGCAGGCCGAGCCCACGGTGAACACGACGATCGCAGCGCGGAAGACCGAGCGCGCGCCGTAGCGGTCGGCGACCCAGCCGCTCAGTGGGATGAAGACGGCGAGGCTGAGCAGATAGGAGGTGATGGCGAGGTTGAGCCGGAGCGGGTCGTCGTGGAGCGATTGGGCGATCTTGGGGAGCGCCGTCGCGATGACCGTGGAGTCGAGATTCTCCATGAAGAGCGCGCAG
>DATIYL010000012.1:0-11524 GCA_035517635.1 Allostellaceae bacterium | reverse complement strand
CTCCATGCCGTCGGCGAGGCGGTGGAAGCGTTCCGGCACCGGCGTGACGAGCGCGCGGTAGCTCCGCGGCCGGCCGGTCTTGATCGTCTCCTCGACATTGGCAAAGCCGATGCGGCGGTAGAAATCGAGGAGATCGTCATGAAAGGTGCCGGGGCGGTCGGCGATCGCCTGATGCGCATGCTGCCATTCGCCTTCGGTCGTCCAGAGCTCGATGCCGAGCCGCTCGGTCAGCCAGCCGGCAAGCCCCATATGGTCGGGGTGGAAATGCGTGCAGATGAGCCGCGTCACTGGCTTGCCGTCGAGCGCCTCGGCGAAGAGCCGCTCCCACAGCGCCTTGGTCTCGTCCGTGTTGATGCCGGTATCGACGATCGCCCAGCCCGGCCCATCCGCGACGAGCCAGAGATTGATGTGGTTGAGCTGGAACGGGAGCGGCATGCGCAGCCAGCGCACGCCGGGCGCTACCTCGATCGCCGTGCCCGCCGCCGGCGACGCCGCATGCGGAAAGCGCAGCGCGGTGCTGCCGGAAGCAGCCTCGCTCATGCCGTGCGCTCGATCACCGCGGCGATGCCTTGGCCGACGCCGATGCACATGGTGACGAGCGCGTAGCGGCCGCCGGTGCGCTGCAGCTGGCGGATGGCGGTGAGCGCGAGCCGCGCGCCCGAAGCGCCCAAGGGATGGCCGATGGCGATGGCGCCGCCATTGGGATTGACGCGCGCATCGTCGAAGCGGATGTCGAGCAGCTTGAGGCAGCCCAGCACCTGGCTCGCGAAGGCCTCGTTGAGCTCGATGACATCGATGTCCTTGAGCGCGAGCCCGGCGCGTGCCAGCGCCTTCTGCGAGGCCGGCACCGGGCCGAGCCCCATGACGCGCGGCTCGACCCCGGCGACGGCGGCGGAGAGGATGCGCGCGATCGGCGCCTTTCCCGCCTTCTCGCCGGCGCGCTGGCTGCCGATGACGAGCGCGGCGGCGCCGTCATTGATGCCGGACGCATTGCCGGCGGTGACGACGCCGCCGGTGAAGAGCGGCTTCAGCTCCATGAGCCGTTCCATGGTCGTGTTGGGGCGCGGATGCTCGTCCTGCCCGATCACCGTCTCCACGCCTTTCTTGGCGCCCGGCACGCTGACCGGCAGCAGCTCGGTGTCGTAGAAGCCCGCGGCCTTGGCGCGGGCGTATTTTTCCTGCGAGGCGAGGGCGAAGCGGTCGCTCTCCTCGCGGCTGATGCCGTGATCCTTCGCGACATTGTCGGCGGTTTCCGGCATGGTGTCCTGGCCATAGGCCTTGGCGATGCGGGGATTGGGGAAGCGCGCGCCGATGGTGCTGTCGAAGACCTTCATCTCGCGGCTGTAGGCGCTCTCGGCCTTGGCCATGACGAAGGGCGCGCGGCTCATGCTCTCGACGCCGCCGGCGATGAAGAGGTCGCCTTGGCCGCAACTCGCCGCGCGCGCCGTATCGACCACGGCGGCGAGCCCGCTGCCGCAGAGGCGATTGACGGTGAGGCCGCCGATACCGGTCGGGAGGCCGGCCAGCAGCGCCGCATGCCGCGCCACGTTGCGCGCGTCCTCGCCGGCCTGATTGGTGCAGCCGATCACGGCATCTTCGTAATCGGCGGGCTTGAAGGGATTGCGCTCGACCAGCATCTTCACGACGCCGGCCAGGAGATCGTCGGGCCGCAGCGGCGCCAGCCCGCCGGCATGGCGGCCGATCGGCGTGCGCAGACCGTCATAGACGTAAGCGTGATCCATGGCGCTTCCCCTTCTGAACCCGCGTTCCGCTTGAACCTAGGCAAAGCGCGCGAGGCTCACAAGCGGTGGTGCCGCAGGGGCGTCCCGCTATTTTCGCAAACGCGGGGGGCTGGGAACCAGCGGCGGTGAACGGCGGGTGACGATAGCCGCCGTGGCGTGCTGGCCGGTGCCGGCGAGATAGGCCAATTGAGCGCGCTGCGGCCGATGGGAGCAGCGACGCATGTCGGGCCGGTCGCCGTCTCTACGTCCTTGGGATAGGGGTATTTCCGCTCGACGAAAGGAGACGCTATGCCCAAGGAGCCTGATGATCCACGGAGAGAAGCGTCGTTCGTGCTGATTCCGGGCGCCGGCGGAATGGCCTGGTATTGGCATCGCGTTACGCCGTTGCTCGAGCAGGCGCATCATGAGGCTATCGCCGTCGATCTACCCGGCGACGATGGCACCTTAGGGCTCGACGAGTACGCCGACATCGTGATCCGTGCGATAGGCGAGCGGCCGAACGTGGTTCTGGTCGCTCAGTCGCTGGGAGGATTCACGGCCCCGCTCGTCTGCGCGCGCCGAGCCGTCGAGATGCTCATCCTGGTCAACGCGATGATTCCGCAGCCAGGGGAGACCCCCGGAGCCTGGTGGGAGAATACCGGGGCCGTCGCAGCACGCGTTGCGGCCGCGACAGCCGGCGGGTACAGCACTGAGTTTGATCTGCGGACCTACTTTCTGCACGATGTGCCAGAGTCGGTACTGCGTCATGGGCCGTCACCTCAGCGTGACCAGGCGGAAGCCATCTTCTCGGAACCTTGCCGTTTCGATCGCTGGCCTCAGATCCCGACCCGGGTTATCGCCTCGGCGGACGATCGCTTCTTCCCCGTCGAGTTCCAACGGCGTGTTGCTCGCGATCGTCTAAGAACGGAGGTGGAAGTGATTCCCGGAAGCCACCTGGTCGCGCTCTCTAATCCGGAAGGACTTGCGGATCGCCTCCTTCGCCTGATCGCGTGATGCGCGCCGAAGACGGCGTACGGCGCGTGCAACTCGCTACCGCCGCCGCAGCGCGGACCATAGGGGCGGCGCTTCTCAGCCATATTCAGTGCCGGGGCGAAACTGCGCTCCCTCGGCGAGCAGTCCGGCGCCCGGAACAAAGTTCACCTCGAGCCTGATGCCATCTGGATCCTCGAATAAGACGGAGTAGTAGCCCGGTGCCCAGGTGTCTTCGGCGGGGCCCCGAACGATGGTCGCGCCCATCTCGCGGAGCAGGGCGGCGCATTTGTTCACATCCTCAGGCGAGCGGGCGCGTAGGCAGAGATGGTGCAGGCCGACCCGCTGCTGCACGAAGCGCTCGCCAGCCCGTGCCGGATCGCACGGTTCGATGCCAATCGCAGTCCGCGCCCCGACGCAGTAGAAGAACCTGTCGCTGTCGGACACCACCTTCATCCCGAACTCGGGCAAGAGGCGACGATAGAACGCGCGGGCAGCGTCAAAGCGGCTCACGGTCAGTATGACATGCGCCATTCCATTGATTTCGATGGTCATCGATCACGCCTTTCGGCAATTGGTCGGCCAGCTATCGGATATCTTCGCTGCGGTGTTTTTCGCAAGCGCCCGCGGCGTTGATGTGAGCATGGTCACACCCCCTTCTATGGCGGTATGATGACTATCTCGCGCGGTGGCGGGATCATGCAGAGCAGCGATGAAGCCGGAAGCCCCCGCAGGCTGGCAACGATCTTAGCGGCGGATATCGCCGGTTATAGCCGGCTCATGGGGCTCGACGAGGAAGGGACGCTGGCACGCGTCAAGCGCCACCGCCGCGAGTTGATAGAACCTACGGTTGCAGATCATCACGGCCGCATCGTCAAATGGATGGGTGACGGCTTTCTCGCCGAGTTCGACAGCCCGGTGGAAGCGGTGCGCTGCGCCGTCGTCATCCAGCAGAGCATGGCGGGGCGCAATGCGGCGCTGGCGCGCCAGCACTGGATGCAGTTCCGCGTCGGCGTCAATCTCGGCGATATCGTCATCGACAGCGACGACGACATCTATGGTGACGGCGTCAATCTGGCGGCGCGGCTGCAAGAGCTGTGCGCGCCGGGCGGCGTCTACATCTCCGGCGGCATCTACGAGCTGGTGAAGAACAAGCTGGTCGTCGGCTATCAGTCGCTCGGCGACCACAAGGTGAAAAACATCACCGACCCGGTCCGGGTCTATCGCGTCCTGCCGGATCCGGAAGCGGTGGCGGTGGCGAAGGCGCGCCGCCACCGGCGCCAGGCGATCGCCGCCGTGCTGGGGGCTTGCGTCGTGCTCGCCGGCGGCGGCTTTTGGTGGGCATCGACCTCAGGGACGCCGCCCCGGCCGGGGAGCGCGGGCTCCTCCGTTGTCGAGCAGATCGCGACGACGCGGCCGCCGCCGGCGCCGGCACCGCCGCCGGCGGATAATGGCCAGCGCCGCATCGCCGTCACGCCGCCCGCAGTCAAGCCGCAGCCGTTCAAAGGGCCGGAGATGGTCTCGCTGCCGGGCGGCAGTTTCCTCATGGGCAGCGACGAGGACCCCTCGGAAAAACCGATCCATCGCGTGACCATCGCGCCGTTCTCGATCGCCAAATACCCGGTCACGGTCGGCGAGTGGAAAGCCTGCGTCGCCGCCGGAGCTTGCGCTCAGATCGCGGCGGGCGACGACAAGGCGCCGATGACCAATGTGAGCTGGAGCGATGCGATGCAGTTCGTCGCCTGGCTCAGGAAATCGCGCAACGAGAATTATCGCTTGCCGACCGAGGCCGAGTGGGAATATGCGGCGCGCGGCAACACGCAGACACGCTATTGGTGGGGCAACAAGGTCGCGCTCGGCATGGCCGACTGCAAGGGCTGCGGCGAGCCTTACGATCCGCGCGGGCCGCTGGCGGCGGGCAGCTTTCCGCCCAATCCCTTCGGTCTCCACGACATGACCGGCGGCGTCGCCGAATGGGTGTCGGATTGCTGGCATTCCAACTATGCCGGCGCGCCCCATGATGGCAGTTCGTGGGGCGAGCCCGATTGCAGCCAGCATGTGCTGCGCGGCGGCTCGTGGGAGAACGACCCGAGCTATCTGCGTGCCGCGAGCCGGGACTATTACGACACGGCCGTCCGCTACATCAGCCACGGATTCCGCGTCGCGCGGTCGCCTTAGCACGAGCCAAGGGAGCGCCTCCATGTCGCAGAAGCTGCTGCGCCGATCCTTGCTGTTGACGGCGCCCTCCCTGACCCTGGCGGTGCTGGCGGCGCCGGCGCTTGCCGGACCGACCCCGGCGGGGAAGGACGCCTATCTCTATTTCATCACGCCGCACAATGGCCAGAAGGTGCACAGCCCGTTTCTCGTCATCTTCGGCCTGCGCAATATGGGCGTGGCACCGGCCGGGGTGAAATTCCCGAATACCGGGCATCATCATCTCTTCGTCGATGTGACCGAGCCGCTCGACCCGAACGTGCCGATCCCGCAGGACAAGAAGCACCTGCATTTCGGCGCCGGCCAGACCCAGGCGCGCATCGAGCTGCCGAAAGGCCGCCACACGCTCCAGCTCGTGCTCGGCGACGCCGACCATATCCCGTTCGACCCGCCGGTGGTGTCGAAGGTTATCCATATCACGGTGATCTGAGGGGTGGGCGGCAGCTCGATTATAGTGTGCGACATCGTCGACGCCCCACCTCACCCTCCCACCGCTGACGCGGTGGGTCCCTCCCTCTCCGCCCCTGAGGGGCGGAGAGGGGTTGGGGTGAGGTGGGGTGCGTCGTGGAATTGCGATAGTCGGGCCTAGGGTTGCCGAGGGACGTCCCGGGTGCCATAAGCCCGCCCGTGACGGCAAGACCCTTCCCCCGGCGAGTTCCCGAGGACACCCATGCGTGATTTTCATCAGCCGCGCCGCTCGGCGGCGGTCGCGGGCGAAGCGATGGCGGCGACCTCGAGCCCGCTCGCGACCTTGACCGCGCTCGATGTGCTGCGGGCCGGCGGCAATGCCGTCGATGCGGCGATCGCGGCTGCGGCGGTGCTGTGCGTGACCGAACCGCATATGACCGGCATCGGCGGCGATTGCTTCGTGCTGTACGCGCCCAAGGCGGCGGGCACGCCGCTCGCGCTCAACGCCTCGGGCATGGCGCCGATGCGGGCGACCGTCGATTGGTACCGCGAGCGCGGCTTCACCGAGATCCCGGTCGACAGCGTCCACGCCGCGACCGTCCCGGGCGCGGTCGACGGCTGGTGCATGCTGCTCGAACGCTATGGCACGAAGGATCTGGCGGAGCTGCTGGCGCCCGCCATCCGGCTCGCCGAGGAGGGTTTCCTGGTGACGCCGCGCCCGGCCTGGGATTTCTCTTTCCCGGCGCTGGCGGAGAAGGTCGGCCGCGACGCCGGGGCGGCACAGGTCTTCATGCCTCGAGGGCGCATGCCGCAGCTTGGCGAGCGGCTGAAGCTGCCGGCGCTGGCCGAGACCTTGCGGCGCATCGCCTTTGAAGGGCGGCGCGGCTTCTACGAAGGGCCGGTGGCGGCCGATATCGTCAAGCGCTGCAACGAGCTGGGCGGCCTGCACACGCTCGAGGATTTCGCGCGGCAGCGCGGCGAATGGGTGACGCCGATCGAGGCGCGTTATCGCGGCCATGACGTCTTCGAGTGCCCGCCCAACGGGCAAGGCCTTGCCGCGCTGATGATGCTGCGCACGCTCGAAGGCTTCGACCTGTCGGCGCGCTGCAGCGAGGTCGACCGCATCCACCTCATCGCCGAGGCGACCAAGGCCGCTTACCGCGCGCGCGATGCCTTCTTTGGCGATCCGCGCCTGGGGGCGGCGCCGGTCGAGCGCTTCCTGTCGGATGCCTATACCGAGCGCGTGCGCCGGCGCATCGACCCGGCGCGCGCCTCTGCCGCTGTCGATTGGGATGAGCCGGAACACAAGGACACGGTCTATCTCACGGTGGTCGATCGCGACCGCAACGCCATCTCCTTCATCAACTCGCTGTTCCACGAGTTCGGCTGCGGCGTCTATGCCGCCGGTTCCGGCGTCATGCTGCACAGCCGCGGCTCGATGTTCCGCACCATCCCGGGCCACCCCAACGCGATCGCGCCGGGCAAGCGGCCGCTGCATACGATCATCCCGGGCATGCTTGCCAAGGACGGGCGCGCGGTGATGCCGTTCGGGGTGATGGGCGGCAACTACCAGGCGACCGGCCATGCGAGCCTGATGTCGCGCCTCATCGACGAGGGGCTCGACCCGCAACAGGCGGCGGAGGCGCCGCGCAGCTTCGCCTTTGCCGGCAAGCTGCAGCTCGAAGCGACCATCGCGCCCGAGATCGAGGCCGAGCTCGCGCGCCGCGGCCACGTCATCGAGCGCGTGGTGAAGCCGCTCGGCGGCTGCCAGGCGATCTATATCGACCACACGCTCGGCGCGCTCATCGGCGGCTCGGAGCCGCGCAAGGATGGCTGCGCGCTGGGGTATTAGCGCTGCGCCCTAGCGATTGTCCTCGAGCAGGAAGCTGATCTTGCCGTTGACGCGGTAGGTCGTGATGATGTCGCCTTCGACGATGCATTCGGCGTTCTTGATCCAGAACGAGCGAATGCCGCGCAAGGTCTTCGCCGCTTCCTTCACCGCTTCGCGGCAGGCGTCGTCGAACCCCTTCGACGATTGGGCAATGACTTCGATCGAGCGGACGATGGGCATGATGGTCCTCCGCTGGCATGTGGCGGAGGATGCGGCTGGCCGCGCCCTCCGCTGGGACGTCAACGCCTGAGCATCTCCGCGCGTGCCATCACATCGTGCTGGCGAGGGGCTGCAGCGGCAGGTTCGATCCCGGCACGCAGCGATAGACCTCGACCGGCGTGCTGCCTTGCTGCTGGACGCCCGTGAACTCCGCCGTCGCGTCCTGAAGCCGGCAATAGCGCTGCGCGCGCGCATTGGCGTCGGTGACGCTCGCGGCTTCTATCGTGTAGGTTTGCGCCGCGCAGCCGGCGAGGCAGGCGGCAATGAGGAGCAGCGGCAGGCGAGGCATTTGTCTTCCCCCTCCAGGGCGATGATAATCGATGCAAGGCGCCAAGGCGAGGGGGGTTCCGCCCGTCGCCCAGGGTTGCGAAGGAGGCGGCATGATCACTGCGGATTTGCGAGGCAAAGCGGCGCTGGTCACGGGCGGCGCTTCGGGCATCGGGCTCGCCACCGTCGAGCTGCTGCTGCTTGCCGGCGCCAAGGTGGCGATGAACCACCTCGCCGATGATCGCCGCGCCCGGACCGAGATCGAGCGCTTTCAGGCCCATGGCTATCAGGTCACCTCGGCGCCGGGCGATGTCTCGCGGCCGGGCGAAGCAGAAACGATGGTGGCGCGCGCCATCGACCAGCTCGGCGGCCTCGACATCCTCGTCAACAATGCCGGGACGCCGGGCACCACCGCGCCCATCGACTTCGGCGATCTCGACGCGATGACGGAAGACTTCTGGCACACCATCCTCTCGACCAACCTCATCGGTCCTTTCCGCTGCAGCCATGCCGCGGCGCCGGCGCTCCGGAAATCGCGCGGCGCCATCGTCAATACCGCTTCGGTCGCCGGGCTCGGCCGGCCCGGCAGCAGCATCGCCTATGGCGCCAGCAAGGCCGGGCTCGTCAACCTGACGCGCTCGCTCGCGGTGGCGCTGGCGCCCGAGGTGCGCGTCAACGCCGTGGCGCCGGGCCTCGTCGATTCACCCTGGACGCAGGCCTGGCCGGCCGAGCGCAAACAGAGCTATGTCGACAGCGCCATGATGAAACGGATGTGCACGCCGGCCGACATCGCCGAGGCGATCCTCTTCCTCGCCGTCGGCGGCGCGATGATCACGGGCCACACGCTGCCGGTCGATGGCGGGTTGATTTAGCACTTAGAATCAAAATTTCCTGACACGGCCTGCAACAGCGTCGACGCCCCACCTCACCCTCCCGCTGACGCGGGTCCCTCCCTCTCCGCCCCTGAGGGGCGGAGAGGGTTGGGGTGAGGTGGGGTGATCACGGAATCGGTACTAGATCGCGAAGCCTCCCAACGGCGGAACGTCCGCGCGCCCGTTCTCGTTGTAGAGCCATGAACGAGGCGGGTACCGTCGGGCGATTGAGCACCGCCGTCATTGACGCCCTGCGCGGTGCGCCGGCCGATGGCATGCTTGTCGATCTCTTCCGCCTGCCGCGCGCTGCCGGCGAGCGTCACCACCTCTGCACGGTCGAAACCGCGGCGGCGGACAAAGTCGCGACGACGCTGCTCGACGGCGAGGCGGTGATCCCGGCCAGCTACGAGCTGCTGTTTCACGTCGGCCGTTATTTCAAGGCGCAGCGCGTGCCGCTCGAGGGCGCGCCCTTCCTCGACGTGATCCCGGTGCGCTTTTCGATTGCGGATGCGAGCAAGCCGCATCACCTGACGCTGCTCGCCAGCCCTTGGGCCTATACGGTCTACCGGTCGTAGCGGGTGTTGGGGCGTGGCCGATAAGAAACTCTCACCGGGCGGCTTGCTGCCGCATTGCACTTCAAGAGCCGGGTCCGCCTTCCTGGATGACCACGCGACGGTTGCGCGGCTCATTGACGTTCGGCGGGGTAGGAACCGCGAGATCCGCTTCGCCGCGGCCGACGGTGATGATTTCCGCGCTCGGAATGCCGACGGCGACCATCTCATTGCGCACGGCATCGGCCCGCCGTTCGGATAGCTTCAGGTTATACCGAGCGGTCCCCACCGTGTCGGTATGGCCGGTGACGGAGATGAGGGTCATGCCGCCGCCCGCGGCCGTGGCGGCCGCCTGCCGCACGATCTCCCGGCCGGAGGGCGTCAGCGCCGCGCTGTCGAAATCGAAGTAGACCGTGAAGCTCCGCGGTAAGGGCGCCGGAGCGGCGAGGACGGGCGGCGGCATGCTGGCGCCTTCGGGCGCCGGCGCCGGCGGCGGCGGCTTGGGCACGCCGAATTTCAGGCGAAAGGTGAGCATCGCCGCGTGAGACTGATACTCGGCATGAGACGACAGATTCGCGCTGGTGGTGCGCAGGTGGAGGTCTTCCGTCGCGAGATACTTGTATCCAACGCCGAGATAGACGCGCCTAGTCACGGGATATTCGACGCCGGCCAAGGCCTGCCAGGCGAAAGGCGTGTCGCTGCCGATGTTGTTGACACGGACATTGGCGGCGCCGACGCCGAAGCCGATATACGGCGTCCAGGCAGAACTACCGATGTGGAAGTCGTAGAGGCCGTCGACCATGTAGCTGCGTGCGGCGGCGTTGGCCTTCAGATTGAGCGACGTCGGCGTGGTGCCGCCACCCGGCAGGGTGACGTTCTTGGCGTCGTTGTGGCGGTAGCCGAGGTCGATTTCCGCGCGGAACCCGTTGCCGAAGGCATAGCCGGGGCCGGTATTGATCAAGTAGCCGGGATCTTGATTGAGCGTGGCCTGATTTCCCGACGGCCCCGTGACCGAGAGGCCTTCGAGGAAGTTGGCGCCGAGGTTCAAATGAAAGTAGGCGCCGGCCGGTTCCTCTGCGCGAGCCGCTGCAGTTGCCAATGCCAGTGCGAGCAAGGCGATCGCGCTTCTGTGGAGGATGGGCATCGTCCGCTCCCGTCACTCATGGTTGCACCATCCAACCCGGGGGCGACGGGGTTGGGCATCGGGGCAATTCCGGAGAGCGGTGGGAAAGTCGTATCAGTCCCCCTCTCCCGCTTGCTTGCGGGAGAGGGTTGGGGTGAGGGGGCGATGGAGGCTAGCCGGAGAGGAGCCGCTCTCGCGGTTGCTGTCGCAACCGCTGACGCCGCCGCGGACGAGCGCTACGCGCTCGCCTAGGGCTGACGCCGCCGCGGACAAATGCGCTACGCGCATTTGCCTAGGCCGCACCAGTCGGCGATGAAGAGGGCGATGGTTTGGGTGACGTGGCGGAGCGAGGCGAGCTCGACGCGCTCGTCGAAGCCATGAATCGCTTCGGATTTGGGACCGTAGACCAGCGCCGGAATGCCGGCATAAAGGCCGAAGAAGCGCGCGTCGGTCGTGCCGGTGAAGGCGTTCTCGGCGAGCGCCGCGCCGGTGCTCTGCTCATGCGCCCGGCGCAGGGTGGCGGTTGCGTCCGCGTCCTGCGCCAGCACATAGCCTTCGGCCTCGAAGCCGTTATAGACGATCTCCGGCGGCGCATTGGCAAGGAAGCGGTTGGCGCGCGCGGCATCGCGGATCACGGCTTCGATCTCGCGCTTGGCTGCGGCAATGTCCTGGCCGGGATAGAGCGCGATCCGCGCGTCGAACACGCACCAGGCGGGGACGCTCGACGCCCAATCGCCGCCGGCGATCTTGCCGATATTGAGGTTGATGGGATGCGTGTGCTCGGCGTAGAGCGCGTGGCGCTGCTGCGGCTCGTTCCAGCGCGCCTCAAGCCGGTGCAGCGCGGCAATCAGCTCGAACGCGGCCTCGATGGCGTTGCTGCCGCTGCCGGCATCCATGACATGCACCGGCACGCCGCGCACCCGCACCTGGAACCAGAGCACGCCGACCTGGCCGCGGATGAGTCCACCGGCCGTCGGCTCTGGAATGAGCGCGGCCTCGGCGCGATAGCCGCGCGCCAGGCAAGCGAGCGCGCCATTGCCGGTGCATTCCTCCTCGACCACGGATTGCACATGGACGTCGGCGGCCGGGCGGTAACCGAGATGGCGCAGCGCGTCGAGCGCGGCGATGGCCGCGACGAGCCCCGATTTCATGTCGCCGCTGCCGCGGCCGTAAAGCCAGCCATCGCGGATCTCGGGCGCGAAAGGCGGCCGCGTCCACATCTCCAACGGGCCGGTCGGCACCACGTCGATATGGCCGTTGAGGATGAG
>DATIYL010000011.1:0-35093 GCA_035517635.1 Allostellaceae bacterium | reverse complement strand
GGCGCCTTGGTGCCCTGCGCCACCGTCCAGGCATGCGCTTCCTTGGGGCCGACGGTGAAGAAGGTGATGAGATCGAGAAGGCGATAGCCGGCGCGGATGACGCGGGCGAGACCGGGCTCGGCGAGGCCGAGGCTGCCCAGGAACTCGCGCTTCTCCGTCTCGTCGGCGAGCTGCGCCACCTCCGCCTCGATCGCGGCGGAGATCACCACCATGGCGGCGCCCTGCGCCTTGGCGAAGGCGGCGACGCGCGCGCTCTGGGCGTTGCCGTCGGCGGCGGAAGCCTCCTCGACATTGCAGACATAGAGCACCGGCTTGGCGGTGATGAGCTGCAGCCCCTTGAAGAGCGCGCGCTCTTCCGGCGCCACGGTGACGCTCCGCGCAGGCTTGCCGTCGCGCAGCGCCGCCAGCGCCCGCTCCATCACGGCGAGCTGCGCGATCGCTTCCTTGTCGGCGCCGCGCGCCTTCTTCTGCGTCGCGGTGACGCGCCGCTCGATGCTGTCGAGATCGGCGAGCAGCAGCTCGGTCTCCACCGTCTCGGCGTCGCGGATGGGATCGATCGAGCCTTCGACATGGGTGACGTTGCCATCCTCGAAACAGCGCAGCACATGGGCGATGGCGTCGACCTCGCGGATATGGCCGAGGAACTGGTTGCCGAGGCCTTCACCGCGCGAGGCGCCGCGGACGAGGCCGGCGATGTCGACGAATTCGAGCTGGGTCGGCACGATCTTTGCCGACTTGCCGAGCCGCGCGCAGACCTCGAGCCGGTCGTCCGGCACCGCGACGCGGCCGACATTGGGCTCGATGGTGCAAAAGGGGTAATTCGCCGCCTCCGCCGCCGCGGTCGCCGTCAGCGCGTTGAAGAGCGTCGACTTGCCGACATTCGGCAGCCCGACGATGCCGCAATTAAATCCCATCTCTCAGTCCTTGTTCTCGGCTTCGGGGCGCGGCGGCTTCGGCGGTGGCGGCTTCAGGATGAGCGCCACCTTGCTCATGAAGCCCGGCGCGTCGTCGGCGATCAGCACCGGCAGCGCTTCGGCGACCGCGTCGAGCAGCGGCACGAGCCACACCATCTCCTCGGCGTCGAAGTTCTGCAGCACGTAAGGCTGCACCAATTCCTTGACGCCGGGATGACCGACCCCGAGGCGTACCCGCCAGAAATCCTCGCCGATCGCCGCATCGATGGAGCGGATGCCGTTGTGGCCGGCCGCACCGCCGCCGCGCTTGACGCGCAGCTTGCCGGGCGCGAGGTCGATCTCGTCATAGATGACCGCGATCTCGGCCGGCGCGATCTTGTAGAAGCGTGCAACCTCGCCGACGGAATCGCCCGACGCGTTCATATAGGTCTGCGGCTTCAGCGCGTAAACCCGCTCGCCGCCGATCTCGCCCTCGGCGATAGCGCCCTGGAACTTGCTGCGGAAAGGCCCGAATCCATGGCGGCGGACGATCCTGTCCACCGCCATGAACCCGATATTGTGGCGATTGCGCTCGTAGCGGGCACCGGGATTGCCGAGCCCGACAATGAGACGCATTTAGCCTTTGCCTTTGCCCGCCGGCTCCTTGGCCGCTGCCGCCGCGCCAGCCGCCGGCGTCGCGCCCGCGGCTGCGCCTGCTGCGCCGGGAGCCGCGCCTGGCACCGCACCCGGAGCGCCCGGCGCGCCGGCGACGGCGCCTGCCGCCTCGGCCGCCACGGCCGCTTCCGCCGCCGCCGCTGCCGCTGCGGCTGCCGCAGCCTGTTCTTCGCGCACCGCCGTCGGCGCCGCCACCGAGGCGATGGTGAAATCGCGGGTGATGGTCGGCCGCGTGCTCGGCGGCAAGGCCACTTTGGTGATATGGACGCTGTCGCCGATATCGAGTCCCTCGACATCGACGGTGATGCGATCGGGGATGGCGTCGGCCGAGCAGACGAGATCGATCTCGTGGCGGACGATGTTGAGGATGCCGCCGCGGCGGATGCCCGGCGACTTCTCCTGGTTCAGGAATACCACGGGCACGGCGACGGTGATGCGCGTCTTGGCGCCGACGCGCATGAAATCGACATGCTCGGGCTTGTCGGTCACGGGGTGGAGCTGCACGTCGCGGGGCAGCGCGCGCTCCTGCGTGCCGTCGATCTCGACATTGACCAGGCGGGCGAAGAAGCCCTTCCTCTGCAGCTCGACCTGCAGCTCGCGCGGATCGACGCTGATCAGCCGGGGTGGCTGCTTCTCGCCATAGATGACGCCGGGAACACGCCCCGAGCGGCGAGCGGCCCGGGCGGCCCCCTTTCCGGCCCGGTCGCGCGCCTCGGCGCGGATGGTGACGATGTCGGCCATCGCAAAACTCCTCTCTTGCCATCGCGGACCCGCGCCCAACGCGCGGGCTTCACCGCTTGCGGCGCCGGCCTCCAGGGGTGCCGAACGCAGCGCCGCCGCCGCGCCTCGGCGCGGCAGCGAAACTCTCAATGCCTAATCGAACAGGCTCGAAACCGAACGCTCCTCGCTGATGCGGCGGATCGCCTCTGCCATCAGCGGCGCGATGGTGAGCTGGCGGATGTTCCTTGCCACGCGCACCGCCTCGGTCGCGAGGATGCTGTCGGTGGTGACCATGGCCTCCATCGGCGACGCCGCCAGGCGCGCCACCGCGCCGCCGGAGAAGACGCCATGCGTGACATAGGCGGCGACCGAGCGAGCGCCGCGCTCCATCAGCGCCTCGGCAGCGTTGCACAGCGTCCCGGCGCTGTCGACGATGTCGTCGATCAGGATGCAGCGGCGGCCCTCGATGTCGCCAATGATGTTCATCACTTCGGAGACGCCGGCGCGCTCGCGCCGCTTGTCGATGATGGCGAGATCGGCGTTGAGGAGGCGCGCCACGGCACGCGCCCGCACCACGCCGCCGACATCGGGCGACACGATGACGAGATCGTCGCCGTCATAACGCTCCTTGATGTCCTTCACAAAAACCGGCGCCGAAAAAAGGTTGTCGGTGGGGATGTCGAAAAAACCCTGGATCTGCCCGGCATGGAGATCGAGGGTGAGGACACGGTCGGCGCCTGCCGCGGTGATCATATTGGCGACGAGCTTGGCCGAGATCGGCGTACGTCCCGCCGCTTTGCGGTCCTGACGGGCGTAGCCGTAATAGGGGATGACCGTGGTCATGCGCCGGGCCGAGGCGCGCCGCAGCGCGTCCAAGGTCACCAGCAGCTCCATCAGATTGTCGTTGGCGGGATAGGAGGTCGACTGGATGATGAACACGTCCTCGCCGCGCACGTTCTCGTGGATCTCGACGAAGACTTCCATGTCGGAGAACCGGCGCACGCTGGCATTGGTCAGCGGCGTGGCGAGATAGGCCGAAATCGCCTCCGCCAGCGGCCGATTGCTATTGCAGGTCAGGATTTTCATACGAGGCTTCGTCGGTTTTCGGGTGGCGCCCGCCGTTGAGCTCCGGAGCACGCCCGCCGAGCGGCCGGGACTGTAACAAAGCGGCCCCCAACCTGTAAACGACCTTTCGCGCCGGGCGCGACCTCAGGACGCGCCGACGCCCTCCGCCTTCGCCTTCTTGATCAGCGCCGCCACGCCGGGCGCCGCGGCGTTCGCCACGGCAAAGGCGATATCGCCCCAGGACCCGTCGAGGCTGCCCGCGGGTACGGCATTCTGCTGGTCGATCCGGCCGATTTCGCCGCCATCCCGGCCCCGCAGGATCCAGCTCACCTTGACCTGCTGCTGCCCGGAAGCGGGCGGCGACAGCTCGACCTTGCCGACCAGGATGTAGCTCTCCTTCGCGCCGGAGGTGTCGGCCAGCGCCACATGCGCGCGGTTCAGCGCAAAGCTCATGGCGCGGCTCAAGGTCGAGCCGCCATCGCCCGGCGCACCGGTGACCGGCCCCATCGCCAACAGCGGCTCGGCCACCGCGACCGCGACCGGCGGCGGTGCCTGCACGAGTCCGGCAATCGCCGGTGCCGCCTTCGCGGCGAGGTCCTGCGCCACCGCCGCATCGCCCTTTTGCCAGCCTTCCAGCGGCTCTTCAGCGGCGATGCTGCCGCGCCCCAGCACGCGGCCATCGGCGCTGTGCAGCTCCCAGGCCAGGATGACGGCATCGCGCCCATTGCGCGGCTCGGTCCGCGCGGTGCTCAGGAGATGGTCGCTGCCACGGTTGCCCGCGCCGTTGGTGCTGGCGGGAATGTCGGCATCGCGGAGCGCCGCGGCCAACGCCTCGCCGACCGCTTTGGGCGCCCCGGCCACGGGCGCCACGACGATATCGGCGCTGTCAGGCGGGACGACCGGGGCGGGCTTGCTCGTCGCCGGCATGTCCGCCGAAAAGGGATGGGGCAAAGGCTGGCAGGCAACCGCCAGGAGCGGCAGCAGCGGCAGGAATCGACGCATCGGCTCTGGTCACAACTTCGGCGGGTGGCAAAGCGCCGCCATGAGGGGAGAAGCGGGAAATGGCTGCGCACCCATGATGATAGGGGTCCTGCTGCAGCGCCGCAATCGCGCTTGCTTTTTGTTATTAGGTCAGTATTATTGACTTAGATCACGGCATCGGGGTGCCGGCATGGTCGTCTGGGAGAAGCATTACGCGGGCCGCGCACGCCGCATGGCGGCGTCCGAGATTCGCGAGCTCCTGAAGCTGCTCGACCAGCCGGATCTGATCTCCTTTGCCGGCGGCATCCCCGATCCCGCGCTGTTTCCGACCAGGGCCATCGCCGCCGCCCATCGCCGCGTGCTCGGCGACCCGGCGCGCGCCGGGGCGGCGCTGCAATACTCCGCCAGCGAGGGCTACCGGCCGTTGCGCGACTGGATCGCCGGCTACATGACGGGGCTCGGCATCGCCTGCAGCGGCGAGCACATCCTCATCACCAGCGGCGCGCAGCAGGCGCTGGACTTCATCGCCAAGCTCTTCGTCTCGCCCGGCGATCGGGTGCTGCTGGCGCGCCCGACCTATCTCGGCGCCCTGCAGGCGCTCGGCGCCTATGAGCCGGTTTATGACGATCTGCCGCGGCGCGGCGACAATCGCCGCGCCGCGCGGCGCGGCGGAAAGCGGCGGGCGCTCGGCTATGTCATGCCCGATTTCCAGAACCCGACCGGGGCGAGCCTCAGCCTCGCGGAGCGCGAGGATCTGCTCGCCGCAGCGGCGGCGCTGGACCTGCCGCTGGTCGAGGACGCGGCCTATGAGGCGCTGCGCTATGAGGGCGAAGCGTTGCCGTCACTGGCCGCGCTCGAGGCGGCGCGCGCCGGCGGCATCGATGCCGGACGCGTGCTCTATTGCGGCACCTTCTCCAAGACGGTGGCGCCGGGCTTCCGGCTCGGCTGGGTCGTGGCGCCGCTCGAGGTGATCCGCCGGCTCGTGCTGGTGAAGCAGGCGAGCGATCTGCACAGCGCCAGCCTTGGCCAGATGGTGATGCATGAGGTGGTGCAGGAGGTCTTGCCCGCAGCGCTGCTGCCGATCCGGCGCTGCTACCGCGCGCGCCGCGACGCCATGCTGGCGGCGCTGGCGCGCGAGATGCCGCCCGGCGTGCAGTGGACGACGCCGCAAGGCGGGATGTTCCTGTGGCTGACCTTGCCGCCGGCGATCGATACGGCGGCGCTGCTGGCGCGTGCCATCGCCGAGGCGCGCGTCGCCTTCGTGCCCGGCCGCGCCTTCCATGCCGACGGCTCCGGCGGCAACACGCTGCGCCTCAACTTCACGCTCGCCGACGAGGCGCGCATCGGCGAAGGCGTGGGCCGGCTCGGCGCGCTGCTGCGGCGCATGCCGGAGATGGCGGGCGCAGCATGAGCCGGGGCCCGGGTTGCGCAGGGCGGCCGGGCGTGCTGGACTGGCGCCGTTCCGGATTTGAGGAGAAGCAGCCGTGACCCAGCAGCCATCGAGCCCGCCGCGCGGCGTCTATGCCGCGGTGCTGACCCCGGTCGGCACCGACCTCGCGCCCAACGCCAAGGCCTTCATCGCGCATTGCCGCTGGCTGCTGGCCAATGGCTGCGACGGGCTGGCGCCGCTGGGCACGACGGGCGAGGCGAATTCGCTGTCCATGGCGCAGCGTCTCGGCCTCATCGAGGCGATGGTCGGCGCCGGCTTGCCGATGGAGCGCTGCATCATCGGCACCGGCTCCTGCGCGCTCGCCGATGCCGTCGCGCTGACCAAGGCGGTGCTGGCGGCGGGCAGCACGGGCGCGCTGCTGCTGCCGCCCTTCTACTACAAGAACCCGAGCGAGGACGGGCTCTTCGCTTTCTTTGCCCAAGTGATCGAGCGCGTCGGCGATCAGCGGCTCCGCCTCTACCTCTATCACTTCCCGCAGATGTCGGCGGTGCCGGTGACGCCGGCGCTCATCCAGCGCCTCAAAGCCGCTTACGGCGACACCATCGCCGGGGTCAAGGACAGCTCCGGCGATTGGAATTACACGGCGAACCTGCTCAAGCAGATTCCGGGCTTCGGCGCTTATTCCGGCAGCGAGCAATTCCTGCTCGCCAATCTGCGCGCCGGCGGCGCCGGCTGCATCTCCGCGAGCACCAATATCACCGCGCCGCTGGCGCAAGCGGTGTTCCGCGCCTGGCAGCAGCCGGGGGCCGATGCGCTGCAGGAGGAGCTCACCCAGGCGCGCCTCATCCTGCAGGCCTTCCCCTTCCAGGGCGGCCTCAAAGAGCTGGTGGCGCGGCTCACCGGTGACCGGCAATGGCTGACGCCGCTGCCGCCAAACCGCCCGCTCGCGCCGGCCGAGCGCGAGCAGCTCTTCGCGCGACTCAAAGAAGTGCGCGGCCTCGAGCCGCTGCTGAAGGCCGCGTAGCTCGATCAGCGCTGGCGCAGCTTGTAGCGGAAGCGATCGGCGCGCCCGCGGGCGCGCCGCCAATCGATCACCGACTCATCTGCGGCGAGCGACGCGCGATCGACGACGACGACGGCGCTCCCCGCGGGCACCTGCAGCAGGTCAGCATGCTCGCCGTCCACCGATGCGATGGACAGCTCGTCCTCGACTTGCGCGACGAGGCAGCCGAACTCGCGCTCATAGACCGGATAGAGCAGGGGGCCGATGGCGCTTTCCGGCATTTCCTTGAACCGGGCGAAACGCGGCAGCGGCAGATAAAGATCTTCCACCACCACCGGCGTCTCGGCCCAGAGCCGGAGGCGCAGGACGTGCAGCACCGCGTCGCCGGGCGCAAGGCCGAGCCCTCGTGCCGCGTCCGCCGGCGCCGGGACGATGGTGCGCCTCAGGAGGCGGCTCTCGGGCACGGTGACGCGGCCATCCTGGTCGGTGAAGTGGAACCAGCGAAAGAGGCTCGCATCGAAGGCCGGCCGTCGGACATAGGTGCCGCTGCCCTGGCGGCGTTCCAGCAGCCCCTCGCGAACGAGCTGCTCGACGGAACGGCGGACCGTGTTGATCGAGGTGGCGTAGTGCCGCGCCAGCGCGGCTTCGGCCGGAATGACCGCCCCGGGCGCCCATTCCTGCGCCGCGATGCGCGCCGCCAGATCGTCCCGGATCCGGGCGTGAAGCGGCAGCCGAGCGTCGCCGCCGGCGAAAGCGCCGCGCTCGTCGCGCGGCGGGGGCGAAATTCTGGTCTGAGGGCTCATTTCAGCGTCTTGACGATAACCTAGTCATCTGGTTATATGCAAGACTTAATGACCAATAACGGAGCTCCGCCGCGCGTGCGGAGCCCATGAGGACCGCGGACCGCCTTGGACGACGCTTCCTTATTCCCCGCTCACGTCGAACGCATCGCGACGCGCGACGGAGGGCGGCTCCTGGCGACGCGCTGGGGCCGCCCGCGGCCCAATCTCGCGCCCATCGTCTTGCTCCATCCGCTGGCGGCCGATCATCGCTTCTGGACCCCGGTGGCCGAGCGCCTCGCCGGCATGGGCGAGGTTCTTGCCATCGACTGCCGCGGCCATGGCGGATCGGACAAGCCGCCGGGGCCCTACACGGTCGAGCTCTTCGCGCGCGATCTCGCGGATGCGCTCGATCATGTCGGCTGGCCCGCCGCCGCCGTCGTCGGAACGTCGATGGGCGGATGCGTGGCGCTGGCCTTCGCCGACGCCTATCCCGAACGCGTCGCCGCGCTGGGCCTCATCGACACCACGGCCTGGTACGGCGAGGATGCGCCGAAGGTTTGGGCTGAACGCGCCGACCGGGCGCTCGCCTCCGGGCTCCAGGACCTGGTCGCCTTCCAGCAACGGCGCTGGTTCACCGACGCTTTTCGCGCCGCCCATCCCGAGATCGTGGCCCGGACGGTCGCGACCTTCCTCGGCAACGACGTCGCCGCCTACGCGGAAAGCTGCCGCATGCTGGGTGCTTGCGATTTGCGCGCGGCGCTGCCGCGGGTGAAGGCGCCGACGAAGATTATCGTCGGCCGCGAGGATTACGCGACGCCCGTCACGATGTCCGAAGCGCTCCATCGCGGGATCGCCGCTTCACGCCTCGTGGTCATCGAGGAGGGGCGGCATCTGACGCCGGTGGAGCATCCGGAGCGCGTCGCCGTCGAACTCGCCTCGTTCATCTGGTCGGCGGACCGTTCGACGACGGCATTCGAGGCGGCGCCATGACGCCCTTCGAGTTCGTCGAGCCGGCGAGCCTCGGCGAGGCGATCGCTCTGCTCGATCCCGACGACGTATCGACGCGGCCCGTGGGCGGCGGCACGGCGATCATGCTGATGATGAAGTTCGGCGTCCTCGTCCCGGCGCGGCTGGTCAGTCTTCGCCGGGTCGAGGAACGATTTTCGCGCATCGCCGTCGAGAAGGATGGGAGCCTCCGCATCGGCGCGCTCGCCACCCTCCGGTCGATCGAGCGATCGAGCGAGGCAAGGCGCGTCGCGCCCGTCCTCGCCGACGCCTTGCTGCGCCTCTCGAACGTCCGCGTGCGCAACGTCGCGACGTTGGGCGGGCACCTCGCGCATGCGGATCCGCATATGGACCTGCCGCCGGTCCTCGCTTCGCTCGGCGCAGAGCTCGTCGTCGCGGGCCCCGCGGGCGAGCGCATGCTGCCCGTCGCCGATCTCTTCGTCGGCTATCTCGAAACCGTGCTGAAAGGCAACGAGCTCATCGCCGAAGTCGTGGTTCCGCCGCAGCAGGATCGGCGCGCCGCTTACGTCAAATGCACGACGCGCTCGGCCGATGATTGGCCCGCGCTCGGCATTGCCGTATCGCTCGCCGTGTCGGGCCCGACGATAAGGGACGCGCGCATCGTGCTCGGCGCGGCGACGGACCGGCCGGTGCGCCTCGCGGCCGCCGAGGCCGCGCTCGCCGGCCGCGAGCCCAGCGACGCGCTGCTGCGCGCGGCAGGCGACGCCGCGGCGGCGATCGAGCTCGTCAGCGACGCGCAGGGCTCGGCCGCCTATAAGCGCCAGCTCCTGCGCGTTTATCTCGGCCGCGCGGTCCGCCGCGCTCTCGCCGCAGGTCCCGGCGCAGGGGAGGCGCGTCAATGACCACCACGATCTCCCCCGGCGGACAGGTGGGACGCTCGGTGCCGCGGCTCGAGGCGCGCGCCAAGGTCACGGGCCGCGCGGAGTATGTGCACAATCTGCGGCTGCCGGGCATGCTCTACGGCAAGATCTTCCGCAGCCGCACGGCACATGGCCGCATCCGGCGTCTCGACGTCGCGGCCGCGCGCGCGATGGACGGCGTCCAGAGCGTGATCACGGCCGAGGATGTGCGCCGGGTGATCCCGGATCCCTATTACGGGCCGGCTTTCCACGACCAGCCGATCCTCGCCATCGACAAGGTGCGCTACGTCGGCGAACCCGTTGCCGTGGTTCTGGCGGCAGACCCGCACATCGCCGAAGCCGCCGCGCATCTCATCGTCGCCGAGTATGAGGAGCTGCCGGCGGTCTTCGACGAGCGCGAGGCAATGACCTCGACGGCGATCGTCCACGAGGTGTTGCGGCCGGCCGGCACCTTTCCGGATCTGAAGCATCTCGAGGGCCGCACCAACACCAACATCGCGCTCGATTTCCATCTGCGACAGGGCGACGTCGAGGCCGCCTTCGCGGCGGCCGAGCATGTGTTCGAGCACACCTTCCGGACGCAGCAGGTGCTGCACGTGCCGCTCGAGCCCTTCGTGTCGCTGGCCGACGCGACGCCGTCGTCGGTCACGATCCATACGGCCTCGCAAAGCCCCTCCTTCGTGCGCATCGAGATCGCCCGTCTGCTGCGCTGGCCGGAGAACCGCGTGCGGGTGAAGACGCTGCATCTCGGCGGCGGCTTCGGCGCCAAACTCTACATCAAGCTCGAGGCGCTGGTGGTGGCGCTCTCGCTTCTGGCGCGCCGGCCGGTCAAGGTCGCGCTCTCGATGGAAGAGCAATTTTACACCATCACCAAACACGCCAGCACCTTCCGCATCAAAAGTGCCGTCGCCAAGGACGGCCGCGTCACCGCGCGGCATTGCGAGGTGTTGTGGAACGGCGGCGCCTACGCCGATATCGGACCGCGGGTGACGCAGAAATCGGGCTTCACCGCCGCCGGGCCCTATGACATCCCGGCGGTGAGCATCGATTCCTATGCGCTCTACACCAACCTGCCGCCCGCCGGCGCTTTGCGGGGCTTCGGCATTCCGCAGCTCGTCTGGGCCTATGAGAGCCACACCGATCTCGTCGCCCGGGCCCTCGGAATCGATCCGCTGACCTTCCGCCGCAAGAACCTGCTGCGCAACGGCCGGCCGCAGGCGACCGGCACAATTATGCGCGATGCGGAGATCGAAGCGGTGCTCGAGCGCCTCGCGGCGCGGCTCGATTGGAACCGACCCTTCGACCGCGGCGCCGGCCCCGTCAAACGCGGCCGCGGCATCGCCATCGGCTTCAAGGCGAGCATCGCGCCCACCACCTCGATCGCCAGCGTGGCCATCCATGCGGATGGCAGCTGCACGCTGTCCTGCGGCACCGTCGACATGGGCCAGGGCTCGGATACCGCCATGGCGCAGATCGTTGCCGAGGTGCTGAACCTCGACGCGGAGGCGGTCGCCGTCATCCACCCCGACACCGACGTCACTCCTTACGACATGGCGACCTTAGGCTCGCGGTCCACCTATCACATGGGAAATGCGGTGAGGCTCGCGGCCGAGGATGCGCGCGACAAGATCGCGGCCTTGGCCGCCTCGCTCGGTCTGCCGCCGGGCTCCAACCTGTCGCTCGCGGAGCTGTTCCGCCGGAAGTACGGCATGCAGGCGGGCACCATCATTGGCACCGGCAGCTTCATCCCGAGCTATAGCCCGCCCGACCACAGCACGGGCCTCACCGAGAACGCGACGCCCTTCTGGATGATCGGCGCGACCGGGGTCGAGCTCGAGGTCGATACCGAGACGGGGCACGTGCAGGTGACGCGCCTCGTCAACGTCGCCGACGCCGGACGCGCGATCAATCCGCGCATCGTCGAGACGCAGTTATCCGGCGCCTCGATCATGCAGCTCGGCTTCACGCTGTTCGAGCGCATGAATTTCGATAAGGGCCAGGTCACGAACGCCTCCCTCGCCGACTACAAAATACCCGGCATGCACGACCTGCCGCTCGCGATCGAGAGCGAGTTCGTCCCCGCCGAGCAGCATGGGGGTCCCTTCGGCGCCAAGGGCGTCGGCGAGAGCGCAACCTTCGGCGTTTCGCCCGCCATCGCCAATGCGATTCACGACGCCGTTGGCGTGCGGCTCATGGCGCTGCCGTTGACGCCGGAGGCGGTTTATCGCGCGATCCGCGCGGCCGCCGACGATCCGCTCGGTGAGGCCTGAGATGAACGCGCGCACCATCCGCTTCACCCTCAACGGCGGGCCGGCGACGGCCGAAATCGGCACGCACCAAAGCCTGGTCGAGGTGCTGCAGCAGCGCTTCGACCTCTTCGGCGCGCGCGAAAGCTGCGCGCAAGGCCTCTGCGGGTGCTGCACCGTCCTGGTCGACGGCAAGGCGGTCTCAGGCTGCCTCTTCCTCGCCGTCTTCGCCGACGGGGCGCACGTCGAGACGGTCGAGCATCTCGGAGCGGGCGAGCGGCTCGATCCGGTGCAAGAGGCCTTCATCGAGGCCGGCGCCTTTCAATGCGGCTTCTGCACGCCGGGATTCGTGCTCATGACGCGCCAGCTCCTCGACGAAAAGCCCGATCCGAGCGATGCGGAGATCGGTCACTATCTCTCCGGCAATTTGTGCCGCTGCGGGACCTATCCTCAGATCGTCGAGGCCGTGCGGCTCGCGGCGAAGAAGCGCAAGGCATGACCGCCTCAAACGATACGACGCAAGGAGACCCCATGACCGGCGCCGAGACCGCTCTTCGAGGCCCCTGGTATCGCAGCCTCAATCGCGACCAATGGTATGCGCTTCTCGCCTCGAACCTGGGCTGGCTCTTCGACGGCTATGAGACCTACGCGCTGATCCTCACCGTCGGCGTGGCACTCCATCAGCTGCTGCCGCCGGCGCACTACGCCGAGATTCCGGCCTACGCCGGCACGGTCATCGGGATCACGCTCTTGGGTTGGGGCGTGGGCGGGCTGATCGGCGGCGTCCTCGCCGACTACATCGGCCGCAAGCGCATGATGATGCTGGCGATCCTGGCCTATTCGCTGATGACCGGCCTCAGCGCCGTCTCCTGGGATTGGCTCTCGTTCGCGGCGTTGCGTTTTCTCGTCGGCGTCGCCCTCGGCTCGGAATGGGCGACGGGCACGTCGATGACGGCGGAGCTCTGGCCCGATCATGCGCGCGGCAAAGGCGCCGGGCTCATGCAATGCGGCCTCGGCATCGGCTTCTTTCTCGCATCGCTCATCTGGCTTTTCGTCGGCGCGACCGGTCCCGACGCTTGGCGCTACATGTATCTCATCGGCATCCTGCCGGGTCTCGCGACGCTCTGGGTTCGGCGCAGCATTCCGGAATCGGCGCTCTGGGAGCGCTCGGCCGAGCGGCGGCGGGCGGCGCAGGAGCGCCGGCGCGCCGGCGCGGCGCTCCATGCCCATGAGCACGCGCTGACCCGCTTCACGCTCTTCGACCTCTTCGGCCACGCCGAAATTCGACGGCGGACGGTCATCGCTTTCCTCATGTCGCTGACGACGACGCTCGCCTGGTGGGGCATCTCGTCCTGGGTCCCGCCCTATATCGGCTCGGTCGCGGCCAGGAACGGGCTGTCGCCCGCGCAATGGGCGAGCTTCGCCGGCATGGTCTACAATGTCGGCGCGATCGCGGGCTACGCCGGTCTCGGCTTCCTCGCGGACGCTTACGGGCGCAAGCCCGTCACCATCCTCTTCTTCGCCATGTCGCTGCTGCTGACGCCGGTGTTGTTCCTGTGGACGCACACCCTCGGCCTGCTGCTGCTGGTCACCTGCGTCAACGGGTTCTTCAGTCTCGGTCAGTATTCCTGGATGCCGACCTGGCTTCCCGAGCTCTATCCGACGCGGATCCGCGCAACCGGGGTCGCCTTCGTGTTCAACGCGCCGCGCTTCGTCGCGTTTCTGGGGCCGCTGATCGCCGGAACCCTGATCGTGCGCTTCGGCGGATACGGACACGCGGCCGTGATCGTCGCCAGCGTCTACGTGCTGGGTCTTCTCGCGGCCCCGTTCCTGCCGGAAACGCGCGGCACGACGCTGCACGCGGATTGACCGCGGCGGGTCCGGCGACCAAGGACGCGGCCGGCCCCCGGACCCTGCTTTAGGCCGCGGCCCGCAGCCGTCTGAGAGCGGCGATGGTGCCGGCGCAGGCTTGCGCGGCTTCGGCGCCTTTCACGACGAAATGCTCGCGGAAGAAGCGCTGATGCTCGTCATGAGCGTGAAAGCGCTGCGGCGTCAGCACCGCGGAAATGACCGGCACCTCGGTGTCGAGCTGAACGCGCATCAGCCCGGAGATCACCGCCTCGGCGACGAATTCGTGGCGGTAGATGCCGCCATCGACGACGAGCCCGCCGGCGACGATCGCGGCGTAGCGGCCGCTTTTCGCCAGCAGCTTCGCCTGCAAGGGAATCTCGAAGCTGCCGGGAACGTCGAAGATGTCGATGGCGCTCTCGGGATGACCGAGCTTCGCCATCTCGGCGGTGAAGGATTGCCGGCAGCAATCGACGATGTCCTTGTGCCAGCAGGATTGAATGAAGGCGATGCGCTCGCCCTTGCCGTTGCCGCTGATGTCGTGTGCATGGCGCTGATTCATGGTGGCTCCTTGCCTTGGGACCAGAATCAGGGCGTGAGACGCTCAAACCCCGCGGCACGCCGAAGCGCGCCGCCAAGCCGGAGCCATCCCGCTCTCTTTCTTCCGGACTGTGACCGTCGGCGCCGGATTGCAACCGGCTCTGCTGACCCTGTCGAGAGTGCCTCGCCAGGCGCTCGCGGGCTCGTGCGATTGCTCGCCTTCACCGCCGGTGGGGACTTCCACCCCGCCCCGAGAACGTCGCCGCCCGAACCTCGGACAGCATTTCATCATCGCTCTCGTACCGAGTGATGGCAATTGCGCCGGACGCGGAGCGCCTATGCGGCGGCTACGCCCCGAGACGGATCGCCGAAAGCGCGCGGCCGTAATCGGGCTCCTGCCGGAGACAAGAACGGCGATAGGAAAAGAAGCGCTCGGGCTCGGCGGCGGTGTCGCCGCCGCTATGTTCAATCGCGCCGAGGCCGAGCCGCGCGAGCCGGCGCGCGACATAGCCCGGCAGATCGAACAGGAAATGCCCGGCGCGCGGCGCCTTCCGGAAGAACCCGGCATTGGCCTCATCCTGCGCGAGGAAGGGCGCCGGGAATTCCGGCCCGACCTCGTAAGAAGGCTGCGCGATGGCCGGACCGATGCCGGCGCGGAGGCGCTGCGGTGCGGCGCCCAAAGAGACCATCGCCGCGACCGTCGCCTCGAGCACGCCGCCCAGCGCGCCGCGCCAGCCGGCATGCGCGGCGCCGATCACGCCCGCCTCCGCATCGGCGAACAATACCGGCACGCAATCCGCGGTGAGGATGCCGAGCGCCACGTCCTCCCGCCGCGTCACCAGCGCATCGGCGCGCGGCCGCTCCTCCGGCCGCCAGCGCTCGTCGATGATCGCGACATCGGCGCTGTGCACCTGGTAGCCCGTGACCAGGCGGTCGCCGTCCAAGCCCAGCGCCGCCATCGCGCGCCGGCGATTCTCCGCCACCTTCGCCGCGTCGTCGCCGGAGCCGAGGCCGCAATTGAGGGACGTGAAGAGACCTTCGCTGACGCCGCCCTCGCGGGTGAAGAAGGCGTGGCAGGCGGCGGCAAGTGTCGGGAGCCTGATCACGGAATGCGTTCCTCCACAAAGCCGGCGGGCGCAGTCAGCGCCGGCGCGGCGAGCGCCAGCGCCTTGAACAAGGTGCCCATTTGCTCGGGATCGATCAACCTCCGGCAGCCGCTTTCGATCGCCGGGAGCTGCGCCGCTGTCGCGCGAGCGATGAGCGCCGCGGCGCGCTCGGCGAGGCCGAGCGCGGCCAGGAAGCCGCCCTGCGGCACCGGTCCCCAGGCGCGAGCGCCGGCGCCGCGCGCGGCGGCGGCGACGCTGGCGAAATCGACATGCGCGGTGAGGTCGGCCTCGCCCGGCTCGTCCAGCACGTCGTGACCGCGATGGCGGCGAAGCGCCTGCAAGGTGTCGCCGCAAGCGGCGGGGAAATAGCCATAGTCGATGAAGAGCGCGACGCCGCCCTGCTGCCGGAGGCGTTCGCCCAGCGTCGCGGCAAGCGTGATCGCCGCCGGGCGGATTTCGCAGAGGCTGCCCGGCGGCGCGGCTCTCAGCGCCGGCGGCAGCAGCGCTGCTTCCGGACAGGGCGACGGATCGAGAGCGAAGACAAAGGATTGGCCGCCGGCGCCGAGCGCCACGCGCCGCTCATGCCAGAACCGCTCGCCGCGCACCAGCTGCCGGATCGGCAGCGCGTCGAGGAACTCGTTGGCGATGAGGATCAGCGGCCCTGCGGGCAGCTCGCCGGGGCTGTCATGCCAGGAAGGGCTCGCCTCTGCGAGGAGCGCCGCCTGATCGCGGCGCAGCACGGGACTGCTTTCGACGAGATGCAGCGTCAGCGCGCGGCGGAAGGCGGGCACCGCCTTGAGCGCGCGCAACGCATCGGCCATCAGCGTGCCGCGGCCGGGGCCGAGCTCGGCGAGGATGACGCGCTCGGGCCGGCCCATCTTGTCCCAGGCCTCGGCGCACCACAGACCGATGAGCTCGCCGAAGACCTGGCTCACCTCGGGCGCGGTGATGAAATCGCCGCGCGCACCCAGCGGGTCGCGCGTGCGGTAATAGCCGTAGCGCGGATGGAGCAGGGCTTCCTGCATGAACTCGGCGATGCTCAGCGGCCCGGTCGCGCGGATGCGCTGCGCCAGCAGCCGCGCGAGCGCGTTCACGCCCGCGCCGCGAGGGGCTTCGCGCGCAGTACGAGCCAGAGCCCCACGATCACCAGGGGTATCGACAGCAGCTGTCCCATGGTGATGCCCCAGAACAGGAAGCCGAGCTGCGGGTCGGGCTGACGGAAGAATTCGGCGATGATGCGCGCGATGCCGTAGCCGATGAAGAAGACGCCGGTGGTCGCTCCCGGCCGTTGCCGCAAGCCGCGATGCTGACAGATCCAGAGCACGGTGAAGAGCACGATGCCCTCGAGCGTCGCCTCGTAAAGCTGGCTTGGATGGCGCGGCAGGTGCTCGGGATCGCTCGGGAAGATCATCGCCCAGGGCACATCGGTGACGCGGCCCCAGAGCTCGCCATTGATGAAGTTGGCGATGCGGCCGAAGAACAGGCCGACAGGCACGGCACAGATGATGATGTCGGCGAAAGCGAGGATATTGATCCTGCGCTGTCGGCAGAACAGCAGGATGGCGAGCGTGACGCCGAGCGCGCCGCCGTGGAACGACATGCCGCCGCGCCAGAGATAGAAGACCTGGATCGGATTCTGGATGTAATAGGGCAAGTTGTAGAACAGCACATAGCCGGTGCGGCCGCCGAGCACGACGCCGAGCGTCGCCCAGACGAGAAAGTCGTCGATGTCCTGCACCTGCGCCACGAGCGGGGGCCGTTTGGCGAGCGCCAGGCAGTAGCGCCAGCCGATGACGAGACCGGCGATGTAGGCGAGCGCATACCAGCGGATCGCGAACGGGCCGACCGACCAGTGGCCGATCACATAGGGGCCGAAATGGACGATGTCGGGATTGATGGCGGGGTAGGGAATGAGGAAGAACATGAAAGGCGCAAAGGCTCAGCGATAGGGATCGGATGCGGCGAGATAATTCCGGACGTAGTCGCCCACGCCCTCCTCGAGCGATGTCATCGGCCGGTCATAGCCGGCGGCGCGCAGCCGCTCCATCCGCGCCTCGGTGAAGTACTGATACTTGTCGCGGATCTCGACCGGCGTGTCGACGAAATCGAGCTTGGGCTCGCGGCCCAGCGCGCGATAGACCGCCGCTGCCAGCTCGGCGAAGCTTCGCGCCCCGCCGCTGCCGATGTTGAAGAGGCCGCTCACCTCGGGGTGGTCGTGCAGCCACAGCATCATGTCGACGCAATCGCGGACATAGACGAAATCGCGCTGCTGCCCGCCATCGGGCACGTCGGCGCGATGCGAGCGGAAGAGCCGCGCCGCTTCGCCTTTGGCGGCGCGCGCGTAGAGCTGCGCGGCGACGCTCTTCATCGCGCCCTTGTGGTATTCGTTCGGGCCGTAGACGTTGAAGAATTTGAGCCCCGCCCATTGCGCCGGCCGCTTGCCGGGCTGGCCGACGAGCCGCGCGACGCGGCGGTCGAAGAGATGCTTCGACCAGCCATAGGCGTTGAGCGGGCGCAGCCGCGCCAGCGCCGCCGGTGCGATGTCGTCGTCGAAGCCGACGCTGCCATCGCCGTAAGTGGCGGCGGAGGATGCGTAGATGAAGCGCGTCTCGGTCTCGGCGCACCACTCCCAGAGCCGCTGCGGCAGCATGAAATTGGCGGCGATGATGAGGTCGGCATCGGTCTCGGTCGTCGAGGACACCGCGCCCATGTGGAAGATGATGTTGATCTCGCGCGCATGCCGCTCGAGGAAATCGAACAGGGACTCGGGCGGCAGCACCGCGGCGAGCTCGCGCTTGGCGAGGTTGCGCCATTTGTCGCCCTCGCCGAGCCGGTCGCAGACGACGAGATCCTGCTCGCCGCGCTCTTCGAGCGCCGCGACCAGGTTCGAGCCGATGAATCCCGCGCCGCCCGTGATGACGATCATCGCAAGGGCGGTGTTATAAGCGTTGCCGGCATGACGTCAAATGCGGCGCGCCGTCGAATTCGATTTGGCCCTCGCCCAGATCTATGCTAGCCCCAGGCCCGCTGCCATTTTCGCGAGAGGAAAGGGAAGCCGCCATGCAGTCCGAGAACCGCTTGCTCGACGATCTCGCCCGCGTCGCCACCGGCGCGCTTGGCGCGCTCACCGGCGTACGCGATGAGCTCGAGACCCGTTTGCGCGATCAGTTCGAGCGTGTCCTCGCCAGAATGAATCTGGTTCGGCGCGAGGAGTTCGACGCCGTGCAGGCCATGGCCGCCAAAGCGCGCGCCGAGCAAGAAGCGCTCGCGGCGCGCGTTGCCGCGCTCGAAGCGCGCCTCGGCATCGGCAGTCCCGCCGAGCCGCACGAGCCGCATGCGGCACCACGTCGCCCTTTGCGCTCGCGCCCGGCGATGCGCAAGCCGAAGCCGGCCGAACCGCTGTAGATCGGCGTCTTCTTCGCGTTTGTGGATAACTCCGTGCTTGCGCCGCCCGGTCACCTTTGGCAGGCTACATCTTGTGGTGACCGAGGGTGGTTCACACAAAATGCCGCGATCACCCGGGTTGGCCCCCCACAGGAGGGTGAATGACCGCTTTGTCACTCGAGACGGCTGTGCTCGCCGCCAACCCCATCGATCTCGTCGAAGAGATCGTCCAGGCGAATGAATGGGCGCATGATCGCGCCAGCGATGAGGAGATGGTGGTCGAGATCACCGGCCGCTGGTGCGACTACCGGCTGCTCTTCGTCTGGCAACGCGAGATCAACGCGCTGCATTTCACTTGTGCGTTCGAGATGAAGGTGCCGAAGGCGCGACGCGGCGCCATATTCGAGCTGCTCGCCGTGGTGAACGAGCGGCTTTGGCTCGGCCATTTCGACCTCACGCCCGATGCTCAGTCGCCGGCCTTCCGCCAGGGCGTATTGCTGCGCGGCGCCAGCGGCGCCTGTGTCGAGCAGATCGAGGACCTCGTCGACATCGCCGTCAGCGAGTGCGAGCGCTTCTACCCGGCCTTTCAGCTCGTCGTCTGGGGCGGCAAGCCGGCCGAGGAGGCGCTTGCCGCGGCGATGATCGATCCCGTGGGCGAGGCGTGAGCGATCCTGCAGCGCCCGAGGTTCCGGGGCTGCTGCTCGTCGGTTGCGGCAAGATGGGGGGAGCGCTACTGGCCGGCTGGCTGGAGCGCGGGCTGGCGCGCCGCCTCGTCGTCGTCGAGCCCGGTCCCGGCGCCGCCGGCTTCGCTGGCCGGCCCGGCGTCGAGCGGCTGAGCGATGCCGCGGCGATCGCACCGGATTTCCAACCCGCTGCCGTCGTACTCGCGGTCAAGCCGCAGGCAATGGCCGATGTGCTGCCGCCCTATCGCCGCTTCGCCGATTCGGGCGCGCTCTTCCTCTCGATCGCTGCCGGCAAGACGCTCGGCTTTTTCGCCCGCGCGCTGGGCGAGGGCGCTTGCGTCGTGCGCGCGATGCCGAACACGCCCGCTTCCATCGGCCGCGGCATCGCCGTCGCCTGCGCCAATGCGCGCGTCCGGCCGGAGCACCGCCGCATCGCCGAAGCGCTGCTCGCCGCCGTGGGCGATGTCGGCTGGGTCGAGGACGAGGCGCTCCTCGATGCCGTGACCGCGGTCTCGGGCAGCGGCCCTGCTTACGTCTTCCTGCTGATCGAATGCCTCGCGCGGGCCGGGGTTGCGGCGGGCTTGCCCGAGGCGCTGGCCGAGCGCCTCGCGCGTGCCACCGTGGCTGGCTCCGGCGAGCTCGCGCGGCACTCCGCCGAAAGCGCCGCTTCCCTGCGCGAGAACGTCACCAGCCCCGGCGGCACCACCCGCGCCGCGCTCGATGTTCTGATGGCGGTGGATGGGCTCGACCCGCTGCTGCGCCGCGCCGTTCTCGCCGCCACCAAGCGCTCGCGCGAGCTTGCGGATTAGCCGTATCGCTGCATTGGCACGGCCGGCCTGCAGCCCCCTGTACAGGGCGGAATAGTTTCGATTTCGCCGGGTTGAGGCCTTAAGCTGAGCGCCGACGCTTTCCGGGAGGTCTCGCATGGCGAGACGAGCGGGTGCCAGGAAGACCGCCGCCAAACCCGCGGCGGAACAAGCAGCCGAGGCGGCGGACCGGCTCGTCGATGCAGCGCTGCGTCTTGCCGAGCGGCAGGGCTGGCGCCGCACCGGTCTTGGTGAGATTGCCGCCGAGGCCGGCCTGCCGCTGGACGAGGCTTACGCGGCGTGCCCCTCCAAGCTGGCGCTGCTGGTGCGCTTCCATCGCCGCATCGACCGGGCGGCGCTGGCCGGCGCGAGCGCCGCGGACGAGCCGGCGCGCGACCGGCTGTTCGATGCGCTGATGCGGCGCTTCGACGCGCTCGCCCCGCATCGCGGCGCGCTGCGCGCAATTCTGCGCGACGGCATGGGCGATCCGGCGGCGCTTCTGGGATTGCCGGCGCTGCTCCGTTCAATGGGCTGGATGCTGGAGCGGGCCGGCATTTCGGCCGCCGGGTGGCGCGGCCGGTTTCGCGCCAAGCTGCTGACCGGCCTCTATCTTTCAGTGTTGCGGGTGTTCCTCGATGACGACAGTGCCGACCTCGCCCGGACCATGGCCGCCCTTGACCGGCGCCTGCGCGCGATGGAATCCTGGCTCGGCCTGAGCGCGGTCAGCGACTCACGGTAGATTACTGTTGCGTTGCAATATTTTTTGGCATGCGCCCTTGACTTGGGCAGGCTGTTAAGCCATATTTCGGGCATTGTGCACCGCAGCATAGCTGTCCCCAAGCCCGCGAAGGATCCTACCATGACCACCAACGGTAAGCACACTTTCATGGACATGGATGTCGGCAAAGCATTTGCCGGCTTCACTTTTCCAGGCCTCGACGTCGAGTCGATCGTCGCCTCGCAGCGCAAGAATCTCGAAGCCCTGACCCAAGCGAATCAACTGGCCGTAGAAGGTGTTCAGGCCGTGGCGCGGCGCCAGGTCGAGATCGCCCGCGAGGCGGTCGACGAGGTGTCGAGCCTCGTGCGCGAATGGACGCAGCCCGGCGCCCCCGAAGAGCGCATCGCCAAGAACGCCGAATACGCCAAGCAGGCCTTCGAGAAGGGCGTCGCCAATGCCCGCGAGCTCGCCGAGCTCGTCACCAAGGCCAATACCGAGGCGTTCAGCGTCATTCAGAAGCGCGTCGCCGAGGGCTTCGAAGAGCTGCGCGAGTACGCCAAGCAGAAGGTCGCGCGCTGACCCTCGCTTTGAGTTTTGCTCCATCGCGTCGCCGATAGACCCCCCTGTGCGACGCGGCGAGGCCGCCCCCGTTTGGGGCGGCCTCATTTGTTTTCGGCCCGAACTTCTCTCAGCGCGGCAGGTGCAGGCGGACGCGCAGCCCGTGCTGCGGCGATTCCTCGAGCGTCAGATCGCCGCCATGACCGCGCGCCACGTCGCGCGCAATGGTGAGGCCGAGGCCGACGCCGCCGGTCGCGGGGTTGCGTGAGGCGTCGAGGCGGAAGAACGGGCGGAAGACATTCTCGCGCTCATCCGGCGGAATGCCGGGCCCGTCATCGTCGACGAGGATGTCGACGCCCTCAGCGACCGGCAGCGCGGTGATCCAGATATGGCTGCCATAGCGCCGCGCATTGCTGAGTAGATTGGCGATGCAGCGCCGCATCGCGTCCGGGCGTAGCGGCAGCA
This sequence comes from Allostellaceae bacterium, assembly GCA_035517635.1. Classification (GTDB taxonomy): domain Bacteria; phylum Pseudomonadota; class Alphaproteobacteria; order ATCC43930; family CGMCC-115725; genus DAHUYF01. The sequence continues at coordinate 13,344 of DATIYL010000011.1, read as the reverse complement.
AGAGCTCCTCCGGCAGCGCCAGCGAGATGTCGGCGCCATCCCGGCGCGCCGCTGCCGCCGCTTCCTCGAGCAGCAGTCCGAGATCGGTCTGGCGCGGCTGCTCCGGGCCTTCGCCGCGGGCGAAGTCGAGATAGCCCTGGACCATGCGCTCCATGATGGTGACATCTTGCTTGAGCTCCTCGACTTCCGGGCCGCCTTCTCCCAGGAACTCAAGTGCCAGCCGCATGCGCGTCAGCGGCGTCCGCAGATCGTGCGATACCCCCGCCAGCATTTCGGTGCGCTGCGTGATCTGCCGCCGGATGCGGTCGCGCATCTTGAGAAAGGCGGCGGCGGCCTGGCGCACCTCGGTCGCGCCTTCCGGTTTGAAGTTGGGCACGTCGCGCCCTTTGCCGAAGCTCTCCGCCGCCGCCGCGAGTCGCCGCAGCGAGCGCACCTGGTTGCGCATGAAGAGGGAGGCGACCGCCAGCAGCACCAGCGAGGACCCGGCCATCCACAGCACGAAGATGTAGGTCGTGGGCGTGAACAGCCGCGTGCGCGGCGCCATCACTTCCATGACGCCGTCGCGCAGCGCGACCCAGATCAGGATGTAGCGCGGATCGCTCACGCTATCGATCTCGAACGGGCGGCGCACGCGCTCGTCCATCGCGCCGGAAAGCGCCTCGTAGAGCCAGCTGTCATCGCTTGCCGGCACACTGCTCGGCAGGCTCTCGCCCGGCCGGAAGTGGAAATGGAGCTCGCTGACGTCGGCGCTGCGCGCCAGCAGCGCGTCGAGCCCGGCAGAGCTGTGCGTGAAGTCCCGCGCGTCCAGCGTCAAAGCGATGTCGGCGGCGACGTCGGTGGCGAGCCGGCGCTCGACCGTCGCCCAATGGCGGTCATAGAAGATCCAGGTGGCGAGGAGCTGCGCCAGCACCAGCGGCAGAATGATGATGATGAGCGAGCGCCCGAAGAGCGAGCGCGGCAGGATGCGCTTCCACCAGCGCCGGTGCGTGTCGGCGGTGGCAGAGGGCGCCGGCATGGCCTCGGCCGGCAGCGCGGCGCGATCAATCTGGCTTGAGGACATAGCCGGTGCCTCGCACCGTCTGCAGGTAGCGCGGGAATTTGGGGTCGCGCTCGATCTTGCGCCTGAGCCGCGTCACCTGCACGTCGACCGTGCGCACATTGCCGCTGAACTGCGCTTCCTCCGACAGCGCCTCGCGCGATACGGCCTCGCCGGGCCGCCGCGCCAAGGCCGCCAGCAGCGCCGTCTCCGCCGCGGTCAGATGCACGGCGTCGCCGCCGCGGTAGAGCTCGCCCCGCGCGAGATCGAAGCGGCAGGCGCCGAAGCGCACTTCGGCGGCGGGCGGCGCCGGCTGCGGCACGCGCTGCAGGATGTTGCGGATGCGCAGCACCAGCTCGCGCGGCTCGAACGGCTTCGCCAGGTAGTCGTCGGCGCCGTGCTCGAGGCCGTTGATGCGATCCTCGGGCTCGGCCATGGCGGTGAGCAGCAGGATCGGCAGGCGCCCGTCGCGGCGCAGGCTGCGGGTGAGGTCGAGACCGCTCTCGCCCGGCATCATGACGTCGAGCACGAGGAGGTCGAAGGCGATGCTGGTAAGGCGCGCGCGCGCCTCCGCGGCGTCACCGGCCGTGGTGACGCGAAACCCCTGGTCGGTCAGGTAGCGGCGCAGCAGCTCGCGCAGCCGCGCATCATCGTCGACCACCAGGAGATGCGGCTCGCTGCTATCCATGCCGCGATTATACACCGCTCAGCGCGTCGGCGGCCCGCGCTCGAAGCGGCGCCGGTCGGCATCGGTGCTGATGATGCCGAGCATCACCTTGCGGAAGCCTTCCACGGCCTGCGCCCCGGCCTCGCGATAGGCCTTGGCGATGCGCTGGCGTTGGTTCTCCGACAATTGCCGCTCGAGCTCGATGCCTTTGTCGGTCAGCTCCAGCAGGCGCTGCCGGCGGTCGCGGCTGCCGGGCTTCTGCTGGATGAAGCCCTGGCGCACCAATTGACCCAGCACCCGGCTCAGGCTCTGCTTGGTAATGCGCAGGATGGCGAGCAGGTCGCTGACGCTCATTTGCGGATGGCGGCCGACAAAGTAGATGACGCGGTGATGGGCGCGGCCGAAGCCGTAGCGCGCTAGCATGGCGTCGGGCTCGGCCGTAAAGTCGCGGTAGGCGTAATAGAGCAGCTCGATCCCCTGGCGCAGTTCCTCCTCGCGCAGAAACAGCAGATTGGCGGCGGATTTTACGTCAGACATGTTGACTTATTTTCGTTGAAACTGTTACACCGGCCGGCCCGGCAGGGCCATAATGGACCAGATCAACGATCGGAGCGAGCGGAAGAGACCGAGATGGACACGACGATTTCCTGGAAAGAGCTGGGTTTCCGCTATCTCGATACCGGCGTTTTCGTCCGCGCCGATTTTCGCCACGGCGCGTGGTCCAAGCCCGAGCTCTGCACCGGCGCCAGCATAACGCTGCACATCGCCGCGACCTGTCTTCACTACGGTCAGACCTGCTTCGAGGGGCTGAAGGCGTTCCGCCAGGTCGATGGGCGCGTCGCCTGCTTCCGTCCCGACGCCCATGCGCGGCGCATGATCCTGTCGGGCGAGCGGCTGGCCATGGTGCCGCCGCCGGAGAACCTCTTCCTCGACGCCGTGCGCACCATCGTCGGCAAGAACGACGCCTATGTGCCGCCCTACGGCACCGGCGCCACGCTCTACGTCCGCCCGCTGCTCATCGGCACCAGCGCGGTCATCGGCGTCCATCCCAGCGAGGACTACGCGTTCCTCGTCTTCGCCATGCCGGTCGGGCCCTACTACAAGGACGGCATGGTGCCGGTGCCCGCCTATGTGCAGGAGGCCTATGACCGCGCCGCGCCGCATGGCGTCGGCCATGTCAAGGCGGGGGGCAATTACGCCGCGGGCCTCGTCGGCGATATCGAGGTGAAGCAGAAGGGCTTTCCGGTCTCGCTCTATCTCGACAGCGGCACGCATTCGCTCATCGACGAGTTCGGCACCTCGAACTTCGTCGGCATCACCCGCGACGGCCGCTACGTCACGCCGAAATCCGCCTCGATCCTCGAGAGCGTGACCAATGACAGCCTCCGCCGCATCGCCGCCGATATGGGGCTGAAGGTCGAGCACCGTCCGGTGCGTTGGGACGAAATCGAGAATTTCGCCGAGATCGGCGCTTGCGGCACCGCCGCGGTGATCACGCCGATCTCCTCGATCACGCGCGGCACCGAGACGCTGCGCTTCGGTTCTCCGGAGAAGCCGGGCCCGACCTTGCAGAAGCTCTATGACGAGATCCAGGGCATCCAATACGGCAAGATCGCCGACCGCTACGGCTGGATGATGCCGGTGGGCTGAGCCCCCGCGAGGCGCCGATGACGGTCCGTGTCGAGAAGGACGGCGCGGTTACCACGGTCATCATCGACCGGAAAGAGGCGCGCAACGCCGTCAACCCGGCGATGGCGCAAGCTCTCGCCGACGCCTTCAGCGAGTTCGACCGCGACGAGGAAGCCAAGGTCGCCGTCTTCTGCGGCGCCGGTGGCACGTTCTGCGCCGGCTTCGACCTCAAGGTCGCGGCCGAGGGCGGCGGTGTGCGATCGGATGCCTTCACCGGTAACGGTCCGATGGGGCCGACGCGGATGCTGCTGGGGAAGCCGGTGATCGCCGCGATTGCCGGCCACGCGGTTGCCGGCGGCCTCGAGCTCGCGCTCTGGTGCGATTTGCGCATCGTCGAAGAGGATGCGGTGCTCGGCGTCTTCTGCCGGCGCTGGGGCGTCCCGCTCATCGATGGCGGCACGGTGCGGCTGCCGCGCCTCATCGGCCAGGGCCGCGCCCTCGACCTCATCCTTACCGGCCGCCCGGTCGGTGCGGCGGAAGCCCTCGCGATCGGCCTTGCCAACCGCGTTGTGCCGAAGGGCGCTGCGCGCGCCGCCGCGGAGGCGCTCGCCCGCGAGCTCGCGGCGCTGCCGCAGATCTGCCTCAGAAGCGATCGGCTCTCGGCCTATGAGCAATGGGACCATGATGTCACCGCAGCGATGGCGAACGAATTCCGCCGCGGCGTCGCGGTCTTGGCGAGCGGCGAGGCGCGCGCCGGCGCCGGCCGTTTCGCCAAAGGCGCCGGCCGCCACGGCACGCCCGAAAGCTGATCCGCTCAGTCCTTGATCCAGCGCGCCGCCGCTTCGTCGTCGGTCGTCTGCGCATCGACCCAGCGCGGGCCTTCCGGCGTCTCCTCGAGCTTCCAGAACGGCGCCTTGGTCTTGAGCCAGTCGATGAGGAACTGACAGGCATCGAAGGCCGCCTGGCGATGGGCCGAAGCCGCAGCGACGAGGACGATGCGCTCGCCGGGCTCGAGCCGGCCATAGCGGTGGATGATCAGCACGGCGTCGAGCGGCCAGCGCCGGCGCGCCTCGGCCTCGATCTCGGAGAGGCGGCGCTCGGTCATGCCGGGATAGTGCTCGAGCGTCATCGCGCCGATGCGGCGCTCGCCGGCGATGTCGCGCACCAGGCCGATAAAGCTGGTAACGCCGCCGATGCCGGTCTTGCCGCGCGTCAAACCCTCGAGCTCGGCGCCGACATCGAAATCCTCGCGCTGCACCCGGATCATCCTAGCCTCCGGTCACCGGCGGGAAGAGCGCCACCTCGTCGCCCGGCCGCAGCGGATGGTCTGAGGCGACATATTCCTGGTTCACCGCGACGCGCACGATCCGGGTGTCCTTGAGCGCTTCGGCAAAGCCCGGCCCGCGCCGCTTCAGCCATTCGAGCAGCGCCGCCACCGTCGCGACCTCCGCCGGCGGATCGACGCGCTCTTCGGCAATGCCGATCTTCGTGCGCAGCCAGGCGAAATAGAGCAGTTTCATGGGTCAGAGCTATGGGTTCGGCGGCTCCGTTTCAACCGAATCCTCGCTCATTGCGCCAGAAACCCGCCATCGACGGCGAGCGTGTGGCCGGTGACGAGGGCGGAGGCGCGGGTCGCGAGATAGAGCACGGCGCCGACGATGTCCTCGGGCTCGCCGATGCGGCCCATCGGCGTGCGGCGCTCGATCTCGGCCACCGCTTCGGGCTGGCTTAGCAGCGGCGCGGTGAGCGGCGTGCGGATATAGGTGGGCGCCACCGCATTGACGCGGATGCCCTGCCGCGCCCATTCGATCGCGAGCGCGCGGGTCAGGTTCACCACCGCGCCTTTCGAGGTCTGGTAGGCGACATTGGGATAGATGCCGCCGGAAAACCCCATTATGGAGGCGATGTTGACGATGCGTCCGCCCTCGCGCGCCAGCATGTGCCGCGCCGCGGCCCGGGCGCAGAGGAAGGAGCCGGTGACGTTGACGCCCATGACGCGCTCCCAATCCGCCGGCGCTAGCTCGACCGCGGGCTTGCGGATGGCGATGCCGGCGCTGTTGACCAGCACGTCGATACGACCCCAGCGCGCCGCGATCGCGTCGAAGACGCGCGTCACCGCGGCGGCGTCGGCGATGTCGAGCGGCCAGACCTCAGCCGCGTCGCCGATCCTGCCGGCGACGGCCTCGGCGCCGACGCGGTCGAGATCGAGGAGGGCGACGCGCGCGCCGACACGCGCAAGCGCGACGGCGATCGCCGCGCCGATGCCGCTCGCGGCGCCGGTCACTGCCGCTACTTCGCCGTCGAGGCGGAAGGCGGCGAGGGGATCGGCGAGGTCGAGGCTCTCGCTCATTCCAGCACCTCGCTGAACGGGATGAATTCAACGCCCATGCCGGGCTCGACGCGGCTGATGCCCTCGCCGATCTCGGCAAGACCGTCCGATTCGACCATCGAGGAGAGGATGCCGGCGCCGTCGCGCGGGAATTTCCGCGCCACCCAGCCGCCATCGCTGCCGCGCTCGAGCCGCGCGCGCACATACTCGCAACGATTGGCGCGCTTCTTGTAGTCGAAGCCGGCGGTGACGCGGAAGCGGCGCGGCGGCTCGGGCGCGGCGCCCGACAGCCGCAGCACCAGCGGCCGCGCCAGGATGAGGAACGTCACCATCACCGCCACCGGATTGCCGGGCAGCCCCATGAAGGGGACGCGGCCGATCTGCCCCATCGCCACCGGCCGGCCGGGCTTGATCGCAAGGCGCCAGAAATGCAGCCGGCCCTGCGCTTCGACCGCCGCTTTGACGTGATCCTCCTCGCCGGTCGACATGCCGCCCGAGGTGAGGATCAGATCATGCGCGCCGGCGGCCGCGGCGAGCGCGGCAGCGATCCGGCTCTGCTCGTCCGGCAGGATGCCGAGATCGGTGACCTCGGCGCCAAGCCCTTCGAGCAGGGCCTGAAGCACATAGCGGTTGGCGTCGTAGATCGCTCCCGGCGGCAGCGCGGCGCCGGGCTCGCGCACCTCATCTCCGGTGGAGAAGATGGCGACGCGGAGGCGGCGATAGGCGCGAAGCTCGGTGAGCCCTAGCGCGGCCGCGAGCCCGATCTCCTGCGCGCGCAGCCGCTGGCCCGGGCGGAGCACGGTGGCGCCGCGCGTCACGTCCTCGCCGGCGCGGCGGCGATTGGCGCCGCGCTTGATGCCCGGCGGAATGCGCACGCCGCCCCCCGCCTCGGTGCAATCCTCCTGCATCAGTACCGTGTCGGCGCCCTCGGGCATGGGCGCGCCGGTGAAGATGCGCACAGCCGCGCCGCGCCGCGCCGGACCCGACAGCGGATGGCCGGCGGCGGCGCGGCCGACGACCGGCAGCACCGTCGCTTCGCCCGGGCGCAAATCATCGAAGCGCACGGCATAGCCATCGACCGCGGCATTGTCGTAGGGCGGCACGTCGTGCCCTGCCACCAGCGGCGCCGCGAGAATCCGTCCGCGCGCCTGCCGGAGCGGAATCGTCTCCGGCTCCGTCACCGTTCCGAGCTTGGTGCCGAGCAGTTCGAGCGCTGCCGCCATCGACAGAAGGTCGCCGCCGAAAGCGAAGCAATCGTCGCTGAGCTGCGCCATCTCAGGCCGCCTTGAGCCGGCAATGCGCGAGGATGAAGCCGGCGATCGCGGCCACATCGTCGAGTGCGAACTGCGGGATGGCGAGGCCGGACATCGGCGCATCGCTTGCCACCGCGACGATATGCGGATCGTCGCGGCAGAGCAGCGGCTTGCCGAGCGAAGGACGATGCACTTCGAGCTTGGCATGGCTGCCGCGCTTCCAACCCTCGACCAGCAGCAGGTCGACCGGCGTCATCTGGCGGATCAGCCACTCCAGCGTCGGCTCCGGCGCGCCACGATGCTCGTGGATGAGCGCCCAGCGCCGCTCCGAAGCGATCATCACCTCGCTCGCGCCGGCCTGGCGGTGGCGCCAGCTGTCCTTGCCGGGCTGGTCGAGATCGAAGCTGTGATGCGCATGCTTCATCGTCGAGACGGTGAGGCCGTACCGCGTCAGCTCCGGCACCAGCTGCGTCACCAAGGTCGTCTTGCCGCTGCCGCTCCAGCCGGCGAAGCCGAAGATCTGCATCGCCTGTGCTGCGCTCACGTGGCGCTGCTCGGCTTGGCCGCCTTGACCGCCGGCGTCTCCTCGCTCATGTGGTCGAGCCCGGCGCGAAGATAGTCGTATCCGGTGACGAGGGTCAGCACCGCCGCCGCCCACAGCATCAGCTCGCCGATCAGCGTCACCGGCAGAAACGCCGGGCCGGCATCGCCGACCAGCAGCACGCCGATCGCGCCCATCTGGATGCCGGTCTTCCATTTGGCGAGGCGCGAGGAGGGAACGCGCACCTTGAGCGTGGCAAGATGCTCGCGCAGTCCCGAAACCAGGATCTCGCGGCCGAGAATGACCAGCGCCGGGAAGATCGTCGGCGCCGAGACGCGCTGCAGCGCCGCCAGCATGAACAGGATCGCCGCCACCAGCAGCTTGTCGGCGATCGGGTCGAGGAAGCGGCCGAGCTCCGATTGCTGCTCCCAGAGCCGCGCCAGCTTGCCGTCGAGCCAGTCGGTGAAACCCGCCAGCGCGAAGAGGCAGCAGCCGATCCACGGGCCCCAGGGCGACGGGAGGTAAAAGGTGATGATGACCAGCGGTATCGCGGCGATGCGCGAAAGCGTCAGCAGGTTGGGGAGCGTCGTCAGCATGGCTCATCCGGTCCCGCAGGGAAGGGCGGGAGGTTTCGGGGCAGTCTAGCGCCTTTACGCCTCGGCATGGAAATGGTCATAGATGCGCTGGGCCACGGCCTTGCTGATGCCCTCGACGCGCTCGAGATCGGCAAGGCCGGCGCGGGCGACGCCGCGCGCCGAGCCGAAATGATGCAGCAGCGCCTTCTTGCGCCGCGCACCGATGCCGGGGATCTCGTCGAGGGGCGAGCTGCCGATCGCCTTGGTGCGCCGCGCGCGATGCGTGCCGATGGCGAAGCGATGCGCCTCGTCGCGCAGCCGCTGCAGGTAGTAGAGGACGGGGTCGCGCGGATCGAGGCTGAACGGCTCGCGTCCGGGACGGAAGAAGCGCTCGCGTCCGGCGTTGCGATCGGGGCCCTTGGCGATCGCCACCAGCGGCACGTCGTCGATGCCGAGATCGGCCAGCACTTGCTGCGCCGCCGTAAGCTGGCCGGCGCCGCCGTCGATGAGCAGCAGATCGGGCCAGGTGCCGCGCTCGCGCGTCGGATCCTCCTTGAGCGCGCGGGCGAAGCGGCGGCTCAGCACCTCGCGCATCATGCCGTAGTCGTCGCCGGGCGTGAGCAAGCTCGCCGCCGCCCGCGGTGCCGGCTCCGCCGAGGCTTCGATCGCCGCGGCGAGCCCGTCTTCGGCCGGTTGCGCCGCGCCGCCATCGCCGCGGATGGTGAATTTGCGATAGGCGTTCTTGATGAAGCCTTCGGGTCCGGCGACGATCATCGCGCCGACCGCGTGGCTCCCCTGAATATGGCTGTTGTCGTAGACCTCGATGCGATGCGGCAGCACATCGAGGCCGAAGGTCTCGGCGAGGCCGGCCAGCAGCTTCAGCTGGGTCTCGCTTTCGGCGAGACGGCGGCCGAGCGCTTCGCGCGCGTTGAGCAGCGCATGCTCCACCAGCTTCCGCTTGTCGCCGCGCTGCGGCACGGTGAGCTCGACCTTGCCGCCCGCTTGCGCCGTCAGCGCCTCCTCGATCAGCGCCGCATCCGCCGGCGCATGGCTCAGCAGCACCAGCTTCGGCGGCGGCTTGTTCTCATAGAACTGGCCGAGGAACGCGGCGAGCACCTCGTCGATCGGCATCTGCCGGTCATGGCTCGGGAAATAAGCGCGATTGCCCCAGTTCTGCGCGGCGCGGAAGAAAAAGACCTGGATGCAGGTATGACCGCCGGCCTGATGGGCGGCGATGACATCGGCATCCTCGATGCCCTCGAGCGAGATATCCTGCCGCCCCTGCACCTGCGTCAGCGCGCGGATGCGGTCGCGCACGAAGGCGGCGCTCTCGAAATCGAGCCGGTCGGCCAGCTCCTGCATGCGCAGCGCCAGGCGCTCCTGCACCTCCTTGCTGCGGCCGGTCAGGAAGGCGCGTGCTTCTTCGACCAGCCGGTCATATCCCGGCTTGTCGATGCGGCCGACACAGGGCGCGCTGCAGCGCTTGATCTGGTAGAGAAGGCAGGGCCGGGTGCGGGTCGAGAAGATGCTGTCGCTGCAGGAGCGCAGCAGGAAGGCGCGCTGCAGCGCAATGATCGTGCGCGCCACCGCGCCGGCCGAAGCGAAAGGCCCGAAATAGTCGCCGGGCGCGCTCTTCGCGCCGCGATGCTTGATGATCTGCGGAAAATCGTGACCGGTGAGGCGGATATAAGGGAAGGACTTGTCATCGCGCAGCAATACGTTGTAGCGCGGCATCAGCCGCTTGATCAGGTTGTTCTCGAGCAGCAGCGCCTCGACCTCGGTATGCGTGACCACCACCTCCATCGCGCGGGTCTCCGCCACCATCCGGCGCAGCCGGTTGGAGAGTGCCGCAGGGTGGGTGTAGTTGGCGACGCGGTTGCGCAGGCTCCGCGCCTTGCCGACATAGAGCGCGTCGCCCTTGCGATCGAGCATGCGGTAGACGCCGGGGCCGGGCGGCATGGTGCGCAGCGCAGCGCGAATCGCCTCGACGCCCTGGGCGAGGCCGCCGCCTTGCGGCAGGGTCTCCTCCGGCTCGGTCGTATCGTCCTCGAGATCGCTCATCGGTCTTTCACTTGGCGCCCTGCCGCGGCGCCGTCAATCGCGTGACGAGAACAGCCACCGCCTCGCCTTTGGTCGCCGTGTTCACGAAATGGATATATCCACGAAGCCTGTGGACAAAACTGTCGAAAACCTCTCGCCGTCCCGGAGCGGGAGGCGTCAAACCTGGGGTTTTAGCGGTTTGCCTAAATTTTAAGCACAAGATACTAACGTATTGAAACAGTTAGATTTTTTCCTTGTCAAGTGTAAATCGACTGTAACACTTTGTAAGTCCGAGGTCACAGAGCCGCACCCGACGGCCGCGGCGGGAGCCTGTGAACAACTCGCCGGCGGGACCTCTCGCTGGCGATTCCCCAAGCCGGCAAATGCCCGATGGTTAAGGCACTTACGGCAGGCGGTTAATCCGATCTATTTCAATGCCGACACTCGCCACGTCGGGGTAGACGTCGAGCTTCTCGACGCGCACGACGGCGTGGCGGATGCGCGCATCGGCGAGGCACATCTCGGCGATGCGCTCGGCCAGCGTCTCCACCAGATTGACATGCCCGGCCTCGGCGAGGCGGCGGATGCCGCTGACGATCTCGTCGTAGCAGACGACATTGCGGAGATCGTCGGCGATCGGCACCGCCTCCTCGCGCACGGCAAGGTCGAGATTGATGCGCACGCGTTGACGCGCGCCGCGCTCGTGGCGGAAGACTCCGATTTCGCAGGCGAGCACGAGGTCGCGCACGAGGATGCGGCGCAAGCCGCTACCGGCTTGGCCGGAGAGCGCGCGGGTAGCGGTTTCGGCATTGCTCATGATCGCTCTGTTCCCTATTCCGTGACCGCCGGTCGGCCAGCCGCTTGCGCCCAGCCGAGATGCTGCCCGCCATCGAGGGCGATCATCTGACCGGTCATCGCCGGCGCCGCCAGGATGAAAAGCACCGCGGCGGCGATCTCTTCGGGCGTGGTGCCGCGGTGAAGCGGCATCATTTCCTGCTGCCGGCGGAACTGAGCTTCGCTTTGCCGCGGACTCGGCAGTGTCGGCCCGGGGCCGATACCATTCACGCGAATGCGCGGCGCCAGCGCCAGCGCCATGCTCTGCGTGAGGTTCCAGAGCCCGGCCTTGCTCAGCGTGTACGAGACGAAATAAGGGGTGAGGCTCCAGACGCGCTCGTCGAGGATGTTGACGATGGCGCCCTCGGCGGCTTCCGGCAGTTCGCGCGCAAATTGCTGCATGAGCACGAAAGGTGCGCGCAGGTTGACATCAAGATGCCGATCCCAGCTTTCGCGCGTCGCGCCAAGCGCCGTGTCGTTCTCGAAAACCGAGGCGTTGTTGACGAGCGCGCCCAGCGGCCCAAGCGCCGCCGCCGCGCGCGACACCAGCGTTTCAACCTCGGCCTCGCGCGCGAGATCGGCGGCAAGCGCCACCGCGCGCCCGCCGGCGGCGGCAATTTCGCCGACAACGGCCTGCGCCTCGGCCTCGGAGCCGTGGTAGTGCACCGCCACGGCCCAGCCCTCGCGGCCGAGCGCCAGCGCGATGGCGCGGCCGATGCGCTTGCCGGCGCCGGTCACCAGCGCCGCTTTCGGGCATCGTGTGGGCGCAAACTCTGTCATGGCCGCGCGCCGGTCAGCGATAGCTCCGCCGCTGCCGGGCGCGCACCTTGGCTTTGGCGAGCGCTTTGGCCGAGGTGCCGGCGCGCCCTGCCATGGACCTGCCCGCCGGGCGCGCGCCCGGCTGGGAGCCTGCGCCCTCGCCGGGAAGCCCGAGATCGAGCTGCTCCAGGCGGCGGATCTCGTCGCGCAGCCGTGCCGCTTCCTCGAATTCGAGATCGGCCGCGGCGGTGCGCATCTGCTTCTCGAGATCGGCGATGACGGCTTTCAGGTTCATGCCCTGATAGTGCGCCTGGGCGCTTTCGCCGAGACCGACGGTGACGTGGTCCTGCTCGTAGACGCTCTCCAGGATGTCGGCGATGCCGCGGCGCACGCTTTCGGGCGTGATGCCGTTGGCGGCGTTATAGGCCTGCTGCTTCTCGCGGCGGCGGTTGGTCTCGCCGATCGCCGCCTTCATGCTCTCGGTCATGCGGTCGGCGTAGAGGATGGCGCGGCCCTCGAGATTGCGCGCCGCGCGGCCGATCGTCTGAATGAGCGCGGTGCGCGAGCGCAGATAGCCCTCCTTGTCGGCGTCGAGCACGGCGACGAGCGCGCATTCCGGGATGTCCAGCCCCTCGCGCAGCAGGTTGATGCCGACGAGCACGTCGAAGACGCCGAGGCGGAGATCACGGATGATTTCGATGCGCTCCAAGGTGTCGACGTCGGAGTGCATGTAGCGGACGCGGATGCCGTTCTCGTGGAAATACTCGGTGAGCGCCTCGGCCATCTTCTTGGTCAGCGTGGTCACCAGCACGCGCTGCCCCTTCAAGGCGCAGTCGCGGCACTCCGCCATGAGATCGTCGACCTGGTTCTCGACCGGGCGGATGAGGCAGGGCGGATCCACGAGGCCGGTCGGACGCACGACCTGCTCGACGAAGACGCCGCCGGTGCGCTCCATCTCCCATGGCCCCGGCGTCGCCGAGACGCAGACGGTCTGGCCGCGCATCTGATCCCATTCCTCGAACTTGAGCGGCCGGTTGTCGACGCAGGCGGGGAGGCGGAAGCCATACTCGGCGAGGATCGATTTGCGCGAGTAGTCGCCGCGGAACATGGCGCCGAGCTGCGGGATGGTGACGTGGCTTTCGTCGCAGAAGATGAGCGCGTCCTTGGGCAGGTATTCGAAGAGGGTCGGCGGCGGCTCGCCCGGCCGGCGCCCGGTAAGATAGCGCGAATAGTTCTCGATCCCGGCGCAGCTTCCCGTCGCCGCCATCATCTCGATGTCGAAGGTGGTGCGCTGCTCGAGCCGCTGCGCTTCGAGCAGCTTGCCCTGGGCGTGGAACTCCTCGAGCCGGAGGCGCAGATCCGCCTTCATCTGCTCGATCGCCTGCAGCAGTGTCGGCTTCGGCGTGACGTAATGACTGTTGGGATAGACGGTGATCTCGTCGAGCGCGCCGGTCTTCTCGCCGGTGAGCGGGTCGAATTCGTGGATCGCTTCGAGCTCGTCGCCGAACAGCGAGAGCCGCCAGGCGCGGTCCTCGTAGTGCGCCGGGAAAATCTCGATCGTATCGCCGCGCGCGCGGAAGGTGCCGCGGCCGAAATTGGCGTCGTTGCGGCGGTACTGCAAATCCACGAGCCTGGCGAGGAGCTGCGTGCGGTTGACTCGCTCGCCGACCGCCAAGCTGAA
>DATIYL010000010.1:0-8723 GCA_035517635.1 Allostellaceae bacterium | reverse complement strand
CGCCTTGCTCGATCCCATCGCCGACAAGGCGCTGCTGGTCAGCATGTACGTGACCTTGGGCCTCGCCAAGTATCTGCCGGTGTGGTTGGTCATCCTGGTGGTGTTCCGCGACGCGCTGATCATCGGCGGCTTCCTGCTGGTCGCGGCGCTCGGCCATGCCATGCGCTGGGAGCCGCTGCTGGTGAGCAAGCTCAACACCGCGCTGCAGATCGGCCTCATCGGCCTTGTGCTCGCCTCGCTCGGCCTCGGCCTCGCCGTTCCGCGCCTCACCGTCGTCCTCGTCTATGCCGTGGCGGCGACGACGATGATCTCCGGCGCGGGCTATCTCATCCGCTGGACGCGAGCGCTCGCCGGGGTGAGCGGCGGCCCATGAGCACTCCGACCACGCGGCGCCAGCAGGCGTTTTTCTGGCTCGGCGCGCTCGTCGTCTTCTTCCTGCTGCTCTATCTGCTGAGCCCGATCCTGCTGCCCTTTGCCGCCGGCTCCGCCATCGCCTATTTCCTCGACCCCGCGGTGCGCCGCATGGAACGCTATCGCGTGCCGCGCACCTTGGCGACGGTGCTGGCGCTGCTGCTCTTCGTCGTGCTGCTGCTCGCCGTCTTTGCGCTGCTGGTGCCGCTGGTGCAGCTGCAAGCGGCCGAGCTCGCCGGTCGCGTTCCCGCCCTCGTCTCGGATGCACGCGCGCGCTTCGAGCAGATGATGCAGCTGGCGCAGCAGCATCTTGCGCCCGAAGACGTCGCCAAGCTGCGCGACGCGCTCGGCGGCGCCGTCGGCAGCATCGCCGGCTGGTTCGCCCGCTTCCTCCAGGGCGTGCTCAGCAGCGGCCTCGCTCTCGCCAATCTGCTCTCGCTCATCTTCATCACGCCCGTCGTCGCGTTCTTTCTGCTGCGCGACTGGAACCGCATCGTGCGCCGCATCGACGGCTGGCTGCCGCGCCAGCACCTCGACACCATCCGCGAGCAGGCGAAGATCGTCGACGCGACCCTCGCCGGCTACGTCCACGGCCAGCTCCTCGTCTGTCTCGGCGTCGGCATCTACTATGCCGCGGCGCTGTCGGTGATCCGTCTCGAATTCGGCCTCATCATCGGCGTCTTCGCCGGCATCCTCACCTTCATCCCCTATGTCGGCTTCGCCACCGGCTTTGTGCTGGCGATGAGCCTCGCCCTCATTCAGTTCGGCAGCTTCTCCGGCGTCTTGTCGGTGGTCATCGTCTTTGCCATCGGCCAGGTGCTGGAATCGAACGTGCTGGCGCCGAAACTGGTCGGCGAGCGCGTCCACCTCCATCCCGTCTGGGTCATCTTCGCGCTGCTCGCCTTCGGCAGCGTCTTCGGCTTTCTCGGCGTGCTGCTCGCCTTGCCGGCGGCGGCGGTGATCGGCGTGCTCGTGCGCTTCATGCTGGCGCGCTACCTCGCCAGCCCCCTCTACGACCCCGCCAACCGTCACCCCGGCGAATAGGACGCGGATTCAAATATGCCGCGGATGCTGCGCAAGATTGTCGACACCCCACCTCACCCTCCCGCTACGCGGGCCCCTCCCTCTCCGCCCCGGGGGGCGGAGAGGGTTGGGGTGAGGTGGGGCGACGCTCGAAGCTGCGATCATCAGTAATAGCAATGACCCAGCTGCCGCTCGATCTGCCGCACCGTCCGGCGCTGGGGCGTGCCGATTTCCTGGTGGCGCCGTGCAACGAGGCGGCGATCGCCTGGCTCGATCGCTGGCCGCGCTGGCCGGCGCCGGCGCTGGCGCTCTACGGACCCGCGGGCAGCGGCAAGACCCATCTCGCCCATGTCTTTGCCGCGCGCGCGGCGGCCGCCTTCATCGATCCGGCGGCGCTCGCCACCGACCGCGTGCCCGCGCTGCTCGGCGCCGTCGCCGCGGCGATCGTCGACGAGGCCGACCGCGCCGCCGAGGAGCCGCTCCTCCATCTCTACAACCTGCTGGCCGAGCGCGGCGGCCATCTTCTCGTCGTCGCGCGCGAGGCGCCGGCGCGCTGGCGCATCGCGCTTCCCGATCTGCGCTCGCGCCTCAACGCCGCGCCGGCAGTGGCGGTGATGCCGCCCGACGAGGCGCTCATCGGCGCGCTCTTGGTGAAGCTCTTCGCCGACCGCCAATTGGCGGTGGGGGAGGAGGTGCTCGCCTTCCTTGCGCTCCATCTCGAGCGCTCCTTCGCCGCGGCGCAGCGCGCCGTCGCCGCGCTCGACGCTGCGGCGCTCGCCGAGCACCGCCGCGTGACCGTGCCGCTGGCCAAGCGGGTGCTGGGCTTCGGGCCCGGTTAAAACTCTCGGCAAAGATTGCGAAGAGATGAATCATATGCCCGACAATGTAGCGTTATCTCCTACTTAACCTAGTCTTAGGAGCGGGAGTATAAGATCACTCGGCGCTCCACTCTGGGGCGTCCCGACAGTGAGGAGCCGCGGATGAAGCGGGTGCAAGACCCCGTGGCCGGGCGGGAAGTCAGCGAGGAAAATCGCCGCAGACACCGGCGCACGCGCACTTTCGCCAATGGCATTCTTGCCACCGCCCAAGGCACGGTGCGCTGCCGCGTTTTGGATGTCTCTCCCGAAGGCGCGCGGATTCAAGTGGACCGCGGCGAGGACGTCGCCGCCGCGGCGATCGCCGTGCGCGAGCCCGCGGCGCTGACGATCAAGGGCCTCGGCGTCTTCCCCGGCAGGGTGGCCTGGCGGCGCAACACCACCTTCGGCATCCACATCACCGAAGGACATCCCGTCGAGCCCGAGTTGCTGCCGCGAAGCGCCGAGGACCTCCTTCGCATCAACCCGCCGCAGCTGCGCAGCGGCCTCGACAATCCCGCATCGCCGTCCGATCTTTCGTCCGTCGCCGCGGTGGCGCCTCAACCCGCTCGCAGCGAATCGATCGCGATCACGCTCGGCGGCAACAAGGCCGAGCGCGAGCGCATCGAGGCGGCGGTATCGCTGCTTCATCCGCGCATCATGGAGCGCATTCAGCCGGAAGTCGCCGTGCGCATCCCCGAGGCCCGGCTGGGCGAGGAGATCGCGGTGCTGGTCACCGAGATTGCGCAAGAGGTGAAGCTGGCGCTGAGCGGTTCGGAGCAGGGGCGGGTGAAGCGCCGGATCCTCGACGAGATGATCGGGTTCGGCCCGCTCGAGCCGCTGCTCGCCGATGATTCCGTCTCCGATATCCTCGTCAACGGCCCGCGCCAGATCTTCGTCGAGCGGCGCGGTCGGCTGGAGTTGACCGACATCACCTTCGTCGATGATCAGCATGTGCTGAACGTCGCCTCGCGCATCGTCACCAAGGCCGGTCGCCGGATCGACGAATCATCGCCCATCGCCGATGCGCGCCTGCCCGATGGCAGCCGCATCAACGTCATCATTCCGCCGCTGGCGCTGCGCGGGCCGATGCTCTCGATCCGCAAATTCTCCAAGCGGGACCCGTCGCTGGAGGCGCTGGCGCAATCCGGCAGCCTCTCCCCGGCGATGGCCACCGTGCTCTCCATCGCCGCGCGCTGCCGCCTCAACATGGTGATCTCCGGCGGTACCGGCGCCGGCAAGACCACGCTGCTCAACGCGCTCGCCCAGATGATCGACCCCGCCGAGCGGATCATCACCATCGAGGACGCGGCCGAGCTGCAGCTCGGGCTGCCGCATGTCGCCAGCCTCGAGACGCGGCCGCCCAATCTCGAAGGCCGGAACGAGGTCGGCATGCGCGACCTGCTGCGCAACGCGCTGCGCATGCGTCCCGACCGCATCATTCTGGGCGAGGTTCGCGGCCCAGAAGCCTTCGACATGCTGCAGGCGATGAACACCGGCCATGACGGCTCGCTCTGCACCATCCACGCCAGCGGGCCGCGCGAGGCGATGACGCGGCTCGAGAACATGGTGCTGATGAGCGGCTACGACCTGCCCGCCCGGTTCGTCCGCGCGCAGATCGCCTCCGCCGTGCACCTCATCATCCAGATCGCGCGCCTGCGCGACGGCAAGCGCCGCGTGATCAGCCTCACCGAGATCGCCGGCACCGAATCCGACGTCATCACCAGCCAGGAGCTTTTCGCGTTCCGGCCCGAAGGCGAGGGGCCGCGCGGCGAGGTCCTCGGGCGCTTCGCGTGCACCGGATTGCGGCCCCGGTTCCTGGTCAAGGCCGAGCAATACGGTCTCGGCCAGGCCTTGCAGCGCGCCTTCGTCGAAGCCGAAGCCGAGGCGCGCGGCGCCGGCTGAACGGCGCCTTAATCCTCGCCGCGCAGCTCCTTCGGCGCCGCGACGGCGGTGAGGCGCGCCTGTTTGCGCTCGAGTTGGGACCAGGGCGACTCGACCTCGAAGGTGGCGAGCGCCCCGGTCGGGAAGGCCGCGAGTCGCGCGACGAGCGCGCCTGTCGCTACCTCCGATAGATACATCGCAAGTTCTTGAAACCCAGGATTGTGACCGACCAGCATCACGCTCTGGGTCTGCGCGGGCACCCGGCGCAGCCGCGTCAGGAGCTGCCGCGCCGTGGCGAGATAGAGCCCTTCCTCGAACAGGATCTCGGGAAGGTGCGGGAATTCGGGCGCCACCAGCTCGAGCGTTTCGCGCGTGCGCAATGACGGCGAGCACAGCACCAGCGCCGGCGCGACCTTGTGCTCGGCCATCCACTCCGCCACCGCCTTGGCGGCGCGCCGGCCGCGCTTTTCCAAGGGGCGCTCGCGGTCGGGGCCGCCTTCTTCCTGCGGCACCGCCTTGGCGTGGCGGAGCAGGTAGAGCGTCCTCATCGTCCGCTTGCTCTTGCGTGTTGCCATGACATCGCCATCCGGTTCGTTATAAACTCCTGCTCCCTGGCAGGGAAAGAGGAGCAGGACCGTGGCCCAGGCTTTACGCGCCGAGGCGTCGTCGATCGACGTCCATTCTCCGGCGCGGTTTATCAACCGGGAGTTGAGCTGGCTCGCCTTCAACGAGCGCGTCCTCGCCGAGGCCGACAGCCCCCGCCATCCCTTGCTCGAACGCCTCCGCTTCCTGTCGATCTCGGATAACAATCTCGACGAATTTTATATGGTCCGCGTCGCCGGCCTCAAAGGTCAGGTGCTGGCCGGCATCGCGACGCCGAGCCAGGACGGGCTTACCCCGCAGCAGCAGCTCGAGGCCATCAACCAGCGCGCCGGCAAGCTGATGCGCGACCAGCAGGTGACCTGGCGCGTGCTGCGCCAGCAGATGGCCGAGGCGGGGATTACCGTGGTCGGGCCCGAGGATCTCGGCGGCGAGGACCGCGCCTGGCTCGAAGAGCGCTTCATGGCCGAGATCTTTCCGGTGCTGACGCCGCTCGCCATCGATCCGGCGCATCCCTTTCCCTTCGTCGCCAATCTCGGCCTCGGCCTGGCGCTTCAGTTGCAGCGCCACAGCGACGGCGACCGCATGGAAGCGCTGCTGCTCATTCCGGGCACGCTCAACCGTTTCGTGCGGCTGCCCGGCAAGTCGGTGCGCTTCCTGCCGCTGGAGCAGATGATCGGGCTCTTCCTCGATCATCTCTTTCCCGGCTTCTCCGTCATCGGCCAGGGCATGTTCCGCATCCTGCGCGACAGCGACATCGAGATCGAGGAAGAGGCCGCGGATCTCGTCCGCCTGTTCGAGACCGCGCTGAAGCGGCGGCGGCGCGGCCATGTCATCCGCCTCTCGGTCGAAGCGAGCATGCCCGAGGATCTGCGCGCGTTCCTCATCGAGCAGCTCGACGCCTACCCCGAGGACGTCTTCGCGCTCGAAGGCCTGCTCGGCCTTTCCGACACCAGGCAGCTCATCATCGATGAGCGGCCGGACCTCATCTACACCCCCTACAATCCGCGCTTCCCCGAGCGCATCCGCGATTTCGGCGGCGATTGCTTCGCTGCCATCCGGCAGAAGGACATCATCGTCCACCACCCCTATGAGAGCTTCGACGTGGTGGTGCAGTTCATCCGCCAGGCGGCGCGCGATCCCGCCGTGGTGGCGGTGAAGCAGACGCTCTATCGCACCAGCGACGACAGCCCGATCGTGCGCGCGCTGATCGAGGCGGCCGAGGCGGGCAAATCGGTGACGGCGCTGATCGAGCTCAAGGCGCGCTTCGACGAGGAGCAGAACATCCGCTGGGCGCGCGACCTCGAGCGGGCCGGCGTGCAGGTGGTCTACGGCTTCCTCGAGCTCAAGACCCACGCCAAGGTGTCGCTGGTGGTGCGGCGCGAGGCCGGCGCCTTGCGCTCCTATGTGCATTTCGGCACCGGCAACTATCACCCCTACACCGCCAAGGTCTACACCGACCTTTCCTTCTTCACCTGCGATCCCGCGCTCTGCCGCGATGCGCAGCGGCTCTTCAACTACATGACCGGTTATGCGACGCCGGCGACGCTCGAGAAGATCGCGGTGGCGCCGATCAGCCTGCGCCACAGCCTGGTCGAGCTGATCGAAGCCGAGATCGCGCATGCCCGTGCCGGCCGGCCGGCACAGATCTGGGGCAAGGTCAATTCGCTGGTCGATCCCGCCATCATCGATCTCCTCTACCAGGCGTCCTCGGCCGGGGTGGAGATCGATCTCGTGGTGCGCGGCATCTGCTGCTTGCGGCCCGGCGTTCCCGGCCTTTCCGACAACATCCGGGTGAAGAGCATCATCGGCCGCTTCCTCGAGCATGGCCGCATCGTCTGCTTCGGCAACGGCCACAAGCTGCCCTCGGACCAGGCCAAGGTGTTCATCTCCTCGGCCGACTGGATGCCGCGCAATCTCGACTGGCGCGTCGAGGCGCTGGTGCCGATCGAGAACGAGACGGTGCATCGCCAGGTGCTGGACGAGATCATGGGCGCCAATCTGCGCGATCAGGCGCTGTCCTGGCGCCTCCAGTCCGACGGCGAATATGTGCGCGAGAGCCTTGCACCCGACGCCTTCAGCGCCCACACCTATTTCATGACCAATCCCAGCCTGTCGGGCCGGGGCAGCGCGCTCCACCGGGCGCGCTCGGGCCCGCGGCTCGTCGCTGAGAAGGCGGATCTCTGACCCAAGCTCTTCGCATGCGGAGCGTGCCGCGCCGCGGTGGCGTGCGGCGCAAGCGCGGCTCCGCGCGCCGCGGCTGCGTCGCCGTCGTCGATATCGGCTCCAACTCGCTGCGGCTCGTCGTCTATGACGGCATCCGCCGCTCGCCGATCACCCTCTTCAACGAAAAGGTCATGTGCGGCCTCGGCCGCGGCCTCGAGCGGACAGGGCGGCTCGATCCCGACGGTGTCGAGCTGGCGCGCGCCAATCTGCAGCGCTTCGTCGCGCTGGCGCGCAGCCTCGGCGCCCGCCGCCTCGACGTGCTCGCCACCGCCGCCGTGCGCGATGCCAGCGACGGGCGCGCCTTCGTCTCGGAGATCCAGCGGCGCCATCGCCTCAAGGTCCAGGTGCTGGGCGGCCCCGAGGAGGGGCGGCTCTCCGCTTATGGCGTGCTCGCCGGCATCCCGGAGGCCAGCGGCATCGTCGGCGATCTCGGCGGCGGCAGCGTCGAGCTCGTGCCGGTGGCGGGCGGTCAGGTCGGCGCCGCGGCGACCTTGCCGCTCGGGCCGCTGCGGCTCGCCGACTATGCCGAGGACGACCGCAAGCTGCGCGATGCCATCGACAAGCAGCTCGGCCTGGTGCCCTGGCTCGGCAGCCGCGTCGATGGCGGTGCCTTCTACGCCGTCGGCGGCGCGTGGCGGGCGCTCGCCCGCATCCATATGGAGCAGACGCACTATCCCCTGCATATCATCCAGCACTACACCGTGCCGCGCAGCGAGGCCGAGGATTTTCTCGACATCATTGCGCGCCAGTCGCGCAAATCGCTGGAGAAGATCACCACGGTGTCGCGCAAGCGCCTCGACGTCGTGCCGATCGCCGCGCGCCTGCTGCAGCGTCTCCTGCGCCGCATCGCGCCGAAGCAGCTCGTCTTCTCCGCCTACGGCCTGCGCGAGGGCCATCTTTTCAGCCTGCTGCGCGGCGAGGCGCAGCGCGAGGATCCGCTGCTCGCCGCTTGCGCCGATCTGGCGCTCACCAATCGCCGCTTCGGTGCCGATGGCGACGAGGTCTTCGCCTGGACCGGTGCGCTCTTTGCCGATGAAGGCGAGGAGCGTGGCCGCCTCCGCCACGCCGCGGCGCTGCTCGGCGATCTCGCCTGGCACGAGCATCCCGATTACCGCGCCGACCAGGCGCTGCACAGCGTGCTCTATATGCCGGTCGCCGGCCTCGACCATGCCGAGCGCGCCTGGCTCGCCGCCGCGATCTATGTCCGCTATGGCGGCAACGAGTTCAATTACGAGGTGCTGCAAGCCCTTCTCGATGAGGAGGCGCTGGAGGCAGCGCGCATCGCCGGCCTCGCGCTCCGCCTCGCCTTCACCCTGTCGGGCGGTGTCGCCGGGCTGCTCGGCCGCAGCAAGCTCGCCATCGACGGCAACACCCTGGCCCTGACCCTCGCCGGCGACAGCGCCAAGCGCTACGGCGAAAGCGTCCAACGCCGCCTCGACTCCCTCGGCCGCGCCCTCGGCAAACGCACGGAAGTAAGGCGCGGCTAGGCGAACGCGTTGCCCGTCAGCGATTGCGCAGCAATCGCGGGAGCCGCACCGTTCGGACTAGCTTCGGCGCCTTCGAATTGTTTGCCCCTCCCCCCTTGAGGGTAGGGGAATCGCATATGGCCTTACACGGCTGTTGCATAGCGGCGCGAACTGGATTCTTTGGATGTCTCCCAACCTCGGAGGGAGACCCGAATGCGCAAGCTCAAGCGCATGTTTCGCCCGCTCAAGGACCCGCGCG
>DATIYL010000009.1:0-3983 GCA_035517635.1 Allostellaceae bacterium | reverse complement strand
GACGACACAGGAAATCATGGTGACGATCGGCGCCCAGCAGGGATTGTTCCTGCTGGCCGAGCTGCTCGTCCGCGACGGCACGGTCGTCGGCATCGAAGATCCCGGCTATCCCGACGCTCGCAACATCTTTTCAATGAAGACACGTCGGGTCCGACCATTGCCGATTGACGAGCGCGGCGTGCTGCCCGATGGCATCGATGGCTGTGACTACGCTTACCTTACGCCCAGTCACCAATGCCCGACCACGGTCACGCTGCCGCTCGAGCGCCGGCGCGCGCTGCTCGCGCTTGCCGCCGAGCGCGACGTGGTACTGATCGAGGATGATTACGAGAGCGAAGTGAGCTACGCCGATCGCCCGACGCCGGCGCTCAAGAGCCTCGATACGATGCAGCGCGTCATCTATGTCGGCAGCCTTTCGAAGACGCTCGCGCCGGGTCTTCGCCTCGGCTACATCGTCGGGCCGGCAGAGCTCATCCGGGAAGCGCGCGCCCTGCGCCGCCTGATGCTCCGTCATCCGCCGGCAAACAATCAGCGTGCCGCGGCGCTGTTCCTGTCGCTGGGTCATCACGAGGCGCTGGTTCGGCGCTTGACGCATGTGCTCAAGGATCGCTCTCTGGCGCTGCGGCGCTCGCTCGACCGCCATCTGCCGAATCTCGAAAAATCGAACAGCATCGGCGGCTCGAGCTATTGGCTCAAAGGCCCGGAATCGCTGGATGCGGTTGTCCTCGCCGAAGGCGCCCGGCGGCGTGGCGTGCTGATCGAGCCGGGCGGCGTGTTCTTCATGGCCGAAGCGCCGCCGCGCAACTTCTTCCGCCTGGGCTTCTCCTCCATTCCGGCCGAGCGCATCGACGCCGGCATTGCCGAGCTTGCGGCTCTCGTCCGCGCCGATGCTCTGACGTGACCTCGGTAGCGCGCTGGCACCAGACATTCTGCAAAGCTGGTACTAACGCAGAGGTAGCCGCGGCTCTTAACCTCGCATCGGGTGCAACGCGCCTGCTTGCGGGCCGCCCCGGAAACAGAGTCCGGCCCCGGCCGGCGCGCGAGAGGAGATCGGCATGCGCTTTGTGACCGCGGTGATGAGGCACGAGACGAACACCTTCTCGCCGCTGCCGACGCCGTTATCGGCCTTTGGCCGCGGCGCAACGGGGGAAGCGCCCGTCACCGGCGCTGCCGCGCTTGCCGCCTATCGCGGCACGAACAATCCCGTGGCCGCCTTCATCGATCTTGCCGCAAGCGAAGGCGCCGAGCTGTCCTTTCCCGTCGCTGCGAATGCCGCGCCCTCCGGCAAGGTGACGGACGAGGCGTTCGAGACGATGTGCAATCTGGTGCTGGAGGCCATCGCCAAGGGCTGCGATGCGGCGCTGCTCGATTTGCACGGCGCCATGGTCACCGAGAGCTTCGACGATGGCGAAGGCGAATTGCTGCGCCGGATCCGCGCGCTGGCGCCCGGTCTGCCGATTGCCGTCGCCTTGGACTTCCACACCAATCTGACGGCCGCCATGGTCGAGAATGCGACCGTCATCACGGGATATTGCACCTATCCGCATATCGACATGTACGAGACCGGCAAACGCGCCGGCCGCACCTTGCTGCGCGCGCTCCGGCGCGACGTGACGCCGGTGATGGCGTGGGACTCACGGCCGATGCTGACGCACATGCTGCGGCAGACGCCGGCGGCGCAGCCGATGAAGGACATCATGGATCGCGCCATGGCCCTCGAAAGCAGCGGCGAGGTGCTCAACGCTTCGGTGTTCGGCGGCTTTCCGCTCGCCGACATTCCGCATGTCGGCCTCGCCGCGGTGATCGTGACCAATCGCAACGCGCGCGGGGCGGCGGCGTTCTGCGCCGAGCTGCTCGACGAGGCCTGGCGCCGGCGCGCCGATTTCGTGTTTTCGAGCGAGCCGATGGCAGCGTCGCTCGCGCGGGCGAAGACGCTGCCGGAGGGTCCGATCCTGCTGGTGGATCACGGCGACAATGCCGGGGCCGGCGGCAATCAGGACATCATGGCCGTGATCGCCGAAGTGATCCGGCAGGGTTTCGAGGACGTCGCCGCCGGTCCGATCTGGGACCCGGAGGCCGTCGCCCGGCTGATCGACGCGGGCGTCGGCACCACGGTGACGCTCCCGGTGGGCGGCAAGACCGACATGCCGGCGCTCGGCCTCAAGGGCGAGCCGCTCACGCTGACCGGCACCGTCCGCCGCATCACCGATGGCCGCTACCGCATCACCGGGCCGATGATGACCGGCATGCTCGTCGATCTCGGGCGCTGCGCCGTGCTCGAAACCGGCGGGGTCGAGCTGGTGATCAGCGAGCGGCGCATGGAGCCTTTCGACATCGGCTGCTTCACTCATTGCGGCATCGACCCCGCCCGCAAGCGCTATGTGCTGATCAAGTCGCGGCAGCATTTCCGCGCCGGCTTTGAACCGCTCGCCAAGCATATCGTGCTCGTTGCGGGGCCCGGGGTGTGCAGCTCCGATTATGCGCTCTTCCCGTTTCAGAAGCTGCCCCGGCCGATCTACCCTCTCGACTGGAACGAGGCGCCTGGTGCCACGGGCAACCGATAAGACGGACAAGAGACAAGGGAGGCATGCGATGACAAAGCACGATCGCGGTAACAACCTGCTCGCGCCGGGGCAGGGCGCCACGCGCCGAGCGTTTCTACAGCAGGCGAGCCTCGCCGCCGGCGGCGTGCTGATGGGATCGGCCATGACCGGCCGGCAAGCGCTGGCGGAAACGCCGAAGCGCGGCGGCACGCTCAAGCTCGTCCATTCCAAGATGAACAACATCAACCCGGCGATCCAGTCCGGCATCGCGACCATGGTTCCGGGCGCGCAGATCTTCGCCGGGCTCGTGCAATACGATGCGCAATGGCACCCGCAGCCCTATCTCGCAACGCACTGGGAGGCGGCCAAGGACGGCCTCTCTTATACGTTCCACCTGCGCGACGACGCGACCTTCCACGACGGCAAGCCGGTCACCGCCGAAGACGTCGCCTTCTCGCTGCAGACGGTGAAGGAAAATCATCCCTTCGGCGTTGCCATGTTCGGCGGCGTCAGCGGGGTCGACACGCCGGATGCGCATACCGCGGTGATCCGGCTCGCGCATCCCGTGCCGTCGCTGCTCATCTCGACGTCTTCGGTGCTGCTGCCGATCATCCCGAAGCACGTTTACGACAATGGTCCGATCCGCACCAACCCGGCGAATGTGAAGCCGGTCGGCTCGGGCCCCTTCAAGCTCAAGGACTACAACCCGGCCCAATACCTGATCCTGGAGCGCTACGAGCACTTCTTCCGCCCCGACCGGCCTTATCTCGACGAGCTGATCTTTCAGTTCATGGATGACCCCAGCGCCATCATGATCGCGATGTCGCGCGGCGAGATGCAGTACTGGGGCTACGCCGATCAGCAGCGCAACATCATGCGCCTGGAGCAGCAATCGACGCTCGGCACGACGCAGAAGGGCTACGAAGCGATCGGCCCGTTGAACTGGCTGGCGTTCAACGTCCGCAGCAAGCCCTTGAGCGATGTGAAGGTCCGCCAGGCGATCGCTTACGCCATCGACAAGAATTTCATCATCAACAAGCTGTTCCTCGGACGGGCGAAGGACGCCACCGGTCCGATCGCGCCCGACGGCTTCTTCTATGACGGCAAGGTCGAGCGCTATGCCTTCAATCTCGACAAGGCGAACCAGCTGCTCGACGCGGCGGGCTACAAGCGTCAGGCCAACGGCACGCGCTTCTCCCTGACCCTGGACTGGAATCCCCAAGGCGGCAACGAAGAGGCGACGCTGCCGGCGCAATATCTCAAATCGCAGCTGCCGAAGGTCGGCATCGCCATCGAGCTTCGGCCCTCCGCCGATTTCCCGAGCTGGGCCAAGCGCATCGCCGACTGGGATTTCGAGCTGACCATGGATGAGGTCTTCAACTACCCCGACCCGGTGATCGGCGTGCAGCGGACCTATATCTGCGACAACATCAAGAAGGG
>DATIYL010000008.1:0-11394 GCA_035517635.1 Allostellaceae bacterium | reverse complement strand
TCTCGGCCTCGTCAGCGGAGAAGACGACGGCCCCCGAAGCGGCGCCCGGCGATGCCGGCAGGCCGCGCGCCAGCACCGTCTTGGGCGCTTTGGGGTCGAGCGTCGGATGCAGCAGCTGGTCCAGCGATTCGGGCTCGATGCGGCGCACCGCCTCGCGCTGGTCGATCAATCCCGCCTGCGCCATGTCGACCGCGATCTTCAGCGCCGCCGCCGCGGTGCGTTTGCCGGTGCGGGTCTGCAGCATATAGAGCTTGCCCTGCTGCACCGTGAACTCGATGTCCTGCATGTCGCGGTAATGCTGCTCCAGCGTCTCGCGCACCTTCGCGAGATCGCCGAACACATCCGGCATGACCTCTTCCATCGCCGGCAGCGTTGATTTGTTCGCCTTCTTGCCGGCGATCGTCAGGTGCTGCGGCGTGCGGATGCCGGCGACGACATCCTCGCCCTGCGCGTTGACGAGATACTCGCCATAGAACTCGTCGGCGCCGGTCGAGGGGTTGCGCGTGAAGGCGACGCCGGTGGCGCAATCATCGCCCATATTGCCGAACACCATCGCCTGGACATTGACCGCGGTGCCCCAATCGGCGGGAATCTCGTGGAGGCGGCGATAGGTGATCGCGCGCTGGTTCATCCACGAGCCGAAGACGGCGCCGATGGCACCCCAGAGCTGCTCCTGCGGGTCTTGCGGGAAGGGCTTGCCCAGCTCGCGGCGGACGACGTCCTTGAAGCCCGCGACCACGTCCTCCCACTGCTCCGCCGTCAGCTCGGTGTCGAGCGTGATGCCGAGATCGAGCTTGGTGTTCTCGAGCAGATCCTCGAAGTGATGATGGTCGACGCCGAGCACCACCTGGCCATACATCTGAATGAAGCGGCGATAGCTGTCGAAGGCAAAGCGCCGGTCGCCGCTGCGCCGCGCCAGGCCGGCGATGGTGGCATCGTTGAGGCCGAGATTGAGCACCGTATCCATCATGCCGGGCATCGACGCTCGGGCGCCCGAGCGCACCGAGACCAGTAGCGGATTGCCGGCATCGCCGAATTTGGCGCCGATGCGCTGCTCGAGCTGGTGCAGCGCCGTCTCGACCTGCTCGCGCAGCTCCTTGGGATAGGCCTTGCCGTTGGCATAGAAATAGGTGCAGACCTCGGTGGTGATGGTAAATCCCGGCGGCACCGGCAGGCCGAGATTGCTCATCTCGGCCAGGTTCGCACCCTTGCCGCCGAGCAGATTCTTCATCTCCGCCCTGCCCTCGGCCTTGCCTTCGCCGAAGCCATAGACCCATTTCGTCATCGTCCACCTATCCTTCGATCTGCGAGAAATCGGCGACCCGGTTGAGGGTGTCGCGGATTTGCGCCAGGAGCCGGAGGCGATTGGCCCGCATCTCCCGATCCTCGCAATTAACGGTTACGCGGCCAAAGAATTCATCTACCGGACCGCGCAAACGGGCCAGCCCCGCCATCGCTGCCGTAAACGCCTCCCGCCCGAGCGCGTCGCCGCTTTCCCGCGCCGCGCGGTCGAGCTCCGCCGCCAGCGTCGCCTCCGCCGGTTCCGCCAGGAGCTTCGGGTCGGGCTCGCCGGGGTAGACGGTGCCGTCCTTCTTCTCCTCGATGCGCACGATATTGGCGGCACGCCGATAGGCCACCAGCAGGTTCGCCCCGTCATCGGTCTTGAGGAACGCATCGAGGGCGGCAACCCGGGCGAGCAGGCGGACGAGGTCGTCCTCATCGCCCAGTGCGAAGACCGCCGCGATGAGGTCGTGGCGTACCCCCTCACCGCGCAAATGCACCTTGAGCCGATCGGCGAAAAAGCCGAGGAGATCGGCGGTGGGATCGTTGGCGAACGCGTAGGCGCCCTCGCGGTCGATCGCAAAGGCCTGCCCAAACAAAGACCTGAGCGGCAATCTTAACCTGTTTTCGAGGATGAGGCGGATAACCCCCAGCGCCGCGCGGCGCAGCGCGTAGGGATCCTTCGATCCCGTCGGCTTCTCGTCGATCGAGAAGAAGCCCACCAGCGAATCGATCTTGTCGGCCAGCGCCACCGCGACGCTGACCGGCGCGCCGGGGCAGCGGTCGCCTGGGCCCAGCGGCGAGTAATGCTCGGCAATCGCCGCCGCAACCTCGGCCGGCTCGCCATCCCCCTGCGCGTAGTAGCGCCCCACGACGCCCTGCAGCTCAGGGAATTCGCCCACCATGCCGGTCGAGAGATCGGCCTTGGCGAGCTCGGCGGCGCGCCGCACCTGGGCAACCTCGGCGCCCGGCACCAGCGGCGCCAGCGCCGCGGCCAGGCGCATTACCCGTCCCGCCTTGTCGAGCATGCTGCCGAGCCGGGCATGAAAGACGCGCTCCGCCAGCTTCGGGATGCGGGAGGCGAGCGCGACCTTCCGGTCCTGCTCCCAGAAGAAGCGCGCATCCGAAAGCCGCGCGCGCAACACGCGCTCATTGCCGGCCACGATCGCCGCGCCGCCGTCATCGGCGACCATATTGGCGGTCACGAGGAAGCGCGGCGCGAGCCGGCCGTCGCGGTCGAGGCAGGCGAAATATTTCTGATGCGTGCGCATCGCCGTCGTCAGCACCTCCGGCGGCAGGCTCAGGAACTCGGCATCGATCCGGCCGAGCAGCACCATCGGCCATTCGACGAGGCCCGTGACCTCGTCGAGCAGCGCCGGATCGTCCTTCACCGTAAGCTGCGCTTCCGCCGCCCTTTCATAGAGCGCGAGCGTGATCGCTTGGCGCCGGTCCTCGCGCCGCAGCATGACATGCGCATCGCGGAGCTTGCGCCGGTAATCCGCGAAATTCCGCACCGTCACCTTGCCCGGGGCAAGAAAGCGATGGCCGCGCGTCTCGTCGCCGACCGGCACGCCGTCGAGGGCGAGCGGCAGGACCTTGCCGTCGAGCAGCGACAGCGCACTCGTCATCGGCCGCACCCAGCGAAACGCCGCGGCGGGAAACCGCATCGATTTGGGCCAGGGCAACTCCAGCACGATCCGCCGCAGCAGATCCGGCAGCACCTCGGCGGCGGCGCGGCCGGGCCGGCGGATCACGGCGAAGTAGAAGACGCCCTTGCCGGTGTCGCGGGCCTCGCATTGATCGATCGAGGCGAGGCCGGCGCCTTTGAGAAATCCTTCGAGCGCGTTGCTCGGCGCGCCGACACGCGGGCCGCGCCGCTCTTCGGTCGTATCGGCCTGACGCTCGGGCAGGCCGTCCACCACCAAGGTCAGGCGGCGCGGCGTCGAATAGCTCTGGACATCGGTCGGAACGAGACCGGCCGCGCTGAGCTTCTCCCGCGCCAGCGCGGCGAGGTCCTCCGCCGCTCGGCTTTGCATGCGCGCCGGAATCTCTTCGGTGAGCAGCTCGAGGAGAAGCTCGGCCATTACGCGGGCGCCTGATGCGCGAGCCAGCCCTCGCAGCATGCCTTGGCGAGCGCGCGCACCCGGCCGATATAGGCGGCGCGCTCGGTCACCGAGATGGCGCCGCGCGCGTCGAGCAGGTTGAAGGCGTGGCTCGCCTTGATGCACTGGTCATAAGCCGGCAGCGGCAGCTTGCGCGCGAGCAGCGCCGTGCATTCCTGCTCGGCATCGGCGAAGTGCTGGAACAGCAGCTTCGTGTCGGCATATTCGAAATTGTAGGCGGAGAATTCGAACTCGGCGCGCTTGAACACATCGCCATAGCGGACGCCGGCGCCGTTATAGTCGAGATCGTAAACGTTCTCGACGCCCTGCACATACATGGCAAGGCGTTCGAGCCCGTAAGTCAGCTCGGTCGAGACCGGATCGCACTCGATGCCGCCCACCTGCTGGAAATAGGTGTATTGCGACACCTCCATGCCGTCGAGCCACACTTCCCAGCCAAGACCCCAGGCGCCCAACGTCGGGCTCTCCCAATCATCTTCGACGAAGCGGATGTCATGGTGCCGCGCCTCGATGCCGAGCGCGGCAAGGCTGTCGAGATAAAGCTGCTGGCTCTCCGCCGGCGCCGGCTTCAGGATCACCTGGAACTGATAGTAATGCTGCAGCCGGTTCGGATTCTCGCCGTAGCGCCCATCGGTCGGGCGCCGCGAGGGCTGAACATAGGCGGCGCGCCAAGGGCTGGGGCCGAGCGCACGCAAGGTGGTCGCGGGGTGAAACGTCCCCGCCCCCATCTCGACATCATAGGGCTGGAGGATGACGCAGCCTTGCGCGGCCCAATAGGCTTGCAGCTTGAGGATGAGCGACTGAAAGCTGGTCTTGCTCGCCGCGGCCGACGCCACCATCGATTGATCCGAGACAGTCCCCTAGGGTGCGGCGCAACATAAACGCCACCCTTTTGAGGGTCAAGCTGAGGGACGCGCTCGCCGCGATCGTCAGCGCCGCCAGGGGCAATCGGCGCGGCCGCAGGCGACGGCGCTGCTCGCCGATACGTACGTGCTGCAGACGGCGCATTTGACGAGATCTTCGGCCTTGAGGCTGGGCGGCCGCCGGGTCTGCTGCTGGCGCCGCTTCACCTCCTCGCGCACGCTGCGGCGGATCATGTCGACGCGGTTGACGAAGCGAAAGCCGACCCAGAGGACGGTCACGAACAGGACGAAGACCAGCAGCTTGCCAGGGGAAAAGCCCATGCGCGGGTTTAGGAAGGAGCGGCGGCGGCGGTCAAGCGCAGCACCCCTCGCCTCAGAGACCGAAGCGCGCCCAGATCAACCGTTCCTCGAGCCGGGCCAGCAGATCGACGGCGATCTCGGTGATGTCGGGACGGCGCGGCCAGCCGAAGCGCGACAGCAGCGGAAAGCGCCGGCGCTCCGGCTCGACGAGGCGGAGCCTGACCGCTTCGCCATAGCGCTGGCGCATGACGCCGCGCAGATCACCGATGCCGTCGATGAGGCCGAGCTCGAGCGCGCGCTTGCCGGTGAAGATCTCGCCGTTGAAGAACGCGCTTTCCTCCGCCTTGAGCTTGGCGCCGCGGCGGTCGCGGACCATGTCCTTGAAGCTCTCATGCATGTCGCGCTGCAGCGCGGTCAACCGCTCGATCCCCTTCGGGTCTTCGGCGAGGAAAGGATCGAGCAAGGACTTGTTCTCGCCCGCGGTATAGAGCCGGCGCTGGACGCCGAGCCGGCGCAGCGCCTCGGCGAAGCCGAAGCTCGCGGTGATGACGCCGATCGAGCCGAGCAGCGACGTATCCTCGGCAAAGATCTCGTCGGCCGCCAGCGCCAGCCAATAGCCGCCCGACGCGGCCACGTCCTCGGCGAAGGCGAAGACCGGCACTTCTTTTTCCTGCGCCAGCTGGCGGATGCGGCGGGTGAGCAGCGAGGATTGCACGGGCGAGCCGCCCGGCGAGTTGACGGCGAGGGCCACGGCCTTGAGGTTGCGCAGCTGAAAGGCGCGCTCGATCGCCCCGGCAAAGCGGCGCAGCGACAGCGCCCGCGGGCCGCGCGGGCCGATGAGCCCGTCGAAGCGCAGGACCGCTACCTGCGGCGGCGGATTGCGGAAGCGCTCCAGCGGCAGCTTCTCCAGGAGATCGTCGACAACACTCATGGTCTAAAGAGATGGGCACGCCACCCGGCGGTTGACAAGTCGGGGCCCGTCACGACAAATCCAGCGCCGCGCCGCCGCGTAGAACCGCATCCGCCGCCGCCGTGTAGCGGCCATCCGCTGTGTGCAGAATGAGGCCCGGGGTGAGCCGGGTCGGCGTTTCGACGCCTTTGCGCGCCCGCACGATCACGCGTTTGGCGGCCTTGTCGGAACCGGCCCAGAGCGGGAAAACCGTGATCTCGCCGGCGCGGCCCATGAGCTGCGCCAGGAGCTGCTCCATCCGGTCGGCGCGATGAATGAAGGTGAGGCTGCCTTTGGGCCGCACCATGGCGAGCGCGAAGCGCACCCACGCGGCGAGGTCGGCTTCGCCCTCGACGGTCGCCGCGGCCTTGCGCGGCAGCGGCGAGAGGGTCGCGGCGCCGGCCTCGAGAAACGGCGGATTGGCCATGACATGCCCAAAGCTGCCGGGCTCGAGCCGCGGCGGCGGCCGCAGGATGTCGCCGGCCATCGCCACGACTCGGCCCTGAACCTGGTTGAGATCGATGTTCTCGCTCGCCAGCCGCACGAGCTCGCGCTGGGCTTCGATGCCGGTGATCCGGCAGCCCGCCACTCGCACAGCCAGGCATAGCATCGCCGCGCCGACGCCGCAGCCGATATCGAGCACCGTGTCGACGGCACCCGCCGACACCGCGGCGGCGAGCAGCACCGGGTCGATCGCGGCACGGTAGCCCGTGCGCGGCTGACGCAGCACGACGCGGCCGCCGAGCAGCGTATCCTCGGTCACCTCGCGCTCGCGCGCCGGCTCGGTCACGCCGTCGCCTCGCCCGCCGCGGCGAGCGCCGCGAGCGCGCGGCGATGATCCTCCTCGCGCACCATCAAGCGCCGCTGCAGGGCGGCGATGCTGCCTTCCACCGTGGCCGTATTCTGGTCGAGGACGACGCTCTCGATGCCGGCATCGCTGAGCAGCGCCTGCAGCCAGGACAACCGCACGAGGTCGTTGGTGCGCAACAATTCCTTCATTGCCCTCGCCGCTTTCCACCGGCACCCCGGTGGGCTTGACCGCTTCAACCAGCATTCTATGCTCGCCTGCGCTCGCCGCTGCGTCAAGCAAACCGGCGAGCAAAGCGGCGGGGGAAAGGGGAAGTGGGCGTGGCCCTGGTGGCAAGTGCGCGCGGCGAGGACGCCAAGAGACCGGCGACGCTCGACCATCTCACCGCCCTGCTCAAGACCGATCTCGACCGGGTGAACGCGCTGATCCTTCAGCGCATGCAAAGCCCGGTCGCACTCATCCCGCAGCTTGCCGGCCACATCATCGCTGCCGGCGGCAAGCGCCTGCGGCCGATGCTGACCTTGGCCACATCGCGGCTCTGCGGCTATCGCGGCGAGCGTCATCTGGCGCTGGCCGCCGCCGTCGAATTCATCCACACCGCGACCTTGCTGCATGACGACGTCGTCGATGACAGCGATCTGCGCCGCGGCCTTGCCACCGCCAACGCGGTCTGGGGCAACAAGGCCTCGGTCCTGGTCGGCGATTTTCTCTTCAGCCGCGCCTTCCAGCTCATGGTCGAGGACGGCTCGCTGAAAGTGCTCGAGATCCTCTCGGAAGCCTCCGCGATCATCGCCGAGGGCGAGGTGCTGCAGCTCGTCACCTCGAACGATACCGAGACCGGCGAGGAAGCTTATCTCGCCGTGATCCAGGCCAAGACCGCGCAGCTCTTCGCCGCGGCGAGCCGCATCGGCGCCGTGCTCGGCGACCGGCCCGAGCCCGAGGAGGAGGCGCTCGCCGCCTATGGCCGCAACCTCGGCATCGCCTTCCAACTCGTCGACGACATGCTCGATTACTCCGCCCGTCAGGCCGAGCTCGGCAAGACCGTGGGCGACGATTTCCGCGAGGGCAAGATCACGCTGCCGGTGGTGCTCGCGCTGCGCCAGGGCGGCGACGCCGAGCGCGCCTTCTGGCGGCGCACGCTCGAGGATCTCGATCAGCGCGAGGGCGATCTCGCCCACGCGATCGAGCTGATGACCCGGCACGGCACGCTGCACGCGACGCTCGAACGCGCCCACCACTACGGCGAGGCCGCCCGGCGCAGCCTCGCCCTCTTCCGCGACGGCCCCGAGCGGCGAGCGCTCGACGAAGTCATCGATTTCTGCCTGGCGCGCGGGTATTAAGCGCGGATCTCGACAACGGTGATGCTTTGAGATCGCATGGATTCCCGCTTTCGCGGGAATGACGGAATACTTTGATTTGCTTTAGAATTCGTCACCCCCGCGAAAGCGGGGGTCCATCTCTGAGCTCGACGATGTCTGCGAAAACATCCTTTTCGCAGTCGCTTTCGCGGAGGTGACGAGTGAGAGCGGTTCCGTTTGAGCGGATACGGCTCCAGCTGGAGCCCCAGCGCCGGGAGCGAGCTACGCCCCCGGTGTACACCAGGGACATTTTTTCGAGCTCCGCTCCCGGCGTGGGGCGCGGCACGTCACACGTGAAACATCCTGCACGATGTCAAAGAGCGCGGTCGCGAGATGGTACCATCGCACCCCTCAACGAGACGCGGCGGAAATGACGGGAGATGGTCGATCCCGCGGACTGTGTTCCGGCACCTCCGTCCTTTGCCCTTGCGACTCCGGCGATAACGCAGTATATCGCCCGGCGCCGGAGTGTAGCTCAGCCTGGTAGAGCACTGCTTTCGGGAGGCAGGGGCCGGAGGTTCAAATCCTCTCACTCCGACCAGTCATCAAGCCAGCTAGCTCGCAGCGCTAGCTGGCTTTTGCTATCGCCAGCGCCTCGATCAGCCGGCGCGCGCCGCGATTGTGGAATTTTCCCGCGAGGATGGCCGGCGGCGTCGCACCCTGACCGTAATAGGCGGCGTTCCACTCCTGGCGTGGGTTGATCGTGCCGCCCTGCACCGCCGCCCCGCCGAAAATTCCCTGCTGGGCGGAGAAAGCAACGAGGTCGGCGCCGAGGTTGGTGGTGGTCGCGCCTTGCGTGCCGCCGCCATAGGGGCCGAGCGCGATCGACACATCGGCGCCGAGGTTGACGCCCGTGCCGTTGACGATCTTGCGCAGCGCGCCGTCATTCATGATCACGAACAGGACGCTCCCGCCTTCGGCGCCGATCTGAAGGCCGAAAGAGCCGGCGCCGGTATAGTAGAAGACGGGATCGCTCCAGCCGGTGGCCGTCCGCTCCAGCAACACGCCAGTGCCGCCCTCGGCACCGACGATGAAGCCCGCCCGCAGCAGGTCCGGGAAGATCAGAACGCCGCGCGCGCGGGCGAGGTAGCTGTTGACCGGTCCTTGCACCGGCGAGCTGCCGCTGCGGAGATTGGCCACCGCGAGCTGCGCGTGATCGATGAGCTGCTGCTGCTCGCTGATCTCTGCTTTCGCCGGCGTCTCGGGCGCCGATGATTCGCAGCCCGCGACACCGAAGCACAGCAAAAGCAACAACACGCCGCCCCAGCGGGCACCCCGGTATCGCATGCTCGCTCTCCTTATCCTGGCTGAGGGGAGCCCGATGGCGCCCGTGAGAAAGCGCAGCGGCATCGGCCACAACCGGGCCGCGTACCGCGTCGCTGTAGGTTTAAAACGCGCGCGCCGGTTGCTCGCTCCGCCTGCTCAGCAAGCGTTGCGGGGCACTACGGTAATTCAACTGCAGGCGGCTGCGCAGCCGCCGGCCCTGCGGTCCGCCTCAGTTGACGCAGTCGAAGGTGATGGTGTCCGACCAGAACCAGCCGAGTTCTTCGCGCGCGACATGTCCGGAGCGGCCGAACTGGCCGCAATATTGAGCGGCCATGGCCACGGCATGGTCGAGGTTCGAGCTCGGATAGAGTTGGAACTGATGAATCGTGCCGCCGCTTTCGCCGCTCCCGTCGAGCGCCGGCGCGCAGCCGGCAACGCTCAATCCGCCGAGGAGCATGGCGACACCAACGAGCCGTTTCGCGCGCACGGATCACCTCCCAATTGCCGGGTGATCCTAGCACCTTCAGCCCAACCAAACATCAAGCCGGCTGTCTCGCCGAGACAGCCGGCTTTTCCATGTCGCGCTTTTCCTGGTGAAGACCGAGCTAAGCCGCCGCGTCGTGCACCGCGTCAGCCGCCTGCTCCTCGGTGGCAACCTCGACAACGCGGTCGACCGGGCGTCCGACCGGCTGGCGCTCGGGCGCCATCGGATCGATCGTCAGCATGCTCTCGAGCAGACGCTCCGCCTCGGCGCTGCTGTCGGCGGCGATGTCGATGTCGAAATAGGTCGTGCGCGCGCAGGTCAGCCGAAACTTTCGCGGCATCGCGGGCTCCCCGGTTTTCTCGATCATGCCGTCGCCCGTCTCCGCTCGGCGGCGGCACTGCCTCAATAGTAACCTTGCCTATTGCCGAGGCAAGTTCGTCTTTGGCACATGCCGAGGCATCATTTCGCGCGGAGAGCATGCCCGAAGGAGGCCGCGGGATCAGGTCTCGGGCTCGGAGCGCGTTCCCCTCAGCTTGTCGCGCCAGAAGCGGATCGGGCGCACGACGCGGCGCCGATAGAGGATCGGGAAGGGATTGCGGCTCGGAGGCGCTGCATAGGCGCGCGCATTGTCGATGACGGCGGCGCCCATCGTGTCGAGACCGATGAAACCCACGACATTGCTGGCGCGCGGAATGCGCCGCGAGCCGCTGACGACGATGGCGAGATTGCCGCCGCGCCGCGCCAGGCGCCCGATCACGTCGAACATCGTATCGGCCGGCCGCGCCAGCACGAAGTCGGTGCGCGTGACATCGCCGAGCGTGGTGCCGTGCTCGCGCGCTTGCCAGAGCTTGAAACCGGGATCGAGACGGAGATAGCCCTTGAGCCGGGCGCCATCGGCAATCATGAGATAGAAAGGCGCACCGGTCTCTTCGAGCGAGCCGAGCGCCTCGTCGAGCGGCTCGCTCGCCTTGCGCAGCTCGAAATCCGTCGCCATCGCCTTGTCGGCGTGGCGGATGCGGTACGTGTTTGCCTGCAGCGCGTCGGGCACCTCGTGCCCTTTCTTGACGAGCTTCAGGGTATAGACGCTCTCCGGCAGCACCGCGCGGCGCACCGCGAGCGCCAAGGTCACGCCCAAGATCATCGGCACGATGACGTTGTAGTCGCGGGTGAGCTCGAACACCATGACGATGGCGGTGATAGCGGCACCGGTGGTGCCGCCGAGCATGCCGGCCATCCCGACGATGCAGAAATCGGTGACGTCGACCTCGAGGCCCGGCGCCACCAAGCTCGTCGCCGTGCCGAAGACACCACCCAGCGCCGCGCCCAGCACCATCGATGCCGAGAACACGCCGCCGCTGCCACCCGAGCCAAGGGTGATCGTCGTTGCCAGCGCCTTCACCACAAACAGCAGCGCGAAGAAACCCAAGGTCGCGACGTCGCCGCGCAGCATGTCCTGCAGCGCGGCATAGCTCGGCCCTTCGACATAGTAATAGCCGGTGAGCATCATCATGCCGTAGGCGAGCAGCCCCACCATCAGCATGCCGATGATGTGCTGAAGGTACGGGTTGGGCGAGATGCGTGCGAATTGCTTCTCGGACCAACCGAGCAGCGCGATCATCGACCAGGCCGCAAAGCCCAGCAGGATGCCGAAAAGGACGAAGGGCAAGAGACCCAGCGCGCCGGCGATGCGCAGATGCGTCGCCATCACCGTCTGCACCAGGAAGGTCGGCTGCAGGCCGTAATAGAAGCGGGTGACGAAAGTGGCCGCTCCGGTGGCGATGGTGACCGGCAGCAGCGTGCGCGCGCTGATCTCCGGCATCATCAGCTCGATGGCGAAGACGATCGAGCCGAGGGGCGCGTTGAACGCTCCGGCGAGGCCGGCGGCGCCGCCCGCGGCCACCAAGGTCATACGCTGCCATTGCACGAGGTTGAACAGCCGCGAGGTGCGCGAGGCCAGCGCCG
>DATIYL010000007.1:0-3585 GCA_035517635.1 Allostellaceae bacterium | reverse complement strand
CACTGGG
Source organism: Allostellaceae bacterium (assembly GCA_035517635.1). GTDB lineage: Bacteria > Pseudomonadota > Alphaproteobacteria > ATCC43930 > CGMCC-115725 > DAHUYF01. The sequence goes on along the minus strand of DATIYL010000007.1, from coordinate 3,578 downwards.
CGAGGGCCAGGCAGATCTATGGAACAGAATCGCTGCTCTTGCCGTTCTTGGCCCAGACCGCCGAAGTCTAGATCAGGCGCGGCGACGACCCGCCAGGACATGACAAGCTTTTGCACTGCACCCTTCTTGCCCATAGCTTTTGTTTTTGGTTTGACAGGATTGTGATAGTCTTTGGGCAAAGGCTCGCCGATCGGGCCGAGCGAAGCAACAACACTGGGGACGGAAATGTCGATGACGGGATCATTGCGTAGCGACGCGGCACCACCCAATCGCGTGCTGCAGCTGATCGTTGGCATCATCTGCATGGTGATGATCGCCAATCTGCAATATGGCTGGACACTGTTCGTCAATCCGATCGACGCGCGATACCATTGGGGTCGCGCGGCGATCCAGGTCGCGTTCAGCATCTTCGTCGCCACCGAAACCTGGCTGGTGCCGGTCGAAGGCTGGTTCGTCGACCGCTTCGGTCCGCGCATCGTCGTCGCGGTGGGCGGCGTGCTGGTGGCGATCGCCTGGAGCATCGACTCCATCGCGAGCTCGTTGCCGCTGCTCTATGTCGCGGCCGCGATCTCCGGCATCGGCGCCGGCGCGGTGTACGGCACCTGCGTCGGCAATGCGCTGAAATGGTGGGCGGACCGGCGCGGGCTGGCCGCCGGGCTGACCGCGGCCGGGTTCGGCGCCGGCGCGGCGCTGACCGTGGTGCCGATCCGCGAAGTGATCGGCGCCTATGGTTACGAGAGCGCCTTCCTCTGGTTCGGCCTGGTGCAGGGCGCGATCGTCCTGCTGCTGTCGCCGCTGCTGCGCGCGCCGCTGCCGGGCCAGGCGCCCGTGGCGCCGCCGCGCATCAACGCTTCGAGCCGCGACTACACGCCGATCGAGATGCTGAAGACGCCGACCATCTACGTGCTCTATGTCATGTTCATCCTGGTCGCGGCGAGCGGGCTCATGGCGACGGCGCAGGTGGCGCCGATCGCCAAGGATTACGGCCTCTCCAACACCGTCGTCTTCCTCGGCTGGACCACGCTCACCGTGGCGCTGGTCATCGACAACATCCTGAACGGCCTCGCGCGGCCGTTCTTCGGCTGGGTCTCCGACCGTATCGGCCGCGAGAACACGATGGCGATCGTCTTCACCTTGGGCGGCGTCGCCTATTGGCTCCTCGGCACCATCGGCAACGCGCCGGTCGCGTTCATCGTCACGGCGGGCCTCGTCTTCTTCACCTGGGGCGAGATCTTCAGCCTCTTCCCCGCCACCTGTGCCGATACCTATGGCGCCAAATACGCGACCACCAATGCCGGGCTGCTCTATACCGCCAAGGGCATGGCGGTGTGGCTCGTGCCACTCGCCAATGTGCTGAAGAGCTCCACCGGCAGCTGGCACGCGGTGTTCGTCGTCGCGACCATCATGAATCTGGTTGCGGCGGCGGCGGCGATCTTCGTGCTGAAGCCGCTGCGCGCCGCCCAAGGCACCGCAAGCGGGCAACCGCGGCCGCAGATGCGCGCTGCCGAATAGACGGCAGCGATCCTGCTCGGGCGGGACGCGTCGGCGTCCCGCCGGTTTCCTTAATCGTCGCGCTCGGCGGCGCCGGAAGGCTGCGTTGCCCGCGCCGTCGCGATGACGCGGTCGAGGAAAGCGTCGTAGGGATCGGCGGTTTCCGCCGCCTCCGGCGACGACGCAGAGGGACAGAGGAAAACGCCGCTGCTGGTTTCCGGCTCGCTGGCGCGGTGCGCCGCGCGCACCAGGCCGAATCGTCCCACCGCGTCGGCGCCGGCGAGAATGTGCAGGCCGCGCAGCACGCTCGCCTTGGCGCGCGCATTGGCGGTGGACTCGCGCAGAAAAACGGCGCGAGGGTAGATTCGCTCGATGCTGCTGCGATCATTGATGTTTGCGTTCGACATGCTTCAGCAACGAGTGGTTCGGCGCCAACGTTCCGCCGCTTGACCTCGGCCTGGGGCAGGGCGAAAGTCGCTGCCGCGATTCTCTCACTGCGCGAGCGCCCATGGACGAGGCTTCGTCACCGATTGCATCGCTCACCGTGGCGGAGCGCGCGCTGCTCGACCGTGCCCGCCGCTTTCGCCGCGACTATGTCGCGCCGCGCGCGGCGCTGTGGGAGCGCGAGCGGGCGCTGCCGCAGGAAGCGATCCGCGAAGCGGCGCGGCTCGGCCTTACCGCCATCGAGGTGCCGGAGGCGCAAGGCGGCCAGGGCGCGGGCTTCATGGCGAAGACGCTCATCGCCGAGGAGCTCGCGCGCTCCTGCATGGGCTTCGCCTTCAGCCTCATCAACACGCAGAACGTCGCCGCGCGGATCGCGCGCCAGGGAACGCCGGCGCAGATCGCACGCTACCTCGCGCCGCTGATCGCCGGCGAGCGGCGCGGCGGCACCGCGCTCACCGAGCCCGCCGCCGGCAGCGATTTTCCCGCGATCGCCACCACGGCGCGCAAGATCGAAGGCGGCTGGGTGCTGCAGGGCGAGAAGGCGTGGCTCACCAATGGCGCCAGCGCCGAGACGATCATCGTCTTCGCCAAGACCGATGCCGCGCCCGGCACGGCAGGGATCGCCGCCTTCCTGATCGATGCGACAATGCCGGGCTTCGAGCGGTTGCCGGCCTATGATCTCATGGGCGGCCATGCCATCGGCGCGGGCGGCTTCCGGCTGAACGATGTCCGCATCGGCGAGGACGCCGTCTTCCATCCCCCGGGTGAAGCCTTCAGGCGCGCGCTCGGCGGCATCAACGGCGCGCGCGTCTATGTCGCCGCCATGTGCTGCGGCATGGTGGCGGAAGCGCTGCGCATCGCGCTCGACTACGCGACACGGCGCCAGGCCTTCGGCAAGCGGCTCCTCGACCATCAGGGCTTGCGCTGGTCGCTGGTCGAGGTCGCGACCGAGCTCGAAGCGGCGCGGCTCCTGACCTATCACGCCGCCGCGATCATCGCAGGCGAGGGCGATGCCGTGCTCGCCGCCGCGCTCGCCAAGAAATTCGCCGTCGAGATGGCGGGCCGCCGTCTCGGCCAATGCATGCAGGCGATGGGCGCGGAAGGCTTGCGCGAGGAATACCCGATCGGCCGCCACATCGCCTGCGCGCGGATCGCCGCCTATGTCGACGGCACCACCGAGATCCAGAACGAGCGCATCGGCGCGCTGCTCGAGCGGACTTATCTCTAGTGCGTGTCAGGCCGCGGTTGAGGTGACTCCCGGATACCCGCTTTCGAGCGTGTGAAGAAACCGGAGTGGACGAAGGTGGCGCTTTGATGTCGTATGGATTCCCGCTTTCGCGGGAATGACGGAATAATTTGATTTTGCTTTAGAATTCGTCACCCGATAGCGGGCAGGTCAATCGCACTTGTCGCAGGATCCGCGGTAGGAAAAGAATCACCACGGAGGCACGGAGATCACGGAAAGCGAAGAACGGCGCGCTTTGCGCGCCAGACACCTATTCTCCGTGTCCTCCGTGCCTCCGTGGTGAATCCATACGCGATAGCCCTGTTCGAAAGCGGGGGGCCATTTCTGAGCCGCACGATGTCAGCGAACGCACCTTTGCGCCCGATTCCTTCACACGCTCGAAAGCGGGAAGCCATCG
>DATIYL010000006.1:0-15544 GCA_035517635.1 Allostellaceae bacterium | reverse complement strand
CGAGACCGAACTCGCTGACGAGGCGGAGATAGGCGCGCGCTTCGTCGAGCGGCGGCAGCTCGCCGGCGCCGAGCGTTTCGGCGAGCGTCGCCAGTGCCCGCTGCGCCACGCCCGCCGCGGCCGCATCGGGGTCGGGGGCGGCGCGCTCGATGGCGCTGACGGCGCGGATGACGCCGCCGAGCCATTGCCCCAGCGACAGCCCGGCCTCGCGCGCTGCCGCTTCGGCCATGCGGCGCACCTCCGGCGACAGCCGCTCGGGCTGCCAGCGCGCCGGCCCGGCCTTCATTCCTCGGTTCCAACATCTCGCGGCACGGGCGAAGTATAGGCAACAAGCGCATGAGTTGCAGCGGGCAAGCGGCGTATCGTCGCGGCAAAATCGAGGCGGCGCGACAATTGACGCGGCGTTCCCGGCGCGCGTAAGGTGTCAACTTTGTGTGAGGGTCCGGGGGCAATGGCCAGCCTGGAAGAAGCAGTGAAGCGCTTGGAGCGGGCCGTTCTGCGGCTCGAGACGGCATCGAACGGAATGGGCGAGCGCGGCGTAGCGCATAATGGCGCGCTCGCCGCCGCCAAGGCCGATTATGCCGCGTTGCAGCAGACGACGGAGAGCGTCGCGGCACGGCTTGACGCGGCGATCCTGCGCATCGATCGCGCATTGGAGGGCTGATGGCGCAAGTTGTCGCCACCATCAATGGGCGCAGCTATCCCATCGCCTGCAATGAAGGCGAGGAGCAGCGCATCGCCGAGCTGGCGCGCTATGTCGACGCGAAGGTAAAGACCTTCGCCCGCGATCTCGGCCAGATCGGCGAGGCCCGCCTCCTCGTGCTCGCGGCGCTGGTGCTGGCCGACGAGCTGGCGGATGCGCAGTCGGGGAAGGGGGGCGCGACGCTCGCGAACGGCGATGCCGCCCATGATGGTAAACTTGCTTCCGGCGTCGAAAATCTCGCCGAGCGCATCGAGGCGATTGCGGCGCGGCTCGAAGCGTCCCATGTTTAGCCGGAGGATGGGGCTGCGCGGTGCGTCAGGTCGCATGAACCCCGGGGCCGATATCTACCTCTAGGGGGCTGTCCCTGCCGGAACCCTGGTTTCGGTATATGGCTCCCACCTGCGTAAGCGGGCCACGAGGGTTAAGCAATGCCAACGGCCGAGGTGGCTCCATCCTCACTTCTTATTATTCCCTGAAGCGCGGGACGATGGGTCGGGCATGAGGTTTCTGCTCTGCGGCGATATTGTCGGGCGCGCCGGCCGCGCGGTGGTGATCGCGCATCTGCCGCGGCTGCGACGCGAGCTGGCGCTCGATTTCGTCATCGCCAATGGCGAGAACGCCGCGCATGGCTTCGGCATCACCGACACGATCTGCGCCGAGCTCTATGCCTCCGGCGTCGATGTCATCACCACCGGCAACCATGTCTGGGACCGGCGCGAGATCATCGGCTATATCGGCGGTGATCCGCGGCTGCTGCGCCCGATCAATTTCCCGCCCGGAACTCCCGGCCGCGGCCACGCTATGCTCGCGTTGCCCGACGGCCGAAAGCTCCTGGTGATCAACGCCATGGCGCGGCTCTTCATGGATGCCATCGACGATCCCTTCACCGGGGTCGATCGTCTACTCGCCGAGCATCCGCTCGGCGCCGTCGATGCCGTCCTCGTCGACTTCCACGGCGAGGCGACATCGGAAAAGATGTCGATGGGGCATTTCTGCGACGGCCGTGTCTCGGCCGTGATCGGAACGCACAGCCATGTGCCGACGGCCGATTGCCAGATACTGCCCGGCGGCACGGCCTACATGACCGATGCCGGCATGTGCGGCGATTACGACAGCGTCATCGGCATGCAGAAAGAGGCGGCGGTGGCGCGCTTCGTGCGCAAGATGCCGGGCGAGCGGCTGCAAGTGGCGGAAGGTGAGGGGACGCTCTGCGCCGCTTTCGTCGAGACCGACGATGCGAGCGGCCTCGCCCGCCGCATCGCGCCGCTGCGGCTGGGCGGCCGGCTGCAGCCGCATTGGCCTTTGGAGGTGGTCGCGGCGCATCTCTGAGCCTCGCCGGCGGGCCGCGAAAATCTTTCGTCCTGCTGTCGAAATCAGGTCCCCTCGCGCGTCATCGAGGCAGCGGTGCATGATGCGCCGGCAAGCGAAGGAGAGCGACGATGAAATATATGCTGCTGATCTATTCGAACGAGGCGGCATTCGAAGCCGCAGGCAAGGCAGAGGTCCAGGAGATTGTCGGCGCCTACCAGGCTTATACCCAGGCGTTGACGAAGGCCGGCGTGATCGTTGCCAGCGATCGCTTGCAGCGGTCTGCCTCAGCGACGACGGTGCGCACCGCCGATGGCAAGACCAAGGTGCTCAACGGACCCTATGCCGAGACCAAGGAGCAGCTCGGCGGCTTCTACATGATCGACGTACCGGACCTCGATGCTGCGCTCACCTGGGCCGCGCGCTGCCCCGGGGCCAGCCATGGCGCCGTCGAGGTGCGTCCGGTCTGGGCCATGTAGCGCGCGATGGCGCGATCGGCCGAGGAGTCGGCCCGCACCGCCGCGGCGGCGGCGGTGCGGGAGAGCTACGGCAAGCTCCTCGCCTTTCTTGCGGCGCGGACGCGGGATGTGGCGGCGGCCGAGGATGCGCTCGCCGAAGCGGTGGCGGCAGCGCTTGCCGATTGGCCGCTTCGCGGGGTACCGCGGAGTCCCGAAGCGTGGCTCCTGGCCGTGGCGCGGCGCAAGTTCATCGATCAGGCGCGCCGGCGCCAAAGCGCGGAGGCCGCCGGCGATCATCTCCGGCTTATCGCCGAAGAGCTCGCGGAGGCAGCGGGCATGGCCACAATACCTGACAACCGCCTCGCGCTGATGTTCGCCTGCGCCCATCCGGCGCTCGATGCCGGCATTCGTGCGCCGCTGATGCTCCAGGCGATCCTCGGCCTCGATGCGGCGACCATTGCTGCCGCCTTTCTCGTCTCGCCGGCCGCCATGGGACAGCGTCTCGCGCGCGCCAAGAGCAAGATCCGTCAGGCCGGGATTCCGTTCCGCGTGCCGGAGCGCGCCGAGCTTGGCGAGCGGCTGCATTCCGTGCTCGAGGCGATCTACGCCGCTTTCGCCGAAGGCTGGTCCGATCCCGTCGGCACCGAAATTCGCCGCCGCGATCTCGCCGAAGAGGCGATTTGGCTCGGCCGTCTCGTCTGCTCGCTGCTGCCCGGGGAGGCCGAGGCGCTGGGCCTGCTGGCGCTGATGCTGCATGCCGAAGCGCGGCGCAAGGCGCGGCGCGATGCGCAAGGCGAGTATGTGCCGCTCGCCGAGCAGGATCCGGCGCTATGGGACGCGCCGCTCATCGCCGAGGCCGAGGTGCTGCTCTTTCGCGCCGGCGCCATGGATGCCATCGGCCGCTTTCAGCTCGAAGCGGCGGTGCAATCCGCCCATGTCGTCCGCCGTCATGGCGGACGCAGCGATTGGTCGGCGATCCTGCGGCTCTATGACGCGCTCTGGGCGATGACCGGCTCGCCGGTGGTGGCGGTCAATCGCGCGGTGGCGTTGGCCGAGGTCAAGGACCCTGCTGCCGGCATTGCGGCGCTGGACGCGCTTCAGAGCGACGACCGCCTCGCCGAGTATCAGCCCTATTGGGCGGCTCGCGCCGGCCTGCTCGCGTCCGCCGGCAATGCTGCGGCGGCCGACGAGGCCTATGAACAGGCGATCGGGCTCGAGCACGACCCGGCGGTCCGTCGCTTCCTCGAGCGCCGCCGCCGCGCCTTGCGCGGCTAAGAGCCTGCCCAGGAGCGAGTATCGTCGCACGGTGATTTCGGCGGTACGAGGCGACAGCGCGACCGATTTCGGCCTCATGGCGCGGTCTTGCGCCGAATCATGCCGAGCACGCCACGCCGGAAAAACAGCACGACCAGCATGAAGAAGATGCCGATGAAAGACATCCAATTCTGCGTCTGGCTAGAGACATAGTCCTGCAGCACCACGAAAATGGCGGCGCCAATGAGCGGCCCCCAGAAGCTCCGCATGCCGCCAAGCACCGCCATAATGACGAAATCGCCCGACTGGTCCCAGCGCAGGTCATGTGGGTCAGCAAAGTTGTTGAGGAGCGCATAGAGCGTTCCCGCGAGGCTGACGAAGGTGCAGGAGACGAGCCAGGACGCCCAGATGTGCCAATTAACGGGAATGCCGAGAAAGCGCGCCCGGCGCTCGTTCTCGCGGATTGCTAGTAGCGTGCGGCCAAACGGCGAGCGGAGCAGAGCCGCCATGATGCCGATGGCGACCGCGAAGCAGACGAGCACCATGTAATAGAACGCTTGGTCGCCGCGCAGGATATCGAGCGTGCCGATCCCCAAGTCGATCGGCAGCCGACTCCAGCCGGAGAGCCCGTCATCGCCGCCGGTCACGTCGTTCCAACGATAGGCGATAAAGTAGAAGACTTGGCCGAACGCGATCGTCACCATGGCGAAGTAGATGCCGCGCAGCCGGACGATGATGAGGCCGAGGACCGCCGCTGTGACGGCGCCGGCGAGCACGCCGACCGCCATGCCGACGAGCGTGCTGGGGACGAGGTATTTGATCGTGAGGCCCGCGCCGTAGACGCCGAGGCCGAAATAGGCGGCGTGGCCGAAGGAGAGCACGCCCGTGAATCCCAGCAGGAAATTGAGCGACATGGCGGCCAATGCCAGGATCAGCACGCGGCTTCCGAGGGCGGTATAGCCGCCGATGTGGTTGAGCCAGAAGGGCATGGTCAGCAGCAGGATCCAGACGAGAACGTCCCCGGTGCGCTTATCGAGCCGAGGCATCAAAACCGGCCTTCCTCGCCCAAGAGCCCATGCGGGCGCACCGAGAGCACGAGCCCCATCAGCACGTAAATGACCGCTTCGGTCGCCGACGGGAAGAAAACACTCGTGATTCCCGAAGCGACGCCGATCAGCAGTCCGCCCAACAGCGTCCCCGGTAGGCTGCCAAGGCCGCCGATGATGATCGCGACGAAGCTCGGCATGATCAGCTCGCTGCCGATCGTCGGTTGCAGGCCGAGCATACCGGCGGCAAGCACGCCGGCGAGGCCGGCAAGGTAGATGCCGAGGCCGAAATTGAAGTTGCGCAGGATGCGCACATTGACGCCGAGAACGGAGACCGTCTCGAGATCGAGTGTGCCGGCGCGGATGCGCATTCCTGTTCGGGTCCGGCTCAGCATCCAAAAGAGCGCGATCACCGCCACCGTGACGAGCAGGACCATAAAAAGCCGGTAGCCGGTGAGGAAGAAGAACTGGCCGCTGAGCGGCGACGAGAGCCAGTCGGGGATCGAGAAGGGCAGCGTCTCAGGCCCCCAGACAAAGCGCGTCCCGTCCTCGAGGACAAAGGCGAGCCCGAAGGTGAAGAGCAGGCTGTAGAGGGGATCACGGCCGTAGAGTTGGCGGATGAGAAAACGCTCGATGACGAGGCCGATGAGGGCCGTCAGCAACGGTGATACCACCAAGGCGCCCCAGAAGCCGATATACGGAATGAGCACATAAGCAAGATACCCCCCGAGCGCGAGGAACCCGCCATGCGCAAAGTTGATCACACCGGAGAGGTTGAGAATGAGCGAAAGGCCGAGCGCCATCAGCGCGTAGAACGCGCCGATGATAAGGCCGTTGAAGACGTTGTAGAGGATGAGCTGGGTCATGCGGCGCCAAAGGTCATTCGGGCTCCAGCCTCAATAGAAAGGTCGCGGGATGATCGAGAACGGGCCAGGGCAGAACCAGCCAAAGCGATATCGCCAGGCGCAGCGCCTGTCCAGTGCGCAGCGGGCGCCGTAGGGGTCACGGCGCCCGCGCCTGCCGCCGCTTCAGGCCGGCCACTTCATCTTGCAGCCCGTCTCGGCTACCGGGAGCGCGGCCTCGACGCCCTTGACTTCCTCGTCGACGACAAAGAGATCCTCCGGGTCGTCCTTGCCGTTCTCCACAGCGTGGCCGACATAGAGAGTCGGCATCAGCTGGTTGTCGCCCTTGCGGTAGAACGGATTGTTCGGCATCAGCGCGACTTCGGGCGGCAATTTGAAGTCCTGCAAGAACTTGGCCATCTTGAGCGCGTCGAGAGACTTGGTGCCGTTGGCGGCTAGCGCGCAGGTCCAGGCCGAGACATAGCCGAACCAGTGACGCGCAGTCGGCACTTTGCCGCCGTGCCGCTTACGAATCTCCGCCACGAATTCCTTTACATGCGGCACCTTCGGCTGCTTCCAATACCATTCGAAGACCCAGGTGCCGATGCGCGCCTCCGGCGGCAGTCCGTCGAGCACCTCAAGCTCCTGCTGCGCACCGGCAATGTGGAACTTCTTGTTGAGGCCAAACTGCACCGCCTGTTTCAGCGCGTTGACGGCGTCTTGGCCGGCTTGCAGGAAGATGATCACGTCCGGATTGGCCGCCTGCGCCTTGATCAGATAGGAGGAGTAGTCGGTGGTGCCGAGCGGCGTCAGCGAGGCGCCAAGCTCGGTGCCGTTGTTTGCCTTTAGCGCCGCCTCGAAGCCCTGCTGCAGCGTGTGGCCAAAGGCATAGTCGGGCGTCAGGAAGTACCACTTCTTGCCGTACTTCTTGAACAGCGTCGAGGCGACCGAATTCGTCTCCATCCGGGTCGTGTTGCAGACGCGGAAGACGTTCCAGTGGCAGTCCGTCCCAGTGACGGAGTCGGTATGGCCGCCGGTGACGATGTGCAGTATGCCGGCCTGGTTTGAGACCTCGCCCAGGGCAATGGCCATGGCCGAATTCACGTTGCCAAGCAGAAACGTGACCTTGTCGCGGTCGATCAGCTTGTGCGCCTTCTGCACCGCGGTACCAGTGTCGGCACTGGTAGAGTCCTCGACCAGCAGCTCGACTTTGCGACCGAGAATGCCGCCCTTCGCGTTGATTTCGTCGATGGCCAGCTCGCAGCCGATCTGCTCGTTCTTGCCGAGTTCCGCATAGGTCCCGGTAAAGGGGTCATTGAGGCCGATCTTGATGACGTCGGCCGCCCACGCGGTGACGACGAAGGGTGCCGTGACTTGCGCCAGGCCCGCGGCGGCGGCACCTTTTAGGACCGTGCGGCGGCCAATAGTGGAGGAGACTGACTGGTCCATCGCTTCACTCCCTGTTTCTAGTCGGTTTGTCTTGGCGACTACATGCGTTCCTCCGACTGCGTCGCCATCATAGAGCAATTTTCCCAACGGGTAGTAGAAATTCCCTGCAATTACTTGATCCTTGGCATTAAAATTTTGTTAGCCGCCGCGCGCGAGTCGCGGCGGCGCGTCATCCTCGACTCGCTGCGACCGGATTGACGGAGTCCGCGACAAGGACACGCCTGTCTACAAGATTTGCCTTGGCGACTGCATAGCCGTATGGTCTCACAGCGGCGGCGAGCACGAGGCGTCCCAGATCGCCTGTTTGATGGTATCGATGAGAAGATATGTCGCCGCCAATGTCATTGCGCCGGCTCGGGAGACAGTCATCTTCCCCGTCCCAGGGAGACAGGTGAACACGATCAACGTCGCAGGCCTCTATCATCCGGGCTGAGCCGGCGCGGCAAACGAAGGGCAGCAAGATACCGTTCTGGCACGAACTAAGCGTGCCGGCGCCGCGCGTCGAGCGTGTGATAGAGCGGCAGCATCCGCTCGGTGATGAACGCGCGCAGCCCCTCCGGCAAGGACGGGCGATCGGCGCGGTCGCCGCTGAAAAGACGCCGACCCGGATCCTTGGCGTAGTAGCGCGCCTCCTCGCCGAGCCGCGCCATGTCGTCGGCGTCGGGCGCAAGCCCGATCGCCGGCGCGATCCGCGTCCAGACCGCATGAGGCAGCTCGCGATAGTCGACGATCATCATATCCTCGGCCGCCGCGGCGACCGCGAGGAGCGAGGCGAGCACCAGCGCGCAGAAGCTGGCATCATCGAGTCGCGCAAGCTCTGCGGCGCCGAGCCCAAAGAGTCGCCCGGCTTCGATCGGTGCGCGGCGCAGCGCCGTCCAGCTCGGCGGATCGGCGAGCACCGACGCCATCACATCGAGCGGCGAGCGCTGCACCCAGATCAGCTTCACACCGGGGAAGGCGCGGCGAAAGAGGTCGAGCCGGGCAAGGTTCCAGCTCGAGAGCTTCAGCACGTAGTGGCGCTCATCGCCGAAGCGGCGCCGGCCGAGCGCGCGCACGAGGAGACGCAGCAGCCGCGCCGCCATGTCCTCATCGAGCGCCGCCGGATCGGCGAGCAGCAGCGTGTTGAGCGGCCGCGGCTCGGCGACAACGAGAGCGCCGGGCAGACGCGCGAGGAGGCGCGATGCCAGGGTCGAGCCGCAGCGCGACAGATGGAAGATCAGCGCCGAGGGATCGAGCGAGGGCGTATCGTCGAGCGCCGCCAGTGCCGCCAGATCGGTGCGGACGAGACGCGGCGCCTCGCTGCCTGCCCAGCGCTCCACCGTCTGGTCGAAGACCGGCTCGGCAAAGCGCAGCCCCGCGAGATCGCCCCAATCGACCGTGCCTCCCGGCGCGGCGAGGTCGAGCGCGACCGGGGTGAAACGGGCAAGCGTGGCGGCGTCCATGGCGATCGAAGCGCCTATTCGGCGGCCATCGGATAGAGCCGGTCCGAGCCCTCGACATAGACCGGCTCGCCTTCTGCCAGCCGCGTATTGTTGCGCTCGCGCAGCGCCGCTTCGGCCTCGCCGTAGAGGAACGGCACGAAGGCGTAGCGCCGGCCGCGGCTGATCGGCGTCACCTGATGCAGCATGCCGCAAGAAAAGACGACCGCCCCGCCGACCGGCGCGCGATAGGTGCGGCGGCCGAATTCGGGGAAGATGATGTCGCAGCCGTCGTAATCGCCGTTGAGATTGATCGAGACGGCAAAGCGCCGATGTTCGGCGCCGGCATTGATGTTGTCGCGATGACGAAAGAAGTGCCCGCCCTCGGCGGCGTCGTAGCATGAGACCAGGTAGCGATCCATGCGCGTTGCGGCGAAGCCGAAAAAGCGCTCTATGGCGGGCAGCAGCCGGCGCACGATCTGCTCGCGCATCTTGCCGCGCAGCTCCGGATCGACGATGAGGAGATCGCGGCGGCGCTTCAGGCGATGGTTGATCACGGTCGCCGTCTTGCCGCCGCGATCGAGCAGGAATCCCGATTCCTCGCCGCCCATCGCCGTGTAGAGACGGACGAGGAAGTCGCAGAGCTCGAAGTCTAGAATGCGCGGCACGATCAGCGCCGGCGCCCAAAGCGGCACGCCCGCCGATTGGTCTACCGGCGGCAACCCGCGCAGGACACGGCGGAGCGCCTCGCCATGGCCCGCCGGATGGTCCCAAGCGATATCGGCGACGGCGCGCTGCAGCGGGTCGAGAACGATGGTGCGCGGCGTCTCGCGCACGCCGAAGCCGGCGCTGATGCGGCCGTCGTAATCGGCGACGAAGGCGATGGCGGGACCGCTGATGGCCGCGAGCCGCGCCAGCGCCTCGGGCGCGGGCGGCGCCGTCAGGATGCCGTAGAAGACGAGGTGATCCTCTTGGAACAGCGCCGCTTCGCCGAGGATGTCGGCGAGTGCCTGCGCGGCGCGCGGCTCGGCGAGCGACCCGAGAAAGGCCAGCACCGCCCAGCGACCGGCGTCGACGTGCAGGGCGACCGACCCCCCTGTCACGGTCCGCGCGTCGAACCAGGGCACCGGGTCGCCCAGACGAATCGCCGGCTCCTGCTCTCTGCTCTCCATAGCGGCCTTCCCTCGTGCTCTGGCGGCCACGCGCCGGGCCGATGCTGCAAGGGATTGGTTAAATTACTATAACTTTTGGCAACTGCGCGGCTGTCAGAACCGGCGGGGAAGTCCCACATGTTCCTCGCTGGCAATCGCCGAAGGGAGGTGCCCCATGAGCGATCCTTCCCGCGAAAAACCGTCCTCACCGGCGTCACAGCGCGCGCTTGCCGCCGTCGGCGCCGCCATCATCCTCGCCTTGGTCGCGATCGGCATCTACACGTGGCGCTCGCTCGGTCCGACCCAGATGGATGCGAACGGCTATATTGCGCTGGTTCTGGGCGTTCTCGGCACGGTCGGCCTGGGCGTCGGGCTCATGGCGCTGCTCTTCTTCAGCCATCGCTACGGCTATGACGACGAAGTCGGCGGTCGCGCCGGTCCGCGGCGCGATCCGCGCCAGCCCGATCAGAGCTAAGAAGCGGCGGCGTGGCCGCCACTGGTTCTTTCTCGCCGCTGCCCTCGCGCAAGCAAACGCCGATATGCTAGCGATGCGCCATGCCTGCCGCCGCGGCGTTGCTGCCGCTTGCTACCTATGGGTTCGTGCTCGGCTGGTCGGTCGCCTGGCCGCCCGGCCCGATCAATGCCGAGATCATTCGCCGCGGTCTCGCGCGCGGCTTCTGGCCGGCCTATGGCGTGGGCTTGGGCGCTTGCACCGGCGATGCGGCTTGGGCGATCGCGGTGGTGCTCGGCGCCGGTGCGCTGATCGGCCCGCTGGGCGCCGGGGTGGCGCTCGCTTGGCTCAGCACCGCGCTGTTGCTGCTGCTGGCGGCGGTCTATCTCCGCGGCGCATGGCAAGCGCTGGCGGCGTGGCGCGGCGGCCGAACGGCCGAAGCCCCGGGGCGGTTCGACAGCGGCCGTGCCGGCTATCTGCTGGGGCTGGGCCTGGCGCTGTCGAGTCCGTGGAACATCGCGTTCTGGCTTGCCGTCATTGGCCGGCCGGAGACGCTGGCCGCGGGTCCTGGCGCCGCGCTCGTCGTGGCCGGCGCGGTGCTGCTCGGAACCAACCTCTGGGTCGTGCTGTTGTGCGCGGCGGTCGTGCTGCTGCGCTTGCGCTTTGCGGGCGATGCCTGGGCAATGATCGCCAAGGCGGCAACCGGGCTCCTCATGCTCGCTTTCGCCATCGACGGCCTCACGCGACTCGCCGGCGTCTGACGCCGCAATGCTGCCATATTGACGGGCTAAGACGCGAACTCTCGCGAGGCGCAACCGATGCGGACGCGGCGGTTGGCCATTTCACAAGGTATGGTATGGTCCCCGGCAGAAATCTCAGGAATTAGCGATTCGCCATGGCTGGCCATTCCCAGTTCAAGAACATCATGTACCGCAAGGGCGCGCAGGACAAAAAGCGCGCCAAGATCTTCACGAAGATCATTCGCGAGCTGACCACCGCCGCCCGCACCGGATTGCCCGATGCGAATTCCAATCCGCGCCTGCGCGCCGCGATCATCGCGGCCAAGGAAGCCAATATGCCCAAGGACACCGTCGAGCGCGCCATCAAGCGCGGCTCCGGTGCCGATGACGGCGAGAATTACGAGGAGGTGCGCTACGAGGGCTACGGTCCCGGCGGCGTCGCCATCATCGTCGAAGCGCTGACCGACAATCGCAATCGCACCGCAAGCGAGGTGCGCGCCGCCTTCACCAAAGCGGGCGGCAATCTCGGCGAGAGCAACAGCGTGAGCTTCCTCTTCGACCGCTTCGGCCAGGTCACCTATCCCGCTTCGGCCGCCTCCGCCGACGACATGTTCGAGGCTGCCGCCGAAGCCGGCGCCGACAATGTCGAGAGCGGACCGCAAGAGCATGCGATCACCGTGGCGCCCGACGCGCTCAACGAGCTGCGCGACGCGCTCGAGCGCCGTTTCGGCGCGGCGAGCTCGGCCCGCCTCGTGTGGCGGCCGAAGACGCTCGCTCCGGTCGAGGGCGCGACCGCGGAGGCGCTCTTCAAGCTGCTCGAGGCCTTGGAAGACAGCGACGACGTGCAGAACGTCTACGCCAATTTCGAGGTCTCGGACGACGTCATGGCGCGATTGAGCGCCTGACCCCGCCGGACGGGAATCGCCATGCGCCTCATCGGACTCGATCCGGGGCTGCGCCACACCGGATGGGGTGTGATCGATGCCGAGGGCAATCGTTTGAGCCATATCGCCGACGGCGTCGTGCATTCGCGCGACCGCGAGGCGCTGGCGCTGCGCCTCGTCGATCTCTTCCGTCAGCTCAACGACATCATCGAGCGCTACGCGCCCGCGGCGGCTGCGGTCGAGGAGACTTTCGTCAACAAGAACCCGGCATCGACCTTGAAGCTCGGCGTGGCGCGCGGCGTGGTGCTGCTCGCTCCCGCCGAGCGCGGCCTTCCCGTGTTCGAATACTCGGCCAATCTGATCAAGAAATCGGTGGTTGGCGTGGGCCATGCCGACAAGCAGCAGGTCGAGATGATGGTGCGCCGGCTGCTGCCGGGCGCGGTGCTGGAGTCGCCCGACGCCGCCGATGCGCTCGCCGTCGCCATCTGCCATGCGCATCACGCCTCGACCTTGCGCGCGTGGAGCGGGCAGGCGTCGGTCGCTACGGGGATGCCGCGATGATCGCCATGCTGGCCGGGATCGTCGATCAGGCTGCGGCCGACGGCGTCGTCCTCGACGTCAACGGCGTCGGGTACCTCGTCTTCGCCTCGGCGCGCACCTTGGCGCGCGTGCCGCCGCGCGGCGAGGCGGTCCGCCTCCTCATCGAGACCCATGTGCGCGAGGACCATATCCATCTCTACGGCTTCGCCGACGAGGCGGAGCGCGGCTGGTTCCGGCTGCTGACGACAGTGCAGGGCGTCGGCGCCAAGCTGGCCCTCGCTCTCCTCAGCGTGCTGCCGCCGGAGGCCCTGGCGACCGCGATCATGGCGCAGGACAAGGCGGCGCTGGCCCGCGCCGATGGCGTCGGCCAGAAGCTGGCGCAGCGCATCGCCAACGAGCTCAAGGACAAGGTCGGCGGCATCGCGCTCGGGCCGGCGGCGACGAGCGCGCCCATCGCTGCGCCGCCGGGCGCCGCGGCCGATGCGGTCTCCGCGCTGATCAATCTCGGCTATTCCCGCAGCGACGCCTATAGCGCCGTCAATCAGGCGGCGCAGCGGCTCGGCGCCGAGGCGCGGATCGACGCCTTGATCCGCGCCGGGCTGCAGGAGCTGGCGCGATGAGCGAGCCGCGCATGGTCATGCCCGAGCGGCGCGAGGAGGACGCGGCCGAGGCGTCGCTCCGGCCGCTCAGCCTCGACGAGTTCGTCGGCCAGCGACAGGTGCGTGACAATCTGCGCGTCTTCATCGAGGCGGCGCGAGGGCGGGGCGAGTCGCTCGACCATGTGCTGTTCTTCGGGCCGCCCGGTCTCGGCAAAACTACTTTGGCGCAGATCGTGGCGCGCGAGATGGGCGTGGGATTTCGCGCAACCTCGGGGCCGGTGATCCAGCGTGCCGGCGATCTCGCCGCGCTCCTCACCAATCTGCAGCCGCGCGACGTTCTCTTCATCGACGAGATCCACCGCCTGACGCCGGCAGTCGAGGAGATCCTTTATCCCGCGATGGAGGATTTCCAGCTCGACCTGATCATCGGCGAGGGCCCGGCGGCGCGCTCGGTGCGGATCGACCTGCCGCCCTTCACCCTCGTCGGCGCGACGACCCGCTCCGGCCTCATTACCCGGCCGCTGCGCGAGCGCTTCGGCATCCCGTTGCGCCTCGTCTTCTACGAGCCTGACGAGCTCGAGCGCATCGTCAGCCGCGGTGCACGCGTGCTGGCGATCGAGCTCGCCCCCGAAGGCGCCGCCGAGATCGCGCGGCGTTCGCGCGGCACGCCGCGCGTCGCCGCACGCCTGCTGCGGCGCGTGCGCGACTTCGCCGCGGTTGCCGGCGTAAAGCGCATCGACCTCGCCGCCGCGGATCAGGCGCTGCGGCGGCTCGAGGTCGACGAGCGCGGGTTCGACGCGATGGACCGCCGCTATCTCCTCGCCTTGGCCGAGAATTACGGCGGCGGTCCGGTCGGCGCCGAAACCATCGCCGCGGCGCTCGCCGATCAGCGCGACGTGATCGAGGAGGTGATCGAGCCCTACCTCATCCAGCAAGGCTTCGTGCAGCGCACCCCGCGCGGCCGAATGCTCACCGACCTCGCCTATAACTACCTGGGCGTCACGCCGCTGCGCCCGCGCGCGGCGCAGCTCGACCTCCTTGCCGGGGATCAGGAGGAAGAAGCGTGAGCCCGATCCTGCCGCGCGAAGGCCGCGTCGAAGAGGGGACCTACCTCTATCCCGTTCGCGTCTATTACGAGGACACGGATGCGGCCGGGCTCGTCTACTATGCGAATTATCTCAAATTCGCCGAGCGGGCGCGCACCGAGATGCTGCGGCGCCTTGGCATCGAGCAGGAGCGGCTCCGCGCCGAGACCGGGCTCGGCTTCGTCGTGCGGCGCTGCTCGGTCGACTACCGGCTGCCGGCGCGGCTCGACGATGATCTGGTCGTGCTGACGCGGCTCGCCGGGCTCGGCGCTGCGACGCTCGACATCGAGCAGGAAGTGCATCGCGGCGATGCCACGCTCGTCCGGCTTGCCCTCGCCATCGCCGCGATCGGCCGGAACGGCCGGCCGCAGCGCCTGCCGCCGCCGCTCCGCGCGGCGCTTCTTTCGCTGAACGAAACAACGAAGATGGTTACGGCCCATGCAAGGTGATGTCAGCTCGGTCCCGCTCGCCGGGAGCGCGGTTCCCCACGATCTCTCGATCATCAGTCTCTTTCTGCAAGCCGATCTCATCGTCAAGGTCGTCATGTTCCTGCTGCTGGCGGCCTCGTTCTGGTCGTGGGCGGTGATCTTCGACAAGCTGATAAAGCTGCGGCGCTTGCGGCGCGACGCCGAGCATTTCGAGGAGAGCTTCTGGTCGGGCGGCTCGCTCGACGATCTCTACGACCGCATCGGCCAGCGTCCGCTCGATCCGATGTCGGCGGTCTTCGCCGCGGCGATGCGCGAGTGGCGGCGCAGCGCCGCCAAGGGCCTTGCCGCCTCCTCGACCTTGCGCACCAACCTGCAGGAGCGCATCGAGCGCGTCATGCATGTGACCTTAGGCCGGGAAATGGAACGGCTCGAGCGTTTCATGCCGTTCCTCGCCACGGTCGGGTCGACCTCGCCCTTCGTCGGCCTGTTCGGCACGGTCTGGGGCATCATGAACAGCTTCCAGTCGATCGCCGCCTCGAAGAACACCAGCCTTGCGGTGGTGGCGCCCGGCATCGCCGAATCGCTCTTCGCCACCGCGTTGGGCCTCGTCGCGGCGATCCCCGCGGTCATCGCCTACAACAAGTTCTCGACCGATTTCGGCCGCTATGCCGGGAGGCTGGACGGCTTTGCCACCGAGTTCGGCGCGATCCTGTCGCGCCAGCTGGACGAGAAAGGCTGAGCCATGGCCGGCGGCATCATCAACAACGGCGGCAACGGCCGCGCGCGCTACAAGCCGATGAGCGAGATCAACGTCACGCCGATGGTCGACGTGATGCTGGTGCTGCTCGTCATCTTCATGGTGGCGGCGCCG
Organism: Allostellaceae bacterium; assembly: GCA_035517635.1. Lineage (GTDB taxonomy): Bacteria > Pseudomonadota > Alphaproteobacteria > ATCC43930 > CGMCC-115725 > DAHUYF01. Next base: position 317 of record DATIYL010000006.1, on the reverse strand, counting down.
CTGCTCACGGTCGGCGTCCCCGTCGATCTGCCGCAGACCAAGGCGCCGGCGATCAACGAGCAGAAAGAGCCGCTGGTCATCACCGTCAACGCCGAAGGCAAACTCTTCCTGCAGAACTCCGAGATCGGGGACGACCAGCTCGTGGCGCGCTTGCAGGCCATCACCAAAAACAATCCCGATGCCGACATCTATGTGCGCGGCGACCGCGCCATCAATTACGGCCGCGTCATGGAGGTGATGGGCATGGTGAGCGCCGCCGGCTTCAACAAGGTGTCGCTCGTCACCGAGCAGGCGCGGGACAAGACGAAGCCCTGACG
>DATIYL010000005.1:0-22443 GCA_035517635.1 Allostellaceae bacterium | reverse complement strand
AAAAAAGATTGTGGTGGAGCATCTTGGCGTCGACGAGTCCAAGGTGACCGACAACGCCAGCTTCATCGACGATCTCGGAGCCGACAGCCTCGACACGGTCGAGCTGGTGATGGCTTTCGAGGAAGAGTTCGGGTGCGAGATCCCCGATGATGCCGCGGAAAAGATCGTGACCGTCAAGGACGCGGTCAATTTCATCGAAGCGCACAAGTAGGGCCGCACTCCGGCTTCTGGCAATGTCATTCAGCCTCAAGGCATGAGACGAGTCGTCATCACCGGTATCGGTCTCGTCACCCCGCTCGGGGTGGGAGCGGAGCGCGTCTGGAAACGCCTCATCGAGGGCCAGTCGGGCATCCGCGCGATCCAGAGTTTCGATGTCGCCGATCTGCCGGCGAAGATCGCGGGACAGGTGCCGCGCGGCGATACCGCGTCGGGCGATTTCAACGCCGACGATTGGGTCGCACCCAAGGAGCAGCGCAAGATGGACGAGTTCATCGTCTATGCGCTCGCCGCGGCGGAGCAGGCCGTCGCCGATGCCGGCTGGAAGCCCGACGATCCCGAGGAGCGCGAGCGCTCGGGCGTGATGATCGGCTCGGGCATCGGCGGTCTGCCCGGCATCACCGAGGGCGCGATCACGCTGCATGAACGCGGGCCGCGCCGGCTGTCGCCGTTCTTCATCCCGGCGAATCTGATCAACCTCGCCTCGGGCCATGTCTCGATCCGCTATGGCTACACCGGTCCCAATCATGCCGTCGTCACGGCCTGCTCGACCGGCGCTCATGCCATCGGCGATGCGGCGCGTCTCATCATGTGGGACGATGCCGACGTCATGGTCTGCGGCGGCGCCGAGGCCGCCATCTGCCGGCTCGGCCTTGCCGGTTTCGCGGCGGCGCGCGCGCTGTCGACGGCGTTCAACGATCAGCCGAATCGGGCCTCGCGCCCCTGGGACGAGGCGCGCGACGGCTTCGTCATGGGCGAGGGCGCCGGCGTGCTCGTGCTCGAGGAGCTCGAGCATGCCAAGAAGCGCGGCGCCAAGATCTATGCCGAGGTGATCGGCTACGGCCTCTCGGGCGATGCGCACCACATCACCGCTCCGGCGGAGGACGGCAACGGCGCCTTCCGCGCCATGCGCAATGCGCTGAAGCGGGCGAAGCTCGATCCCGAGCAGATCGATTACATCAACGCCCACGGCACCTCGACGCCGCTCGGCGACGAGATCGAGCTCGGTGCCGTCAAGCGGCTGTTCGGCGATCACGCCTACAAGCTGTCGATGTCGTCGACCAAATCCTCGATCGGTCACCTCCTCGGCGCTGCCGGCAGTGTCGAGGCGATCTTCTCGATCCTGGCGATGCGCGACGGGGTCGTGCCACCGACGCTCAACCTCGAGCATCCGTCGCCGAGCTGCGACATCGATCTGGTGCCGCTGCAGGCGAAGGAGCGGCGCGTGCGCTACGCGCTCTCCAATTCCTTCGGCTTCGGCGGGACGAACGCCTCGCTCGTCTTCGCGCAGGCCCCCTGAATGCCCGGCGGGGCGCGCCGGCTTTGGCTCGGCGCGGCGCTGCTCGCACTAGCGGCGGCAGCGGGCTTCGCCTTTTGGGTCTGGCGCGACTACACCGCTCCGGGCCCTCTGGCTGCGAGCAAGATCGTCGTCATCCCGCGCGGCGCCGGCGTCAACGCCGTGGCGCGGACGCTCGCTCAAAACGGCATCATCGACCATCCCTGGTTCTTCGTCGCCGGCGTCGCCGCCGATCGCCGGCAGGGGGCGCTGAAGGCCGGCGAATACGAATTCGCCGCTGCCATCAGCCCGCGCGCGGCGGCGGCGCTGATCGCCAGCGGACGGGTTGTGCAGCACCGCGTCACCGTGCCCGAGGGTCTCAGCAGCGCCGAGATCGTGGCGCTGCTCGATCAGCAGACGGCGCTCGAGGGCAAGGTCGATCGCGTGCCGCCGGAAGGCAGCCTGTTGCCGGACACCTATTTCTACGTGCTCGGCGACCGCCGCCAGGAGATTCTGGCACGCATGCACCGCGCCATGGATCGGGCCGTGGCGGCGGCCTGGAAGGACCGCAGCGCGGCTCTGCCGCTGGCGACACCCGAGGCGGCGTTGACCCTCGCCTCGATCGTCGAGAAGGAGACGGCGCGCGAGGATGAGCGGCCGCATATCGCCGCGGTGTTTCTCAACCGGCTCAAGCTCGGCATGAAGCTGCAGGCGGATCCGACCGTCGACTACGCGCTGACCGATGGTGGCAGCAAGCCGCTCGACCATCCCCTGGACCACGAGGATTTGGCGCTCGATTCGCCCTACAACACCTACCTCCATGACGGGCTGCCGCCGACGCCGATCGACAATCCGGGTCTCGCCGCGCTGCACGCCGTGCTTCATCCCGCCGACAGCGACGATCTCTACTTCGTCGCCGACGGCACGGGCGGCCACGCTTTCGCCCGCACCCTTGCCGAGCACAACCGCAACGTCACCCAGCTGCGCCGCGCCCAAGCCGGACCCGGCGGCGCGCAGTGAGTGGATGAGCGGTACAAAGCGTCAACTGCGCCGGTGAGCGCCCCAACTATCTCCCCACCAGGTTTGCGAGATCGGTGCTGAACACCCAGCCTGTGTCGGATGATGGGAACACGTTGGCGTCATAGCCGCCGAGATAAATCGTCTGATGTCCAGGCTCGCCGAAGGGCGAAACCGCATAGGTGTAGACTGACACGAGTTCCGGCTGGCCTTGCCGATACCTCCCGTTCACCTCGCCCACGCGCCAATGCCCTTGTGCGTCGCGCAGCGCATACATGGCCCCCGCGTAGAAGCCGCCCTTCTGGTTGCGCTGATTGTGCGCCGTAAGCTGCTGGTAGCCGCGACCCTGCGGCGAGGCGGGAATGAACGCTTCGAGCCCGATCAGGTGCAGTAGCGCCTTCGACTTGGGATCGACCACCGGCAAGAAGTTGCTATAGGCACCCGCTACATACGGAACGGGCGCACCGCCGAGGTGCTGGCTGACTTGGCCCGCGAGGCAGGTCTCGCGCACGCGGGTATAGGAGCCATCGGGCTGCGGATCGAGGCGGAAGACGCAGCCCTGTGACCGGGTGCCGGGATGCCACAGAAAGATGAGCGACTGCTTGCCAGGCACGGGACCCGCAATGGCGGACAGCCCCCGGATACCACCAATGCTCTGAAAGAGGTCGCGGCTGGTTTCCGCATTCACCTCGGCCGACATGTCGGCAACTTCGACGTAACGCGGTGTGGCGCCGTCGACGCGGCGGAAGATCTTGGTGCCTTCCGAGAAGAAGAGGCTGTCATTCGCTTCGACGATGGCGAGGATGCGCGTTCGGGTGGGGCCAAATTCGGACGCTGAAGCCCAGTTGATCTTGCCGGGTCGTGACGGGTCATAGTTGCCGGTGTAGATGCCGAGAACGCCGACGGAGATGAAAAGCTTTTCCTGGCCCGTGACGCGGTCGCGATAGACGGTCGCGGCGCGTACGGAGTTGTTCTCGCCTCTTGCGCCGGTATCGCCGCTGACGATCTTGCTCTTCGTCCAGGAACCGGTTTCGTCGTTGCGCACGAACAGGCTTACGCCGCGACTTCCGGAGCCATCGTATGTCGCCGCTATCAGCAGCGTATCCGGGATCGGCAACGGGCGGCCTTCCGCGTCGAGCGTGAAGGTGACCGACTTGAGCAGTTCGGCGCGCAAGTGCTGGGGACCAAGATCGAGGTCGACCACCCATGGCTCCCCGGGACCCGCCAATTTCAGAACCTGAGCCCAGCCGGAGCCCCGGTCCTTGCCGCCATACCAGATGTTACGGCTGTCCTCCCAGTAACCGCTCGCCGCATAGAGGCTGCCCTTGTGCGGCACGAGGTGGATGATTTGGGAGCCGCCGGCGAATTTGCCATTGCGATCGATGCAGCCTGCCGTGAAGGAGGCAGCCCAACCCTCGCGCATGGCCTGCGGTCGCGCGCAGGCAGGGGGTTGCGCCGCCGATGGAGCGGCCGCACACGCGGCCGCCCCAACGGCAATCGCACCAAGCAGGGATAGAAGGCTTGCTGCATGCATGATCAGCTTGTGTGAAGGCCGTGGCCGGCGTTCCCCGGCTTCACGGGGGGTGATCAGTCGAGCGCTAGACAATTTGCTCAGCGGGCGGCGCAAATCGCAATCGCCACACACTATCGAGCGGCTTGTAACGGCATCCCCTTCGTGACGGCATCGAGGTCGTAGGGCTGCTCTACCAGGGTCTCCGCGTCCCACATGCTGCGCGGTGTGGTCATAAAAGGACCGTCATATACGTGGATGGCGCCGCTGAACTTTCCCAGCGGGTTGATCACCGAATGAATGATGTCGCGGCCCAGAAGCGCGACATCTCCGGGACCCAACGCTTGGCCGCCGGCGGGTTCAATCTGGAATTTCGCCGCCTCCCGGACCCGGCGCCAGAAGGTGTTGTCCTCCCGACCGCCGTACATGCCGATAACCGCAGTCATGCGGTGATCGTGCGGAAGCGTCACGAACTTCGGTGCCCAGATTACATTGAAGACCGTCAAATCAGGTCCTTCGTACAAGAGTTTAACCCCTGGCGCGTCCGGTTCGCCGATCCGACCAAGGAGGGAAGCGGGATCGGACACGGCGCGCTCGACGACCTCCGCCATCGCCTGTCGGGATCGCTCGCCGAGCGTCGCTCTCAAATCGGCGATAAACCGGTCGAGGTCGAACATGGCCTCCTCCCATCGTTGTTCGGATCGCGGCGAGCTGAGTTCCCGATGGTCTCATGTTGAAGCAACCGAGGCAACGATCGCCGAGACAACTGCCCAAGGCCCGCCATGACGAGCCACAGATGGATGCCGGCTTTAGTCGGGTCCGGCTAACGAGCGCTCAGCCATGGAACAGCGATATGCAGGTCTGACGCAGTTGCAGCTACTGCTTAAATGCCAACGGAGGCCCGCTGACTCGCTTGCCCCTGAGGTCGACCGTAACCTCGACGCGGTCGGCGATTTTGATGAACGGGATGCCGCTGTTCATCCCGTAGTTCTTGCGGTCGAAGGCCATGGTTCCTCGGATCGCACCTGAGCCTGTCCCCTTGCCGGAAACCGTCAGCCTCAGAGTCTCGATCTTGGACACTCCGCGTATCGTAAACTCGCCCGGGATTTCAAAGCTGTTCGGGCCAGTCTGTACAATCTTTTTCGAGTGGAACGTGATCAACGGATTCTGCTGGACGGCGAAGAAGTCATTGCTCCTCAGCTTGCCGTTCTTCAAGCCACTTCCAGTATCCACGCTGGCTGCCTGAATCTTGATGTCCAAAACGCCTGTCGTTACGTCAGGCGACGAAAAAGTCAGAGTGGCGGCCCATTTGTCGAAAGTACCGTCCAGAGCGACCGAAGCGTTCACGTGGAACTTAATCGAGCTGTTTTCCGGAGTAATGACGAAAACAGGGGCCTGTGCTCGACTTACTGACGGAAGCACGGCCGACGCCATGAGTACAAGAATAGCCAGTCGCACCAGTCGCATATGCCGCGCTCCCATACCTACGTCGCAGAGATCGTCATAGATCAATGGAGCGCCGCGCCGTGCCGTGCTATCGGGTGATCCCCCGAGCTAGGGGATGTATGATGTGTAGGCCGCACCCAAGTGCTGTCTGGCGGTGCTGCGCATCACGGCGTTTCAATCCGGCCTATGTCGGCTTCGCCGAGTCAGATCGGGCCGGCCTTGCTCGATAGGGGCGGCCCGAGGAGCAGTCTGCGGACCGCGGTGTCTTCCGCCTCTTCGACCGAAATGACACGGTGGCTGAGGCCCTCGAATGCCGCGCCTGGCTCCATGGTCAGTGACACATGCGTCACGTCGGCGGCGAGACGCGCGGTCGGCCTCAGCACGACAGAGGCGGCGGTGAGGCGCCCGGCGACATTGCCGGCGATTGTGGCGATTTCGGCGCTAACGGCACCCGTGACAGAGCCGCCTTCGCCGAGCGTCAGGTCGCGCGCGATCACGTCACCCTTGACCGAGCCGCTGATATGCACCTCGCCGAGGCTGACGATGTCGCCCTCGATCTTGAGATCGCTGCCGAGGATCGACGGCACGGCAGAGGGTCTCACGCGCTCATGCTTCGCACTTCGTTGCTTGGATCGCATTTTATCCGCCTGCAAAAAAGTTCAGCTCCGATCGCTGCATCGGCATCTCTGTAACTTAGACGCGGTAAAGCGGACGCTAATCTGCGCGTGGCAAGATTGTGGCTCTCGACACGCCTGCGGCGGAGTGAACGTCACCAGACATTAAAGGCGTGGCGCCGAAGACAATTCACGCTCACTTACGACATATATCGCAAAAATCAGTGGCGAAACACGTTGCCGCCTCTCACGACGCTGGCATGATCGCGCATAGAGGAGCCAGTTGCGCTGCGGCGCATATGCGTCGCGGCCAGGCGGTATCGAAGTCATTGAGAGTAGCCGCAGCCACATGATGCGCATCGCCACCCGCTCGATCGCGATCGACACCTATCGCGTCTTGTTCTTTCATCTCGGCACGTTCTGCCGTCTCGCCGGTGGGTGGATGGCGTGCCTGCTGGGGTGCATCCTGGTCAGAATGGTGGCGTGGTCTCAGTCGATGTCGTTGCTGCTGCTGCTGATCACGCTCGCGTGCCTCGCGGTCGTCTCCGCCGCCTTCTCGGTAAACTGGTATCGGGCCCTCCTCAATGAGGAACCGGCGTCCGACGTGGTGCCGCTGACCCTCGGCGGCCGAGAGCTGCGCTTCCTCGCCTATCAATCGGCCATTGCTCTCGTTCCCGGCGTCCCGCTGCTCATGCTTGTGATGCTGCTGCACGCCGATGCCTGGTGGGCAGCCGCTCTCGCCGTTGTGCATGGCGGCTCACTCTCGCTCATGCCGATGCTCCGGCTTGTTGCTGGCTTCGCGTTCTCGATCCCGGCCACCATTGCCGCGACGATCATCTTGCCGCGCCTGATGATCGTGCTTCCAGCGGTCGCTACCGAGGTGCCCGGTCCGCTCCTCGCCCCGCTCTGGCAACACAGCCGCGGCAACACCGCGCCGATCCTCTATGGTTGGCTTGCTTGCGTGTTGCCGCCTCTCGGGCTCTGGGCGGTGCTCGCCTTCGAACTGACCGGCGCTCTCGACGGGCTTGCCCAGCCGCTTGTTGAGCTGATCGCCTATGTCTGCTGGTTCATCGCGCTGGCGCTGAGCGGTGGATTCTTGTGCCAGGTCTACGCCCAGCTCACGGCCGGAACAGCGAGTAACCTCGATACCGCAGCGCTCGGACGGCGGGTCGCTGCGGAGTAAGTCGTGTAGCGTTGGCGTCGCGATCCAGATCGCCCCGCTCGTCGCGCCTGCTCCACTCAACGCATTTGACGATCCGCTGCGCCGGCTGGAACAACGGGACCGGCGAGCTGTTGAAGCCGCATTCGGATTCGAGGGGCGGCATGGCCGAAGCCTGGCCAACTTCCGCTCCGCTTGGGCGCGCCTCGGAAGCCTAGAAAGCCATGCTCTGAGGTGACCGGATCGTGCTCGATCCGCAGGCACATGGAGCCATTTCACAGAGGCTCGAGAGGAGAGAGTCCATGAAAAAATCATTCGTGCGCGGGACGTGGCAGCAGTCTCGCTCGTTCTCCCCGGCAGTCGTCACCGAGGGTGGAAAGGTCGTCTGGATCGCCGGCCACACGGGTCAAAAGGACCAGGCTGGCAATTCGCTCGCCGGCGACTTTGATGCGCAGACGCGACAGACCTTCAAGAACATAGAAGCGACGCTGAAGGAGGCCGGGGCATCCCTGAAGGATATGGTCACGATGACGGTCTTTCTTGCCGATTCCCGCTACACGACGCGAATGACTGAAATCCGCAGCGAAATATTCGGCGAAAACTTCCCCGCAAGTGCGGCGATCACGGTCACGGGTTTCGCAGACCCGAGCATGCTGATCGAGATCCAGGGCATCGCCGTCGTCGGGTGATCCGTCCCCGGCGGCGTCGCACCGGCCGCCTGCGCGGACAAAATCTCGCGTTTCAACCGCCCTGAGCGTAACATCGTCGCTGGGCGCAAAGCCCCAAAGCGATACAGGGAGGAGGCGTATGCTGACGAATTGGACCCGGCGGCACGGGCGGCTTCGCCTTGCCGCAGCACCAGTGGCGGCGCTGGCGATATCGATGGCGACGGTCGGCGCGGCGCGCGCGACCGAGCCGATCACGATCGGCTTCGGCATGGCCGAGACCGGAGGGTTGGCGGCAAACGGCAAGGCGGCGTTGGTCGCCATGCAAATCTGGGAGAAGGACACCAACGCTCATGGCGGCCTTTTGGGCCGGCCGGTCAAGCTCGTCTACTATGACGACCAGAGCAATCCGGCGATGGTCCCCGGGCTCTACTCGAAGCTGCTCGACGTCGATAAAGTCGACCTGGCGGTCAGCGGTTACGGCACCACCCAGATAGCGCCGGCGATGCCCATCGTCATCGCACATAAATTGGCGTTCCTCTCGCTGTTCGGCCTCGACGTCAACAAGGAGTTCCACTACGACCGTTACTTCTCGGTGGTGCCGACCGGCGGCGAGCATCCGTCGCAAAGCTTCTCCACCGGGTTCTTCGATCTGGCGGCGCAACAGACGCCGAAGCCGAAGACCGTCGCGATCATTGCGGCCAATAGCGAGTTCGCGATCCACGCGGCCGACGGCGCTCGCGAGCAGGCGAAGGCGAGAGGGCTCGAGATCGTTTACGACAAGACCTATCCGCCAAGCACGACCGATTTCAGTCCAATCGTCCAAGCGATCCAGGCCGCGCATCCCGACATCGTGTTCGTCGCCTCATATCCGCCCGACTCGGCCGGCATGGTGCGCGCCGCCCATGAGGCGGGGTTGCAGACCAAGATGTTCGGCGGCGGCATGGTCGGCCTGCAATTCACCACCTTCAAGACCCAGCTCGGGCCGGAGCTCAATGGCATCGTCAATTATGATTTTTGGCAGCCGGCGAAGACCATGCAGTTCCCGGGCGTTCTCAACTTCCTGAAAGTCTATCAGGCCGAAGCGGAAAAAGCCGGGGTCGATCCGCTCGGCTACTATCTGCCGCCTTACGCCTATGCCTATCTACAGGTGCTCGGCGACGCGGTGACCGCGACACACGGCCTCGACCAGGCGAAGCTCGCCGCCTATCTGCGCAGCCATACTTTCAGCACGGTGGTCGGCGACGTGAAGTTCGGGCCGAACGGCGAATGGGCGGAGCCTCGCGTGCTGGAAGTCCAGTTCCATGGGATCGGCGGGAACGGGCTCGATCAGTTCAAGACGGACGCCAGACAGACCATCCTCTGGCCCGGCAAATACGCGACCGGGAAGATGATTTATCCCTATACCGAGGCGTCGCAGGTCGCGAACGGTACTTCCGCGAAGTAAGAAGTCCGGGGATCATCACGGGGACATCGACTGTGGCCAAGGAGCCAGACCAATCGCGGGTGATGATCCGCTGCCCGGTTACCGGCCGCGCCATACCGACCGGCCTGACCGCCGACCCGGAGACTTGGCACGCGCGACCGATTGGCCTCAACCGGGTGTCTTGTCCCGAGTGCAAGCAGGTCCATGCCTGGAGCAAGGGCGACGCCCACCTTGAGGACTCGGGTGGGATTTAGCCCAGCGCTGCCTGTTCGCTGGCAACGTAAGGGTTGAGCCAATGCTCGCGCGGGGCGCCGCCGGCGTGCACTTGTAGACGATCGGGGCACGGAGCCAGCGAACCGTCCGCGATCCCAGCGAATGACGTCGGGCGAAATGCCGACACTTGCGAAGGCCATTCTACCGATCGGAGAAACCAAAAGGATCAATGAAACTTTTGTTAGTTGCCTTCGGCGCTACCATCGCTGCAAAGTTTGCTTCGGCCACTGGCGGCGAGCCGACCAGCAGGTAGGCACGGAGCAAAGTCATCACGGCGGATCGCAAGGGTGGCCATCCGAAGTCCGGAGAAAGCCGGTCGAGCAGACGCGGCACACGCGCCGACCGGCTGCGTCAAAGGAAACATCGATGCGTCAGAACTTGCTTGCGGTTGCGATTTTAGCGGCGCCGCTCTCCGCCTGCATGGTTCTCGGCGGCACAGACCATCCCGTCGCCGATGACGCGACGGCAAAGGCCTCGATCTCGGGATTGCCAGCGCCGGGATATGTTTGGCTGTATGCCCCTGAGAACACGCGTTCGAAACTGCCGATCGCGGAAACGACCTGGTCTCCCGACGGACCGCCTCCTGCGGCGTCGTAGGTCGGTGGCGCTGTGACCGGCACGACGTATCCGGCTGCTGGACCGACCTGGACGTTGAGGTCGCATCGAATTTGGCTGGCTTTGGCCCTGATGCTTGCCGCGACCCCGGCGCTTGCGGCTGAGTACCCACTCGGCGTTGGCCAGATGGCCGTCGGCGGCGTCGGCGTCTACGTCACGCATGCGGGCGACGTCCTGCCTGATGTCGCGCGCACAAACGATCTCGGCTTTGTTCAGCTCATGGCCGCCAACCCTGGGGTGGACCCTTGGTTGCCGGGCACACGAAAGCGGATCACGCTGCCGACGCGGTACATCCTCCCCGATGCGCCTCACAACGGTATCGTCGTCAATCTCGCGGAATGGCGCCTGTTCTATTTTCCCCCGGCCGGTGGCCGGGTCGAAACCTATCCGATCGGCATCGGCGCAATCGGCGACACGACACCGCTGGGCATCACCTCCATCGTCCGAAAGGAAGCCGCTCCCACTTGGTATCCACCGCCGTCGATCCGCCGGACGGAACCCGATCTTCCCGTGGCCATTCCCCCCGGTCCCGACAATCCCCTAGGCGCCTTCGCGCTGCATCTGGGCTGGCCGGATTACTTGATCCACGGAACCAGCAAGCCCGACGGCGTCGGCCGCAACGTCAGCCATGGCTGTATCCGCCTCTACCCCGAGGACATTGAACGCCTGTTCCATGAGGTCAGGGTCGGCACCCCCGTGCGGGTGGTGCGGCAAGCGGTAGAAGCCGCGTGGATCGGCGACATCCTCTTCGTCGAAGTCCACCCGAGCAAATCGCAGGCTGAGGAAATCGACACGTCGGCCGCAGTCACACCGGAAATACCGCGCGATTTGGTTGCCCGCGTGAGCGCCACCGCGGGGGAGCATCTCAGCCTCGTCGATTGGGACACGGTTCGCCGAGCGGGCCTGCAGCGCACGGGCGTGCCCGTGGCGGTGGCGAGATTGCCGCCGCCCGAAACGGCCATGTCGGACACGGCAGGCGGCTTGCGTCAATAAAGACTGTTCCCGTGAGGGCACCGTGGACGAGGCGCTCGGCTTCGCGGGGTTCGAGCTCGAAGTTGGGCATGATCGCACGAGCAGCGCGCCCAGGGGTCGCCGCGGGCCCGCAAAAGGACCCCGCTCAGCTTGGTGCCAAGCGGGGACCAGGTAGTGACATCGCCGGCGCCACAAGCGCCAGCGAGCGGAAAACGTTGACATGTGCTAACAGTTCCGCGCGGCGCGGGCGCGATCGGCAGCCAACGAAAGCCGGTCCACGCGGTCGGTCAGGAGCGCGCGCCGTCGCACCGTGGTGTTCCGTAACGCATGGCGCGGGCGACGCCCATCTCGAGGATTCGGGCGGGATTTAGCCTAGCACTGCCGCGCCGCAACCATTTCGCTATTTGTTCGTTCATGGGCAACGTAATGGTTGAGGCAATGCTCGCGCGAGGCGCATGCGGCGCAGGACGAAGACGATCTATCTCGACGATGTCGCAGTCGGTACTGCCACCACCTGGGAGGAGGTGGCGGCGTATCTGACGAGGCGGTTGCGCCGTCCCGTGACGACCCGCGAGGCTCAGAAGATGGGCAGCGAGGGTCCGGACGGCTTCTACATCACGACCGTTTGGTAGCGCCAGGTTATTTGGCCCGTGGCAGGCGCAGTTTCTCGATCGCAGCGATGACCCGACGCCACATGGTGGCACCGTCCGTGATGCCGGATTCCTCGAGTTCGGTCACCATGTCGCGCGCCAGGTTCACGGCGTTGTCGCCGTGAGACTTGAGCCACCGTTTGGCTAAGCGCGATATCTCGGATGCCGGCATTCCCGCATCTTATCTGATCCGCGGCCCTGTCGGGTTGTGTGCTGTCGCACAATCGTAACGCGCGGTCTTTTGTTGCGGCTGTGATTGGGCAAGACAATCATAAGTTAATCCGGGACGCATAATGCTCGCGTCTCCGGTCCTTCGGTCTGGGACAGCAGCGCCAGCACTGTCCTGCCTTTGCCGCTTCCCAGGTAAATCACGGCGTGGAAAGAGCGCGTTATGGATATCCCCGAGTCCGCCAGCCCTCTCGACCAAGCGCTGCTTGCCGCCCCGCACGATCAGGCGAATCGCCGGTTCATCGCCGCTTGGCTGCACTGGCGCGCCCCGGGCCGTCTGCTGCCGAAGCGTTCGGCGGTCGAACTCGAAGATGTAAAGGGGCTGCTTGGCCGCGTGATCCTCTTCGAGCTCATCAGCGGCGACGAAATCCTGGTCAAGGTCGCAGGGAGCCAAATACGCGAGCACAGCAATTTTGAAGCGACTGGCAGGAACCTGCGCGACGTCACGCCGCGCGAACAATGGCCCGTGCGGCGCTGGCGCATGAACGCCGCGGCGACGCTCCCTTGTGGCGCGTGGATGGTCAGTATCGACACCAGGACGAACAGCGGTGAGGCAGTTACTTTCGAGACTGTGACGCTCCCCATCGAGGCCGATGGACCGGAAAAGCCCCGGCTGCTCATGAGCAATGTGGCCGTTCTGGGCGGTATTTACGAGCCGCCGGCCAAAGACCGGCCGCAGCTTGCTTGGCTGCCTGACGAATTTCGCTTCCTCGACCTTGGCGCTGGAGTTCCCAATCGAATCGAACCGTGAACCGAGACGGATATCACCATCGTGGAACGCGACAAAGAGCCTTTCCGGCGCTTCCATTCGACCATCTCTCGCGCCTAGGCGGGCATGGCGGCGGTGCTGGGCGATCGGCCACTGTAGCCAAGATGTGGCACGTCGCCCGCGGCTGGGACGCGGCGGCGTGCTCTGATAAAATTATTTCATGGTGATCACCGATTACGTCATTCACCGCACGGCGCAAAGTTACAACGATACTTATGGACCAAATGCGCTCGACAAAGCCCGCGCGCGGATCTTGTATTTCCAGAAAAATGGCGACTCGATCGGGGCCGACATGTGGATCCGCGTGACGATCGCCCTCAAGGAGCTCGCCAATACCGGCCGCATCGCCCCTGCTTCGGACCAGCGCGCGCGGAGGTTACGTAAGGTCGGGGAGTGATCGCCGAGGCGATCCGCCGGCAACCATGCGCAGGCCAAGCAGACCGACGCCACCTAGAGATCCTTTAGGAGGAAAGCTCTGACCGATACCGACTGGAAGAAGGAGATGCTCGAAATCCGCGAGATGTGCCAAGCATTGGAAGACGCCCTCAGGGACAATGGTTGGGACGAGATCAGCATCCGCACCCAACATGGCAAAGTTATATGGAGGACGGATGACCGAGTGGCGCAGATCGAGGAGAACGAAGACGACGATGCGGCGGAGATCGAGGAGGAGGAAGACGATGAGAGTTAGTCATCCCGCCACATGACGGAGCGCAACATTGCGACACCTCCCGCTGAACTCGTTCACTCCTTGTTAGATCAAGGCCGTAGAAACTGACATCTGGCTGCATCCGTCGATCGCTGTGTCGTTCCGATCGGGCTGCAGCAGGACGCGGGTGCTTGCACCATGTCGGCGCGGAACAAAGCCCCGGGCGTGCGCGAGCTTGACGGCCTATTTCTGAAGACCCTGCATTACCACGCGCTCGCCAACTATGGTTTGCTCACCAGAGCCGCGATCGCGGAGCTGAGCGAGCGCGAGCTGTTGCGCATCCCGCGGCTGGGGCCGGCGGCGGTCGCGAGCATCAATCAGGAGCTCGCCCGCCATGGGCTGATGCTGCGTCGCGAGCAGCTTCCGCCCGTTTCGGCGGCGGCGCAGGGAGGCACTAGTTCGGAGGAACCGACATGACGGGGAGTGCGTCGCGAAGAGAGGACGCAGAACTCTTGCTCGATGCCATGGCTTATGTGGACGCGGTTCACCGCGACCTGGTGGCGGAAAACACCGGTCCCTCTCCCGGCGTTGCTGGACGCGTGGTCACCGCCATCGTGGCGGATCCTGGGCTGTCGGAATATGTGAGAACATGGGTGCGAGGAGCGAGTGGACGTGAGGCGAGTCTTGCTCCGATCTGGCCGCCGATCGATGCGAGCTACGAAAGGGTGCGCGCCTTGTTGCGGCGCACGGGCGACCACCGCCGCCGCGGAGGCGGTTGAGCCGTCCGACCCGCGACCGGCCAAGGGGTTTTGCGCGGTGTCGCCACACCGATTCGCCCCGACAGACCGGGCGTATCATCGTCGCCCGCATTCCTGCCAGTCAGTGACCGCGATCAGGGTTGTTTGGCGTATGGTCGCCCTGTAACCATCGCGCCAATTCTGAATGCGCGTCGGCGCGTCGCTGCGCCGCGATTGCCGCAGCGTTGTCGGGATCGGCGGTAAACTCCAGGCGGAGGCCGTCGGGGGTGGAAACGTAGAGCGAGCGGCAATAACCATGGTCGACTTGCCGCCGCGCAAGGCCGGCCGCCGCGAGTCGTCGATTGATCTCCGCATAGGTCTCGAGGTCGACCTTGAGTGCTATGTGGTGGAAACCGGGCGATTTGGGGAAGAGCGGTTTGGAGCGCTCGTAGAGCTCCTCGTCAGCGAACTGAAAAAACGCAAGCGCGCTGCCATCGGCAAGCGCGAAGAAGGTATGGCAGTAGTCGACTTCGCGCTGGACGTCGGCATTGAAAACGCGCTCGCACCACGTTGCGACCAGCGGCATGCCGAGGATGTCCTCGAAGAAGTGGCGATTGATCTCGTGGTCGCGCACGACGAAGGCATGATGGTGCAGCCTGAGCGGCAGAGGCTGCAGCAAGGTCGGATCCGGATGGCTGCTCATGGATTGGCCTCCTATCCTGCAATCTTCGATGCTGCGGCGCCGGATAGCAAGGATATCGCGGGACATGGCATGGCGTGCCCTACGCCTTACCGCTTGTCCTACGCGGAGCGCGCGCTTGCGCAAGGTGTCGCCGCTGCGTTAGCATTTTCCCCTGGAATGGGAGAGGCTCGTACGCGCCATCGGTCGGAACCGACCAAGCGTTCTCCGATCCCACGCAGATTGGCCGGCGACGTTCGAGCCCCCGAGCAGTTTCACATATCTCAGCCCGCAAGACGGTTCTGGAGCCGAGGAGGCGTGATGGTGCTGTGGTGGACGCAGTGAGCGCCGCGGGGCCCGGTGCGCCGGAGCTGCTGCGCGATATGAACAGAAGTCGCTCGCTCGCCATTTTGGGCGCCATGCGCGCCGTGGCGGAGACGGATGGTCCGGCGTCTGCCGCCGATCGCGTCGCTTTGGCGAGCGCTGATCGCTATCTTTTCGGGCAGAGCCTGCCGACCGTCTTCGACACCCTTGCGCCGGTGGAGCCCGAGGCGCTGGCGGCGGCGCTCGGGGATCGCGATCTCCGTGAAGAGGCGCTCAGATTTCTCGCGGTCATGGCTTTCGTGCCGGGTCGGCTCGACACGGCCAGGATCGATCATGTGCTGCGCTACGCCGCGGCGCTGGGCGTCGGCGAACGCTATCTCGACGAGATAAGGGATGCGGCGCATGAGCGGCTGCAATCGGCGCTGGCCGACATGATCCGCTGCAACATGGAGAGCGTCACCGGAAGGGCATGGAGCGGCGACGTCAACGCCTGGCTGCTACCTTATGCCGGCACGGGCGCCGATCCCGATCTGGCGCAACGCTTCGAAGCGCTGCGCGACCTGCCCGAGGCGACCTTCGGCCATGCCTTCTGGCGCCACTTCAAGAGCAATCGCTATGCCTTCCCCGGTGATCCCCGCGGCGTGAACGCCGCCTTCATCGTGCCGCATGACTCGACGCATGTGCTGACGCGGTACCACACAGATCCGCGCGGCGAAATCCTCGTCTCGACTTTCACCGCGGCGATGCACCGCAAGTACCCGATGGCAGGACACGTTCTGCCGGTCATCTTCAGCTGGCATCTCGGCACGCAGATGAACGACGTCGCCGGCAGTGCCGCTGGGGCGCTCGATCCGAGCGAATTCTGGCACGCCTGGGCCGCTGGCCGCGCTGCTAGGGTCGATACCTTCGCGCCCGACTGGGATTTCTGGGCCTATGCCGACGCGCCGCTTGCCACGTTGCGGCGGCGCTGGGCGATTCCGGAACAGGGGCTAGAAGAGCCGCATGACCCAGCGTTGCCGGACGCAGCCGCAGCGGAACACGGCGGCGCGGCACCGGCGTCTGGTCCTGCCTGAGGCGTCGCGGCGCGCGCTTCAGTGGCCCTGCACAGCGAGGCGGCGTGCTGATTGTGTGAGAGCAAATATCGCGATTCAGAACATCGAAAAGCGCTCCGCGACATGGTAGCGACTCCACGTCGCCGGAGTGCTGATATCCATCATCGGAACGGGCGGCCATCGCATCGCCGATTTGAGATGGCACTAAGCGGGATTCGTTTGTTGCTCGTTGCCCATCGATGACGGGCGCAGACACGAGCCTCGGAAAAGGGGGCTGCTGAACAATGGCGAAGTTCGATCGCTTTCGGGGGCTCTGGATTTGGTCGCGCGTCCAATTCTTTCGGCTCTGGACTGCCCTCGCGGTTTTGAGCGCGTACGCCTATCTTTGGGTCAACGATCCAGAGTATCTGACGTGGTGGAAGCGCGCGATCGACACGCTGATCGAGAGCGGGTGCGGTCTTCTGCCTTACCCCTGGGGAGATCGGATCGAGTCTACCATCGGTGACATCGGGCTTTGGATGCAGATCACTCTAGCTGTTCTGCTATTGCGGGCGGTTGTCGGCGCATTCATCGTCGCGTTCCGAAGGAATAGTCTTTACGGCTCTGCGCCGCGGCCAGCCGCTGCAGAGCCCACCACGACGCTGCGCCGCGACGCTTGACGCGTCCTAGCCCGACCGGGCCGCCCGGCGGGCCACTCTGTCGCCCAGCCGCCACGGCAACGCGCCCAGCAGCCACGCTCCCGCCGCCATCGGCCAGGGAAAGGCGATCCGGCCGTGGTTGCGGGCAAGGCCGCGGGCGATGATCTCGGCGGCGCGCTCCGCCGACATCAGGAACGGCATGGCGAAATTGTTCCGGGCGGTCATGCGCGTGGTGACGAAGCCGGGACAGATCACGAAACGCCGATGCCGTCAGCCGCCAGCTGTCCCCGCCAGGCTTCGCCCAGCGACTTCACCGCCGCTTTCGATGCCGAATAGGCGGGCGCGGTCGGCAGGCCGCGAAAGCCGGCGAGCGAGCTCATCAGCGCGATCTGGCCGTGGCGCCGGGCGATGAAGCGCGGCAGCACCGGAAAGACCGTGTTGAGAACGCCGTCGATGTTGACGGCAAGGACGCGCCGCGCCACCGCTTCGCTCTCGCGCGCACGGCCGGTCGCGGCCGAGATCCCGGCATTGGCGATCACCAGGTCGAGTGGGTTGCCGTCATCCATCCGCTCGATCCAGGCGCCGAGTGCGGCGCGGTCGGTGACGTCGAGCACGGCGGACTCGACCGCGGCGCCTTGCGTCCGGCAGGTCCCGGCGACTGCGGCGAGGCGGTCTCTATCGCGCCCGGTGAGCGCCAGCGCCACGCCCGGCGCTGCATAATGGCGGGCGAGCGCTGCGCCGATGCCGCTCGAGGCGCCGGTGATGAGCAGGCTGCGCGGAGCCTCGGCCATGGCGGCTTGCGGGGTTTGTTGTTGCCGGATGCGGCGAAGGCTATAACCCCGGCGATGCTGCGGCGTCGAGGGGGGTGTGAGCGCGTGACCGTCTCCAGCATGACCGGCTTTGCCCGCGCGGAGGGGCATGAGGACGGGGTCTCCTGGGTCTGGGAAGTGAAGAGCGTCAACAGCAAGTCGCTCGACCTGCGCGTGCGCGTGCCGCCGGGCCTCGACGCGTTGGAGCTGCCGCTGCGCGCCGCGCTGGCGCAGCGGCTGAAGCGCGGCGCCGTGTCGGTCAGCCTGACCCTGACCAAGGCGACCGGCTTCGGCGGCGTGCGCGTCAATCGCGAGGCGCTTGCCCAGGTGGTGGCGCTGGCGCAGGAGCTGGTCGCCGACCGCAAGGCCGCGGCACCGCGCGCCGACGGTCTCCTGGCGCTGCGCGGCGTGCTCGAAAGCGGCGAGGACGTCGAGGATGAAGCGTGTCGCGAGCGGCGTCGGGCGGCCCTGGTCGCGAGTTTCGGGCGCGCGCTGGACGGGCTCGCGGCGATGCGGGCGGCGGAAGGCGAGCGGCTCATTCCGGTGGTCGTGGCGCGCCTGGCGGAGATCGCGCGGCTCGTGGCGCAGGCCGAGGACAACGCCGCCGTCCAGCCCGAGGCGCTCAAGGCGCGGCTCGCCGACATGGTCGGGCAGCTCCTCGGCGCGTCGCCCGCCTTGCCGCCCGAGCGCCTTGCCCAGGAAGCGGCGCTGCTCGTCGCCAAGGCGGATATTCGCGAGGAGCTCGATCGGCTCTCCGCCCATATC
Organism: Allostellaceae bacterium; assembly: GCA_035517635.1. GTDB lineage: Bacteria > Pseudomonadota > Alphaproteobacteria > ATCC43930 > CGMCC-115725 > DAHUYF01. Next base: position 3,954 of record DATIYL010000005.1, on the reverse strand, counting down.
GTCGCCGCGCAGGAGCTGCTCGCCGAAGGCGGCGCGGTCGGCCGGCGGTTCGATTTTCTCTGCCAGGAGTTCAACCGCGAGGCCAATACCCTCTGCTCGAAATCCGCCGATGTCGCGCTGACGCGGATCGGACTCGGCCTCAAGGCCTCGATCGAGCAGCTTCGCGAGCAGGTGCAGAATCTTGAATAGGCGGCGGCGATGAGTACGCCCGAGATCGCTCGGCGCGGCATTCTGCTGGTGCTTTCATCTCCCTCCGGCGCCGGCAAGACCACCATCACCCGCGCGCTCGTTCAGAGCGACGCCAACCTCAAGATCTCGGTTTCGGTGACGACGCGGCCGAAGCGCGCCGGCGAGGTCGACGGCCAGCATTATCACTTCATCAGCCGCGCCGCGTTCGACGAGATGGTCGCGAAGGGCGAGCTGCTCGAGCATGCCGTCGTCTTCGGCAATTGCTACGGCACGCCGCGCGCGCCGGTCGAAGCTGTGCTCGGCGCCGGCGGCGACATCGTCAGCGACATCGATTGGCAGGGAACGCAGCAGCTCAAATCGACGGTGCGCGGCGATCTGGTCTCGGTCTTCATTCTGCCGCCGAGCATGGCGGCGCTCGAACAGCGCCTCCGAACGCGCGCCCAGGACAGCGAAGAGGTCGTGCAGGCGCGCATGGCGAAGTCGACGGACGAGATGAGCCATTGGCCCGAATACGACTACATCATCGTCAACCGCGACCTCGAGGAGAGCGTCCGCCGCGTGCAGGCGATCCTCGCCGCCGAGCGCGTCCGCAACGACCGCCAGATCGGCCTTGCCGATTTCGTCAACCGCTTGCGGAGCGGGGGCTGAGCCCGTCATAAGCTCGCGCCAGCGCGCAGAATTGCGGCACCGACAGCTCCTCGGCCCGCGCCGTCGGCGCGGCGCCGGCGGCGGCGAGCAGCGCTTCGACATCGCGGCCGAGCGGTTTGAGGCTCTGGCGCAGCATCTTGCGGCGCTGGCCGAAGCCCGCCGCGAGCACGCGCTCGAGCGCCTCGAAGCGGCAGGGCGCGAGCGGCGCGGCGCGCGGCACGAGCTGCACCACGCTCGACGTCACCTTGGGCGGCGGCACGAAGGCGCGCGGCGGGATATCGAAGAGCCGCCGCACCTCGGCGCGCCATTGCGCCATCACCGAGAGCCTTCCGTACTCCGGCGAGCGCGGCGCCGCGGCCAGCCGCAGCGCCACCTCCTTCTGGAACATCAGGGTGAGGCTCTCGAATTCTTCGGCAACGCGCAGCCAGCCGAGGAGGAGGGGGGTCGCGATGTTGTAGGGCAGGTTGGCGACGATCTTGCGCGGCGGCGGCGCGAGGGAAGCCGCGTCGAGGGCGAGCGCATCGCCTTCGACGATGCTGAGGCGGCCGGGAAAGGCGGCGACCAGCTCGCCCAGCGCCGCAACGCAGCGGGGATCGCGCTCGATGGCGGTGACATGGCGGACGCCCGCCAGCAGCAGGGCGCGGGTGAGGCCGCCGGGTCCCGGCCCGATCTCGATGACATGGGCATGCTCGAGCGGCGCCGCGGCGCGCGCGATGCGCGCCGTGAGGTTGAGGTCGAGCAGGAAATTCTGGCCGAGCGCTTTGCGCGCCGCGAGATCGTGCCGCCGGATCACCTCGCGCAGCGGCGGCAGCTCCGGCGCAGCCATCGCGCGGCTCAGCCCGCGGTGCGGTGCCGGGCCCTCGACGCCGCCATCGCGCCGGCAAGGCGCAGCGCCGCGATCAGGCTGGTCGGGTCCGCCTTGCCCGTGCCGGCGATATCGAGCGCCGTGCCATGGTCGGGCGAGGTCCTGATGAAGGGCAGGCCGCAGGTGACATTGACGCCGCCGGCGAAATCGATGGTCTTGAGCGGGATCAGCGCCTGGTCGTGGTACATGCAGAGCGCGGCGTCGTAGCGCCGCCGCGCCGCCGGGTGGAAGAGCGTGTCGGCCGGCGCCGGCCCCTCGACGGCGATGCCGGCGTCGCGCAAGGCGGCGACGGCCGGGGCGATGATGTCGATCTCCTCGCGGCCGAGCGTGCCGTTCTCGCCCGCATGCGGATTGAGCCCGGCGACGGCCAGGCGCGGCCGCGCGATGCCGAAGTCGCGCGCCAGCGCCGCCGCGGCGATGCGGCCCGCGGCGATGATGCGCTCGGTCGTGAGCGCCGCCAGCGCCTCGCGCAGCGGCTGATGGATGGTGACGGGAACGACGCGAAGCTCCGCGCACACCAGCATCATCGCCGGCGTCGCGCCCCCCGCCAGCTCGGCGAGGAATTCGGTGTGTCCGGGGTGGCGGAAGCCGGCGGCGTAGAGCGCTTCTTTCTGGATCGGGTTGGTGACGAGCGCCGCCGCGCGGCCTGCCGTCACGAGATCGGCGCCGGTGGCGATCGCGGCGATGACGGCGGCGGCGTTGGCCGGGTCGGGCCGGCCGGCCTCGGGCGCGTGCGGCAGGGTGAGGGGCAGGACCGGCAGCGCTTCGCCGGCGGCGGCGGCTTCCTCCGGGGCGGCGATGCGCCGCAGCGTCACGCTCCAGCCGAGCCGCGCAGCGAGCCGCTCGAGCCGCAGGGGATCGTCGATGACGAAGAAGCCCGGCACGCCGTTTTGGGCACGGCGCTGCCATGCCAGCAGCGCGACCTCGCCGCCGATCCCCGCCGGCTCACCCATGGTGAGCGCGAGCGGCAGCGTCATCCGCGAATGTCCACGTAGGCGCCGCGGCGGAGGTCGTCGAGATAGGCCCGCGCCAAGGCATCGAGCCGTTGCCGCGCGAGGGCGTCCGCAATCTCTTCGCGCGTCGGCAATCCGCCCGCCGGGTCTTTCTTCTGGCAGACCATGACGACGCCGATGCCGCCCGGCACGACCAGCGGCTTGCTTGCCTGGGCGACGGCGAGGCTCAGCACCGCCTGCCGCACATTCTGCGGCAGCTCGCCGGCCTTGATGTCGGGGATTTCGCGCGAGGTCTGCGGCGCCTCGTCGCGACCGACCTTCGCCAGCTCGCCGCAGCTCTTGACCTCGCCGGAGATCTGCTGCGCGTGCAGCAGCGCGCGCTGCTGCACGTCCGGCGGCGTGCCGGGCTGCAGCGGCAGCACGACTTCCACCAGCGAAACCTGGGTGTCGGCCGGGTTGGGCGCGCCCAGCGTGCGGCGGCTGACGAGGTAGAGGACGTAGTAGCCGCCGCCGGCATGCAGCGGATAGGACATCTCGCCGGGGTTCATCTTGTCGAGGGCCTTGCCGAGCTCCGGCAGCAGCTGGTCCGGCGTTATCCAGCCGAGATCGCCGCCGACGGCAGCGGTGGGCGACTGCGAGAATTGCCGCGCCAGCGCATCGAATTTGATGCCGCTGCGGATCTGCTCGATCAGCTTGTCGGCGAGCGCCTTGACCTCTGGCTCCTGGGTCGGATTGTCGACCGCCAGGAAAATCTCCGAGACGCGGTCTTGCGGCACATTGGATTCCTGCTTGAGCCGCGCCAGCGAGTCGTCGACCTCCTCGTCCGAGATGTTCACGTCCTGCGACAGGCGGTTGCGCACCAATTTGGCCCAGGTGAGCCCCGCGGTTATCTGATCGACCAGCGAGGCGCGCGAGATGCCGGCCTTGGCCAGGAAGGCGTCGAGACCGCCCTTGGGCATGTTGTTCTGCTGCTCGATGCGGGCCAGGGACTGATTGACCTCTTCTTTCGAGACGGAGACCCCCTGGTGTTTCGCCTCCTGCATCTCGAGGCGCTCGTCGATGAGGCTGCGCAGCACCTGCGAGGCGATATGCTGGCGATTCTCCGGCGTGTCCGGGATGCCCGAGGAGCGCATCTCCAGCGTCTCCCGCGCCTCGAGGTCGTTGAGCGAGACGACGTCGTCATTGACGATCGCGGCGATGCGCTCCTCTTGCGCAAAAGCGCTGCCGGCGCAGAGAAGGAAAACGTACAGGCAGAAGGCTGGGATCGATCTCATTCGAAGACGCGCAGTAGTCAGCGGG
>DATIYL010000004.1:0-21704 GCA_035517635.1 Allostellaceae bacterium | reverse complement strand
TCGAAGGCATCGCGGCTGCCCAAGGTCACGCCCTGCAGCCGCACATTCTGCGTCACCACGCGGCCGAGATTGAGCGCGGCCGTGGCGCCCGACAGCACGCCGATCATGGCGAGCGTGCCGCTGGTGCGAATGGCGCGCAGTGACTGGTCGAGTGTCTCGGCGCCGCCCAGCTCGACGATGAGATCGGCGCCGCGGCCGCCCAGCGCCTTGCGCGTCTCGCGGCTCCATTCGGGATGCGTGCGGTAGTTGATGCCGAGATCGGCACCAAAGCTCTTGGCGCGCGCCAGCTTCTCTTCGCTCGACGAGGTCAGGATGACGAAGGCGCCCTGCATCTTGGCAAAGAGCGCGGCGAAGAGCGAAACGCCGCCCGTGCCCTGCGTCACCACGGCATCGCCCGCCTTGACGCCGCTGCCGATGACGGCGCTCCACGCGGTGAGCGCGGCACAAGGCAGCGTCGCCGCTTCGAGCGCGCTCCAGCCCTTCGGCGCTTTCACCACGCCCTCTTGCGGCAGCAGCATCGTCTCCTGCATCACGCCGTCGAGCATGCCGCCCAGCATGCCGGCGCGATGCTCTTCTTTCATGGTGCCAGCGATCCAGCGCTGCGCGAAGGCCGGGCAAACGAGGTCGCCGGGCTTGACGCGGGTGACCCCAGGCCCGATCGCGCTCACGGTGCCGGCGCCGTCGGAGAGGGGGATCAGGGGCAGCTCGCCGCTATGGCTGCCATAGCCGCGCCGCGTCATGACGAAGTCGCGGAAATTGACCGAGGCCGCCGCCATCTTCACCAGCACCTCGCCGGGGCCCGGCGCACGCTCGGGCCTGGTGCCGGGCTTGATGTGCTCGACGCCCCACTCGTCGCGCATTTCCATGACTTTCATGGCGTGTCCTCCGTCGTTATTGCCGCCCCGCCTAGCCGCCGTTCACTTGTGCGTCAATGGCAATTGCCGCAGCGGCGCGGGACTTCCTACATTGAGGGCAAGCGAGCAGAGGAGGCGAGCCATGTGGATGCGCAAGAAGACGGCGATGCCGGCTCGGGCGGACGCGCTGCCCGGGCGCGCCGCGAAGATGCCGGTACCCGAGACGCATTTCGTCAACGGCCATCCGCTGAAGCCTCCCTTTCCGGCCGGGCTCGAGACGGCGATCTTCGGCCTCGGCTGCTTCTGGGGCGCCGAGCGCTGCTTCTGGCGGCTGCCTGGCGTCTACACCACGGCGGTCGGCTATGCCGGCGGCTACACGCCCAATGCCACCTACGAGGAAGTCTGCTCCGGTCTCACCGGCCATACCGAGGCGGTGCTGGTGGTCTTCGATCCGAAGCAGGTGAGCTACGAGACCTTGCTCAAGACCTTCTGGGAAAGCCACGACCCGACGCAGGGGATGCGCCAGGGCAATGACGTCGGCACGCAATACCGCTCGGCGATCTATTGGACGACGCCGGAGCAGCGGCGCCTCGCCGAGGCCTCGCGCGACGCTTATCAGCAGGCGCTCAGCCGCGCCGGACGCGGTGCGATCTCGACGGAGATCGCCGAGGCCGGCGAGTTCTTCTACGCCGAGGATTACCACCAGCAATACCTCGCGAAGAACCCCGGCGGCTATTGCGGGCTAGGCGGCACGGGTGTGAGCTGTCCGGCGCCGGCGGCGGGATAACTCTGAGGCTCTCTGATTCGGCCGACTGCAGCGCAGGCGATGCTCTGGCGACGGTATGGATTCCCGCTTTCGCGGGAATGACGAAATAATGTGATTTCGCCTTATTTTCCGTCGCCCCCGCGGAAGCGGGGGTCCATTTTCAGTCTCCGATGAGCGCCTATCGCGGACGCAAGATGCGCGTGCAGGGTCCACCCGCCTCAATGATGCGGCGACATCGCGGCGGTGATCTCCAGCACCCGCTCGATGGTAATTCCGCGCCTTTGCTCGACAGCGAGCGGATGGTCCGTCGGTTCGAGCTCGATCGCCGGACGGATGTTATTGCTGCGCAGGTGAAGGTTCGTTTTTAGATTGAGCGTCGGCGGGTAGATCGAAATGGCGTTGGACAGCCATCCGAATTTCGACGGTTCGTTTTCGACGTCGGGCGCGTCCCAAAGTTCGAGGATGCGATGGAAACTTTGCTCGGAGACGGACACCCAAACGCCCCAAATGTAGCTGGTGTCCGTACCGACGACTGGAATCTCCACGCATCCCCGCACGAACAATCCGACGTCCTCGATGTGGCAGAGATTGTTGTCGCATTTGCCACGACTTTGCCGCTCCGCAGCGGGAATTGCGAACCAGTAATCCGGCGCGGCATAGGCGAATCCTTCGCGCAGCGTGCTGTACTGCTTGCCGCAACAGCCGCAGGTCCAAGCGTATTGCATGCGCGGCCTCGCCCGCGCCGCCTACTTCCCTGCGAATACCGGCTTGCGCTTCTCCATGAAGGCGCGGCGGCCTTCGATGTAGTCAGCGCTGTCGAAGCAGCGCTTGACCAGCGCCTCGCAACGCGCGCGGTCGAGCTGCGCGCCGGGGCGGGCGAGCTCGCTCACCACGCCTTTCACCGCTTCCATGGTGAGCGGCGCGTTCTCGGCGATGAGCGCGCAGTAGTTCCGGACATAGCTCTCGAGCTCCGTCTCCGGCACCGCGCGGTTGACGAGCCCCATGGCAAGCGCCTCGGCGGCCGAGAAATGCCGCGCCGTGAAGAAGATCTCCTTGGCGAAGGAGGGGCCGACGAGATCGACCAGCTTCTTGACGCCGGCCCAGCGGTAGCCGAGGCCGAGGCGCGCGGCGGGCACGCCGAAGCGGGCATTGTCGGCGGCGATGCGCAGATCGCATTGCAGCGCCACGCCGACGCCGCCGCCGATGCAGAAGCCGTGGATCATGGCGATGGTCGGCTTTCTCAGCTCGCCCAGCTTCTGGTTCGCGAGCTCGGCGATGCGGTCGTATTCGGCGATGGTCTCGGGCGAAGAGCGCTGCTTCTCGAATTGCGAGATGTCGGCGCCGGAAATGAAGGCTTTGTCGCCGACACCGCGCAGCACGACGACGCGAATCTCGGGATCGCGATCGAAGTGATCGAGGACCACCGGCATCGCCTGCCACATGTCGAGCGAGACCGCGTTGCGACGCTCGGGGTTGTTGAACATCATCCAGCCGATCGCGCCATCCTTTTCGGCGATCACACGCTCGCTCGGGGAAATCATCGTCGTGCTCCTCGGGAGATTAGATCACGCCTTTGCTGCGGAAGGCGGCGATTGTCTTCTCGTCATAGCCGATCTCGCGCAGCACTTCGTCGGTATGCTGCCCGCGCTCCGGCGTCGGCAGCCGCATTTTCGATGGCGTCCGGCTCAAGGTCACCGCCTGGCCCACCACCTCGACGCGGCCCAAACTCGGATGCTCCACCGGCTGCGCGATGCCGAGATGGCGCACCTGCGGATCGGCGAAGACCTCGTCCATCTTGTAGATCGGGCCGCAGGGGACGCCCGCGCCGTTGATGAGCTCGATCCATTCGGCCGAGCTGCGCGTCTTGGTGATCTCCTCGATCGCGGCGTTGAGCCGGTCGCGGTTCTTGGAGCGCAGCTTGTCGGTGGCGTAATCGGGATCGGTGGCGAGGCTTTCGGCGCCGATCGCCTTGCACAGGCGCTTGTAGATCTCGGCGCCGGCGGCGGCGATGTTGATGTGCCCGTCCTTGGTCTTGAACACGCCGGTGGGAATGCTGGTCGGATGGTTGTTGCCGGCCTGGCCCGGCACTTCTTTGCCGATGAGCCAGCGCGCCGCCTGAAAGTCGAGCATGGCGATCTGCGCCGAGAGCAGCGAGGATTCGACCCATTGCCCTTCGCCCGAGACCTCGCGCTCGAGCAGCGCCACCAGGATGCCCATGGCGCAGAAGATGCCGGCGGTGAGATCGGCTACCGGGATGCCGACGCGCACCGGTCCCTGGCCGGGGAGCCCGGTGATCGACATGAGGCCGCCCATGCCCTGCGCGATCTGGTCGAAGCCCGGCCGGTCGCGATAAGGCCCGCTCTGACCGAAGCCGGAGATGCTGCCATAGACGAGGCGCGGGTTCACTTTGCGCAGGCTCTCGTAATCGACCTTGAGGCGGTATTTGACGTCGGGTCGGTAATTCTCGACCACGACATCCGCCTCCTTCACCAGCCGCATCAGGATCTCGAGCCCTTCGGGCTGCTTCAGATCGAGCGTCATGCTGCGCTTGTTGCGGTGCAGATTCTGGAAGTCGGGACCGTGGCGCGACCCGCCCAGCCCGCCATCGCCGTCGACGGCCTCGATCTTGATGACCTGCGCGCCCCAATCGGCGAGCTGGCGCACGCAGGTGGGGCCGGCGCGGACGCGGGTCAGGTCGACGACTTTGAAGCGCGACAGGGGCAGCTTGCTCATGGGACTGCGAATCCTCCAGGATCGGCTTTTCCCGCCACTATCGGGCTTCCGACCGGGTCCGGCAAGCATCGGGATCGCAACCCTTGCTTGCGCCGTTAGCGGCAAGGAATGGCGGAATTCACCATGTCTCCTGAACCTTCGTCCCGCGACCGGGTCGCGTTCGACGAGCTTTGGCGCTGGATCGTGCCGTGGCTGGTCGGCGCGTTCCTGGTGCTGGCGGCGCTGCTCGGCCTCTTCACCGCCAGCCGGGCGCAGACCGATGGCAGCTACGTCATCGGCTTCGTCACCGCCGGCCTTGCGCTGCTGATGCTCGTCTGGCGCCTCAAACGGGCCCTCGACGGCGACCGGGCGCCGGCTTCCGTGCTGGTCGATGACGCCACGGCCCTGGTGGTGGTGATTGCGCTGCTCGCGGCTGTCGCGGTCGGCGGGCTGCTGCTCGCGGCGCGCTCGGGCGAGGCGGTGCCGGAAGCGGTGGGCTATGCGCTCTTCGGCTTCGCGCTCGTCTTCATCTTCGCCAATCTGAAGCACTATTTCGACCGGCGCGAGCGCCAGGGCTGAGCTCGCGCCGGCAAGGTGCCGCCTTCGGATTCAAAGAGTTAGGCCGGTTTTTACGGGCCCTTAAGCCGGTTGTGCTGAACTCTCGGGCGATGGATGGCGTCCCCGTTCGGGGCGGCATCGCGAAACGGCAAACCCGGGGCGACCCGGGGACGCAAAGCCTCCGGCCTTCCCTTCGGCAGGTAGCGGGGCTTCCGAACGAGGCCCCTATGCGGCTCCGCTATCGCCTTGCGATCGTCTTCCTGGTGGCTTTTCCCGCGGCGTCCTTCGCCGCTCAGGAGCCGGCGCCCGCGCTGCGGCAGCCCATCTCCCTTTTCGGCACAAGCGAGATCTTCTCGGCCGACAACTCGGCCTTCTACAAATGGCACGGCATGATGCGGCGCTACGCCGTGGAGCGGCGGCACGCGCCCGCGGCGTGGCGCGCGCTCGTCCAATCGCTGCAAGGCCTCGATCTCAGCGCCAAGATCGAGCGCGCCAACGCCGCCATCAACAGCCATCCCTACGTCCCGTCGCCGGTCAATTGGCATGAGAGCAATTATTGGGAGACGCCGTTCGAGTTCCTGCGCAAGGGCGGGCAGTGCCAGGATTACGCCATCGCGAAGTATCTGCTGCTGCGCGAGGCGGGCGTGCCCGCCGAGCGCCTGCGCGTCGTGGTGCTGCGCGACACGCGCCTTGGCCTCGACCATGCCGTCACCGTCGCCTATGTCGGCGGCGAGGCGCTCGTCCTCGACAATCTGCGCAGCGCGGTCGTGCCGGCGAGCAGCCTGCCGGAATACGAGCCCTATTACTCCATCAACGAAGAGGGCTGGTGGTTGCATCGCGGCCCGCATGCGCGCTATGCCGCTATTCATTGAGCGGCGCGATCGCGATCGCTTTCGTTTCGCTGCGCCGCAGCATGACTGTCGTCTTTCCGTCGCCATTCTCGACTCGACCTCGATCGTCGCGACCCGGTAAATTCACGGACCCTTCACGGGCAAATTGAGAGGCTGCGCCGGCTCTTGCTTTCCTCACTTTGGTCCAATCGTCTGCGTCTTCTCGGCGCCACAGTGATGGTCGTGCTGTGCGTTGGCGCCGTGTTCGTGCTCGGCCAGCTCATGCGCGATGCCGATGTGCCGCGCCTCATCCGGGAATATGGCGTCTGGTTCTATCTGCTGACCTTCGTCTGGACCTTCATCGAAGGCGAGACCTTCGTGCTGGTGGCCGGTTTCTTCGCCGCGCAAGGGTTGCTCAGCGGGCCGCTGCTGCTGCTCGCCGCCTGGTTCGGCAGCTTCGCCGGCGATCAATGCTATTTCTGGATCGGCCGGCGCTATGGCCTCCGGCTCTTGTCGTATCGGCCGCATTGGCGCGGCCCGGTCGACAGCGCTCTCGGCTGGGTCAAGCGCTACGACAAGTGGTTCATCCTGAGCTTCCGTTTCATCTACGGCGTGCGCAACTTCTCGTCCTTTGCGCTCGGCATCAGCGGCATCGGCTGGCGCCGCTTCATGACGCTCAACTTCTTGGCCGCCATGCTGTGGGCGATGGTCTTCGTCGGCAGCGGCTATTTCTGCGGGCGCGCACTGGAACGCATGCTGGGCCAGCTCGCCGACGAGTTCAGCATGGTGGCGCTCGCCGCGTTCATCGTCGGCGTCATCGGCGTCGCCATCGTCCATCGCTATCGCCGCCAGCGCCGTCGCGCAGCAGAAGCGGTATCATCCTCGCCCTGAGCGCAACACGCGAGCGATACCCGTAAAATTGTCGCATTCGATGACAATTGCGTGGCGGTTGCGCCGTCGAAATTGATCATTAAGCAACAAAGCGGCATCATTCTCGCGCTCGCATCAGCTCGTGGTGAAGTTCATGTTCAGGTTTGCAACGGCAGCCGTTGTGCTTCTCGGCTCGGCCGCTTGGGCCGCAGCCGCGACGCCGCAATGCCTGCGCTCCAACGAGATCGAAGCGGATCAGGCGATCCGCTTCCAGACCGAAATCATGGTGGTCAGCGACACCTGCGGGGCACAGACCTACACGCGCTTCGCGCGCCGCAATCGCGACGCGCTCGTGCAGTACCAGCAGGAGCTCGTGGAGCGCTTTCGCCGCAGCGGCACGGCGCATGCGCAGGAGCGCTTGGACTCCTATCTGACGCAGCTCGCCAACGAGGCGTCGCTGCGCTTGGGCGCGCAGCCGGTGGCCGAGATGTGCCGCAATGCGCAACCGCTGCTCGCCACCGCCGACACGCTTTCGGGCGACGAGTTCCGCCGCTACGTCGCCCAGCGCGCCGCGGCCGACAGCACCACGCGCCACTGCCGCGACTAGGAACGGCGCTCGTCCGAGCGCGCCGCGCGCTTGCCAAGCGCCGGCCCTCCCCCATCTTGCGCCAGCAATGAAGCAAGCGAGGGGGAGGAGGCGATGAAGCTCCGCGCACCGGTCATTCTGCTGACGGCGTTGCTGCTCTGGGCTCTGGCGGCGCCCGCGAACGCCGCGGAGAAGCTCAGCATCGGTGCGCTCAAGCTCGCCTCCTCGGGCCCGGTCTTCATCGCCGTCGAGCGCGGCTATTTCGCCGCCGAAGGCATCGATCCCGAGCTGCGATTCTTCGATGCCGCGCAGCCGGTCGCCGTCGGCACCGTGGCCGGCGATGTCGATGTCGGCGTCACCGGCCTTACCGCGGGGTTCTACAATCTCGCCGGCAAGGGCGCGCTGCGCATCATCGGCGCGCAAAGTCGCGAAGAGCGGGGCTATCACCTCATCGCCTATGTCGCCTCGAACCGCGCCTTCGATGCGGGCCTCACCAAGTTGTCCGATCTGCCCGGCCATTCCGTGGCCATCACGCAAGTCGGCTCGACCTTCCATTACAGCCTCGGCCTGCTCGCGGAGAAGCTGGGCTTCTCGCTGACCAGCATCAGGCTCCTCCCGCTGCAATCGATGGGCAACATGGCGGCGGCGGTGAAAGGCAACCAGGCCGATGCCGCGCTGCTCCCCGCAACCGTCGCCTTGCCGCTGGTGACCGCGGGCGAAGCGCATAATCTCGGCTGGGTCGGCGACGAGACGCCGTGGCAGCTCGGTGCGATCTTCGCCACCGAGCGCACCATCACCGGGCGCCGCGCTGCGCTCGCGGGCTTCATCCGCGCCTATCGCCATGCCGCGCATGACTTCTACGACGCGTTCCTGGTGAGAAGCGCAGACGGCACGCCGCACGAAGGCGCCGAAGCGCCGGCGCTGCTGGCGATCATCGCCAAATACACCGGCCAGTCCGCGGCGCAAATCCGCAACGGCATTCCCTATATCGATCCCGATGCCAAGCTGCTGGTGAACGACATCTATCACCAGGTCGCCTGGTATCAATCGCAGGGGCTCGTCGACAAATCGGTCGATGCCAAATCGGTTCTCGACCTGTCATTCATCGGCGAGACAGCGGCGCAGTAGCCCACAAGGCGGCTTAGCCTGCGGCGCGGGGGCGCGCATGCTCGCAGAACGCGTCGCGGGCCGAATGGCGCGGTGGTTGTCGGCAATGTGCCACGAACGGACTGGCGCCATCGCCAGCTCCATAGCGCCGAAACCTGCCCTGGCGCCGTGGCTTCGGTAGCAAGCCGATGCGCTCGTAATAGCGGATCGTCTCGACGTGGCATTCGCTTTGCCGCGAGAGCTCGCCGATCGAGATGACGGACAGCGATTTCAAATTATGTCCCTTGCCCCTGTGGAGGCTAGCCGGGCCTTACCCGCATCGCTTCCCTCCCGCTTCATTCTGACGTCGCCACTTCTGTTGCGTGAGTGCCGCTCCTCTTCCTTTCGCTGTAAGTACAGAGTGGGCGTCGCGCGCCGACCCCCTCCATGATGTATCTCACCCGTTGACCGCCCAGCCAATCGATCAGGCTAGCTTGGCTCTGGTCGGGTGTCTGTGCGTTGCGGACCAAGGCCCCACGTGCACCTCACGAGATGCTGGACGAGGCTTCTGCGCGAATTCGCGCGACAATCGCGTGAATGGCATCATAGATCAACGTCCTGTCGAAATTGGTTTTCTCATAGGTGCAACCGACGCACGTGCCGTTGCTGTAGTGCTCCAATACCAGCATTGGGTATTTCGCGGAGAACCACGCGAACGCTTTAGCCCGAACTTTCGCGATGTCGTCTGGATCAGTGCAACCCGCACGCGCAACCGCGTCAGAAAATATCTGCTGGTGCCTTTGGCAGATGTGTACAAACCCGAACATGACGCCCCCTCCCGACGCACTCATTAAACACGGTGGTGGTAAAGGTGCTCTCGGGTTTGCGTCAGCGTAGGCAACCCAAGGGCCACTCGGGCCACTGCTCCAGGAACTGAAAGATTGCGGTCGTCATGCAATGACGTAGCTTGCTCGCTCGACAAGGCGCCGCACTCCCTGACTGCTACTCGCCGCGCCGGCGCTCGATCTCTCGAAGCCGCTGCTCGGCTTCCTCGATCATGCGCGCCAGCTCGCGGCAAACGCGTCCATCGTCCACGCTCTTTAGAAGGCGCTTGCAACGCTCAACGGTGCGCCGCAGATGCGTGGCTTCGTCTTCCATTCGACTACCTCAGCGATCGGCATCAGCGCTCATCCGCTGCGCGAGCCGCGGTCGACGCGCAAGCTAGTGCGTAGTCGAGACCGGCGTGCGGTCAGGCGCGGAACATTCTGCCCCGTAGCTTCGCTCTCTCGGCGCAGTTCGCCACTCGCACCAGTTCTGCCCTCAGCGCGAAGGTTTGCCCCGAGTTCCAGCCTTCCGCATCGAGCGCATCGACCGTCTTCCAAAAGAAGGCGTCGATGAGCCCGACGAGACGCCGCGCCGACGCAGCGACCTTTTCGAGCTGAAGATCAGGGTTTTCCCCCATGACCGTGAAACTGCGCCTCTGACTTGGTTGCTGCGAAAATACGCTCTGCCGCCCGCAAATGCTGGTCCCCGGCGGGAAATCGTTGGTCCCAGATATCGGATTTGCCATGCGACCCGGACGCTGTATCATTAGGTGCAAGACTTTTGCAGGCGCAGCATGCGCTCGAAGCTGCGGCACGCGCCGGAAGGTGGGACCCGGGCCTCTTCCCCGATGCCCGGGGGAGGGCGGTTCACGTTGATGGCTGGCCCCGTCACGGCGATCGCCCAGGCGCTCGAATACAAGGGCCTGGATAGCCGGAGCGTGTTCCATGCGTTGGGAATTCCTCAGGCTATACGCAACGATCCGACCGAACGCCTGTCAGTGTCCGCGACTGCCGCGCTGCTGAGGCACTGCGCCGACATGACGCACGATCCGTACTTCGGCCTCACTGTGGCCAAGTTCATCCGAGTATCGAATATCCATGCGCTCGGCTACGCGCTGCTCGCGAGCAAAACGCTGCTGGACTTCTGCTTTCGGCTGGAGCGGTACTTTGCGTTGGTGACGCAGTCGGTTACGCTGCGCGTCGAGCGGCACCCACACGAAATCGCGCTTCGGTTTCATCCCCTGACCCGGATCGCTGGCGAGGCCGAAGACGCCTGGACGGCTTTTATGTTGCATCTTATGCGTCTTCTCTATCGCCCCGATTTCGCCCCATCGCGGGTCGAATTCCGTCATCCCTGCCCATTGGAGGGGGCGGGTCCGTATGTGGTTTGCTTCGGCGTCATGCCGAGGTTCGAGGAGCCCGAATTGGTGGTCGGCTTTTCGAGCGCGGTAATGGAAGAACCGTTGAGTGGCGCTTCCCCTGAGCTTGCCCAATACAACGATAGGATTGCCAGGGACTATCTAGCGCGGCTCAATAAAGCCGACGTCGTGGGCCGTGTACGGGTGGAGATCATCGAACGGCTGTCGAGCGGCGACTGCAATCGGCGCAAGGTGGCAAGCGAAGTTGGCATGAGCGAGGAAACGCTGCACCACAAGCTCGTCCAGTGCAACACGAGCTTCCAAAAGCTTCTCGACGAAATACGCAAGGAACTGGCGCTTGGCTACCTCGCAGATCGCGCCATTTCGGTGACCGAGATAACGTTTCTGCTCGGCTTCAGCGACGTCAGCAACTTCACCCGCGCGTTCAAGCGCTGGACCGGCACCTCACCGACGCTCTACCGAAATCGCTTGTTGCAAGAACAGCGTGATCCAGGCTCGGTGACGTGATAGTTCCGGGGCGAACGGGTGGCTGCCGTCAGAAGGATGTCCAGCGCAGCAGGCGGGGGCGCGAGCGTGATGGGCCCTCTCGCAAATTCGGCTCTGGGTCACGGGGCGGACGTTCGCATCAGCGAGTCGCGTCCCGCGTTTGCGCGCGTGCCCTAAGCGGCGGAGATCTCGGAGCGCGGATCGTTGAGCGCGGCGGCGAGGATGCGGCGCGCCAGCATCTCGGGCGTCAGCGGGCGCAGCCCGAACGCAAAATGCGGCGTGACACCAGCGGCCGGCAGCGCCAGGCGGCCGGCATCGGCCGCGGCCAGCATGCCGCCCAGGCGTCGCACCAGATCAAGACGCGTCGGCAGCAGCGTCTTAGCGCCGAGCGGAGCAAAGAAGCGCACCATGGCCACCGCCTCTTCGGCCGCGATATCGGCGGGCAGCACCAGGACCGGCTGTGCCGAAGCCGCGGCGAGGAAAGCGGCAAGGGCATCGCGCGCCGCTTCGTCGCCCGGCACGGCGCCGGCGGTGTCGATGACGAGGCTCCGCCGCTCGGCTCCCGCGGCGAGGCGGGCCAGCGCCGGTGCGTCGTTCGCGACCGCTACCGGCAAGCCGAGCACGCCGGCATATTCCTCGAGCTGAGCGATGCCGCCGGCGCGGCCGGCGTCGGTGCTGACCAGCAGCGATTGCCGCTCGCCGCGGCTGGCGGCGAGCTTGGCGGCCAAGGTCGTCTTGCCGGCACCGGGCGGCCCGAGCAAAAGCACAGCCGGCTCGCGCATCAGCGCCGCCATTTCGGAGAAATGGATCTGATCGGCGAGCGCCGCGGCGAGGCGCTCGAGCAGCAAAGTGGTGAGCGGCAGCGCCGCCGCAGCCCGCGCCAGGCGCTTGATCAGCGGCGCCGGCAAATTATGCGCTTCGAGCACCGCGGTGAGAAAGGCGATGTCATGGGCGGGCCAGGGACGCGTCGGCATGCCTGGCTCGCCGGCGCTGCGCGCCGCCACGGCCGCCAGGTTGAAATCGGGCTCGCCGCCCTCGCGGTTGCGCCGGGCAGCGCGTCTCGCGCGACGCTGAGGCGCCTGCAATCGCCGGGTCATTTGCTCTCCCCCTCGCCGGGAGTGTGGCGGGAAAAGGCTTAAGATTTGGTGGCTGGCAGCAGCAAGGCGAGAGCGCCGCCTGCCGCGGCCACCGCGGCCATGGCGAGATAGGCCTTGCCGGCGACGGCGCCGTACAGCGCGCCTGCCACCAACATGAGCAGTCCTTGGCCGAGCCCGCCCACCACGGTGGCATAAAGCGCCTGCGCGGTCGCGGCCTGGGCCGGCGGCAGGTTGCGCGCGAGGTGGTGCATGGCGCCGAGATGCGCCGCGCCGAAGGTGAGGCCATGCAGAAGCTGCAGCAGTGCCAGCGCCGGCAGCGAGGCGACGAAGCCGGTGAGGCTCCAGCGCAGCAAGCCGCCGCCGCCACCGAGCGCCAATAGCCCGGCGGGGCCGAGCCGCCGCAACAGCGGCGCGCCCCAGTAGAACAGCGCGATCTCGGCGACGACGCCCTCGGCCCAGAGCAGCGCAATGACGTCGTCGGCGATGCCGAGGCGGCGCCAATAGAGCGTGCCGAAGCCGTAATAGACCGCGTGGCTGCCCTGGATCAGCGCGGCGGCGAGGAGAAAGAGCAGGAAAGAGGGCCGCGCCAGAGCGCGCATGGCGCCGGCGCGTGGCGTCGGGTTGCGGCCGCGCTCAGGCGAAGGGAGCGCGGCGCAAGCGGCGAGGATGAGCGCGGCCGCACCGGCGAGCAGCAGCGCCACGCTGTCGATGCCCGCGAGCGTCACCAGGCGCCCGGCGAGCAAAGTCGCCGCGATGAAGCCCAAGGAGCCCCAAAGCCGGATACGGCCATAGTCGAGTCTTCCGGCATAGGCGGCGGCGAGCGCCACGTAGTCGCCCAGCGGCAACAGCGCAGAAAGGCAGGCACCGGTGAGCGCGCTCAGCAGCAACAGGCTGACGAAGCCGTGCGCCGTCAGCAGCACCGCAAAGCCCGCCGTCGCGCCGAGGCTCAGCAGCAGCATGACTCGGCGCGGCGCGCCGCTGCGGTCGGCCGCGATGCCGGTGAGCGGATTGGTGGCGAGCTTCAGCCATTGACCGATGGCGAGGAGCAGTCCGATCTCGCCGGCGGTAAGGCCGCGTGCCGCCAGCCAGGCAGGCCAGAACGGCAATTGCACGCCGGTGAGCGCGAACATCGCGGCATAGAAGAAAGCGAGGCGCGGCGCGGCGGGCATGGGCGCAGTGTGCGGGTCCGCTGCGGTGCGCGCAATCGCCGCGGGCGGCGCTCTTGATGCGCGCAATCGGTTGACTTGGTGCGGCACCGATGCCAGAAGGCGCGGCGAGGACAACTCGGGCGGGCGCATCCGCCGAGCGGGAGGGGGGCTCATGCGGATTCGGATGGCGCTGCTCGTTGCCGGCGCGATGGCGTTGCTCGCCGCGCCGGCATGGGCGGATCAGCCCGGCTGGTATGTCGGTGGCGCGGGCGGCTTCGCGAAGCTTCAAAGCCTCGATTCGTCGGGCAGCAGCCTCGACTTCACCACCTCGGAAACGAACGGTTTCGCGACGCTGGGCTTCGCCGGCTACGATTTCGGCGGCATCTTCCGCGCCGAGGGCGAGATCGGCTATCGCCATCACGACGTCCGGTCGGTCACCGTCGTCAATGATGGCGGGCTCGGCGCACGGCTCGGCGTCGGCTCGCTCACGGGCGCAACCTCATCGCCGTCCGGCACCATCACGGCGCTCACCTTCATGCTCAACGGCATCGTCAATGTGGTGCCGAGCTGGCAACGCATCACGCCTTATATTGGCGGCGGCTTCGGCGCGGCGCATTTGTCGCTGAACAAGCTCAGCGTCGCCAACACGACGATCGCCGATGATTCCGATACAAGAATTGCCGGGCAGGGCATTGCCGGCATCGCCGCCCGCGTCGCGCCGCGCGTCTCGCTCGGTCTCGAATATCGCTATTTCATCACCGCCAATCCCACCTTCAACGATTCGTCCGGCCAGAGCTTTCATTCGAAATATCGCGAGCAGGACGTTTTGCTTGCCGTGACCTATCATTTCGGTGCGCCGCCGCCGCCCCCGCCGCCGGTCCCGGCCGCCGCACCGCCGCCGCCGCTGCCGCCGCCGGCCCCCGTGGCGGTGCCGCCACCGGCGCGCCTACCGCCGGTCTTTCTCGTCTTCTTCGATTTCGACAAGGCGAATTTGACGCCGGCCGGCGCCAAGATCGTGCAGCAGGCGGCTGCTGCCTATACATCCTCCGGCGCGGCGCGCATCAACGTCACCGGCTATACCGATCTCGTCGGCTCCGAGGCCTATAACCTGCGGCTCTCCAGGCGGCGCGCCGACACGGTTCGCCGTTATCTCCTGACGCTCGGCGTGCCCGAGGCGGCCATCATCGAGCAGGCACGCGGCATGCAGGATCCGCGCGTGCCCACGGCCGAGGGCGTGCCCAACGCCGAGAACCGCCGCGTCGAGATCGTGCTGCCCTGAACCGCGCTCAGCCGCCGGTGCGGCGATTGGCGAGGAAGATGCCGAACAGGATGAGGCCGGCGCCGACGAGGTGGTAGAGGGCGATCTCCTCGCCGAGAAAGGCATAGGCGAGCCCGGCCGAGAACAGCGGCATCAGATAGGAGAAGAGGCTGGCGCGATGCGCGCCGATCGCACCGACGCCGCGGTTCCAACCAAAAAAAGCGATGACGGCCGGGAAAAGCCCGACATAGAGATAGCCCAGCGCCGCGTCGCGGGTCACCGGCAAGGGACGGCCCAGCCAGGATTCGAGCAGATGCAGCGGCAGGACCGTCGCCGCGCCGATGGCGAAGAGCACCGCGAGCAGCGCTACCGGCGAAAGCTCTTGCGGCGCGCCCGGCAGCAGCACCGTATAGATCGACCAGGTGGCGACGCCGATCAGCAACGTCAGGTCGCCGCGATTGACGGCGAGGTGCAGCAGCGCCGCGGGGTCGCCGCGCAGCACGATGACGAGCACGCCGGCCAGCGACACCAGCAGCCCCAGGATCTGCATCGGCGCCGCGCGCTCGCGGTGAAAGAAGAAGGCGGCGATCAGCGTCAGCATCGGCCCGGCGGAATTGATCAGCCCGGCATTGAGCGCCGTCGTCCATTGCAGGCCGAGATAGCCGAGGCTGTTGCAGAGCGTGAGGCCGAGCAAGGCGATCAGCAGCAGGTAGCGCCAATGATGGAAGATGATGGCGCGCTTGGCGACGACCTCGCCCGCGGCGAAGGGCGCCACGGCGAGGAAGGCGATGCTCCAGCGCATGAAGCTGAGGCCGAACGGCGGCACCGTCCCGGCCAGGGCGCGGCCGACCACGGCGTTTCCCGACCAGGAGA
The DNA here is from genome assembly GCA_035517635.1 of Allostellaceae bacterium. Taxonomy (GTDB): domain Bacteria; phylum Pseudomonadota; class Alphaproteobacteria; order ATCC43930; family CGMCC-115725; genus DAHUYF01. The sequence continues at coordinate 6,377 of DATIYL010000004.1, read as the reverse complement.
GCATCGCGAGCACGAGCAACAGATAGGCGGTCGCCGTGCTCGGTCGCCGCTTTGTCTCTTCGCTCGTCAGCTGCTGAGCCATGATGCGGCGCTCAGTCAACTCACAGGTGCTGCGCGCCCCACCTCACCCTCCCGCTACGCGGGTCCCTCCCTCTCCGCCCCTGAGGGGCGGAGAGGGTTGGGGTGAGGTGGGGCTATCCCGCAGCGCGCTGCCGGCGAATTGCGTGTTGTAGAGCTCGGCGAAGACGCCGCCCTTGCGCATGAGCTCGGCGAAGCCGCCTTGTTCGGCGATGACGCCATCGCGCAGCACCAGGATGAGGTCGGCGCTGCGGATGGTGGAGAGGCGATGGGCGATGATGAAGGTGGTGCGGCCCTGCGTCAGCCGGGCGATGCCCTCCATCACCAGCGCCTCGGTCTCGACATCGAGCGCCGAAGTCGGCTCGTCCAGCACCAGGATCGGCGCGGCGCGCAGAATGGCGCGGGCGATGGTGAGGCGCTGCTTCTCGCCTTCCGACAGCGTTGCATTGTCGCCCAGCACCGTCGCATAGCCCTGCGGCAAGGACCGGATGAGGTCGTGGATGCGGGCGAGGCGCGCTGCCTCTTCGATCTCGGCATCGCTCGCCTCCGGCCGGCCATAGGCGATGTTGTCGCGCACCGAGATCGGGAAGACCAGCGGCGGCTGCAGCACCATGGCGATCTGCCGGCGCAACGATTTCAGGCGATAGTGGCGGATATCGATGCCGTCGACGAGAACGCTGCCGGTGCTGGGGTCGTAGAAGCGCGGCAGCAGGCCGAGCAGTGTCGATTTGCCGGCGCCGGTGGCGCCGACGACCGCGACCTTGGTTCCCGGCGCCACGGCAAGATCGATGCCGCGCAGCACCGGCATCTCCGGCCGATAGCGGAAGGTCACTTGGCGCCATTCGACGGCGCCGCGCGCGCCTTCGGCAGGGAATTCGCTCGTGCCGTCCTTGAGATCGGCCTCGGTGTCGAGGATCTCGAAGCAGCGCGTGGCGCCGATGCGCGCGCCCGCGATCAGCCCCCAGCTCTGCGTGATCTGGTTCACCGGCACGTAGAGCTGCGCCAGATAGGTGATGAACACGACGAGCTCGCCGAGCGAGAGGCGGCCGCTCAGCACCGCGCGCGCGCCGACATAGACGACGAGCGCCGTGCCGAGCGCTATCAAGGTGTTGACCACGGCGGAATAGAAGGTCTGCCAGCTGTAGAGGCGCAGCGTCGCCTTGAGGCTGGCGCGGCTCGCGCCGATGAAGCGGCCGTATTCCTCCTCCTCCTTGGTGAAGGCCTGCACCACCTTCATCGAGCTCATCGCCCATTGGACGAGCGTGTAGACCGTGCTCTCGCGCTCGCGCACCTCGGTCGCGACGGTGGTGATCTTGCGGTTGAAGAGCGCGATGACGACGAAGAGCGCGGGAATGATCGTGAGCGACAGCGCCGCCAGCAGCGGATCGATCGGCAGCAGCACCGCCAGCATGCCGGCGAGGAGCACCAGCGCCGAGAGGATCGGCAGCAGGCCGTTCATGATCATGGTCTGGACGGCGAAGCTGTCGGCGGTGATGCGATACATGAGATCGCCGACCTTCTGCCGGCTGTGGAAGGCAAGCGAGAGCCGCTGCAGATGCGCGTAGAGCGCGCCGCGCAGGTCGTTCACCATGCGCTGCCCGACGCCGATGGTGGTGTAGTTGTGGAGGAGCGCCATCAAGCCGGAGCCGAGCGTGACGACGACCAGCCCGGCGCAGGCGACGACAAGCAGCGGCCCGGCGGCGAGCGCCGACAGGACCGGCAGCGCGACCGGCCTGCCACCCAGCACATGATCGATGACGAGCTGTAGCGGCCAGGGCTTCAGGAGGTCGAAGCCGGCGATGAGAAAGACCTGCAGCAGCGCCCAGGCGAAACGCCAACGATAGGGGCGGAGATAGGGCAGGAGCTTCCAGGCGAGCGCGGCCATGGCGGCGCTGCGGTTAAGCGGCGCGCGGCATGTCGGCCGCCGGGTCCGCCGCTTGTGTCCCGACCGGCGTCAGGCCCTGAGCCTTCGCCACCGTGCCGATGATGCCGCGCATCAGCCGGCTGAATTCGAGCGTGCGATAGGCGATGAGGGCACCTTGCCCCAGGCCGAGCACGCCGATCACCACCGCCGCCGCCGGCAAATTGGCGATGAGCGCCGCCGCCGTCGCGACGGCATAGCCGCGCAGGACGAAGGCGGACAGTCGCGACAGCCGCATGGCGCAGCGCACGCGCAGCAGCCGCTTCATGCCGCCGTGATTCTCGGTGCAGACCAGGACGAAGGCGCGGCTCCACAGCCCGCGCGCGATCTTCAGATCCCAGTCGTTCCAGCCCTGGTCGGTGACGATGAAATACTTGTGCGGCGTCAGGAAGCGCATGAGGGCCCCCAGCAGCAGTTCCTTCTCGTCGCCGCGCTCGCTCCAATAGGAGAGATAGAAGGCGCGCTCGCGCCAATCGATGCGCGCCTTCTGATCGGGCTCCGGCGCCGGCACCGCCGCATGCTCATGCGTTCGCATTTCGCGGAAGCGCCATTTGAGCCGCTCGCCGCCGCGCAGGATCGGGCCGAGATAGATCAGCAGCGCCACCAGCGCCCGCGCTTTGAGGCCGGTGAAGCGCTTGTCGATCGGCGCCTTGAGCGCGCCGTTGATGCACAGCACCCAGGTGGTGAGCAGCGGCACGGTCAAGAGCCAGGCCCAGCCGCCGGCGATGACGCCGCCCAGTGCCAGCACCAGGGCGACGACGTTCCATTCGAAGGACAGCGGCAGGAAGGCGGCGAGCGAGGAGGGCGGCTCGTAGAGCGTCTGGAACAGCCCGCGGCCGAAGACGCCGGAATAGATCACCGGCTTGCGCGACAGCAGCAGCGCCGCCGACAGATCGCCATAGATGCGGCCGAGCCATTTTGCCTGGCCGAACAGGTTGAAGCGGAAGGGATGGCGCGAATAGACCAGCGCCTCCGCCTTGCCGTAGCCGCGCTGCTGGCCGATATAGGCGCGCACCGTGTTGCGGCGGAAATGCCAGACCACCGCCGCCGGGCTGAAGCCGATGGTGTAGCCCTCATCCTGGAAGCGCCAGCAGATGTCGACATCGTCGCCGGCGGCGCGATAGACCGGATCGAAGCCGCCAAGGCGCAGCAGCACGTCGCGGCGGAACGCCATGTTGCAGCCGGCGATGTGCTCGGCGACATCGTCCGAGAGCAGCACATGGGTGGGCCCGCCCGGCGAGACCGCCACCGCTGCCGGCACGAGGCTGTCCTCGGGCGGCGGAAAATTGGGCCCGCCGCAGGCGACGAGCTGCGCCGCCTCCATCTTGGCGACGAGATAGGTGAGCCAGTCGGGATCGGCGACGCAGTCGCTGTCGGTATAGGCGACGATCTCGCCCGTGGCCGCCTCGGCGCCGACATTGCGCGCCACCGACAGGCCTTTGTTCTCCTGGCTGATGATGCGGCAATAGGGGAAGCGCTGCGCGATCTCGAGGGTGCGGTCGGTCGAGCCATCATTGACGACGACGACCTCGTAATCGGGGTAGTGGAGCTTCTCGAGCGAGGCGAGGCACGCCTCCATGGTGCGCTCGGCGTTGTAGGAGCACACCACGACCGAAACGCGGGGATAGCGCTCGAGGCGGGGCGGGATCGGACCTCGATAGCGCTCGCGCACCGCGGTGAAGGCGGGCTTCGGCTGGCGCTGACGGTCGACCAGGCCGAAGGCCCAATCCTCGATCAGATGGCCGCCGGTGAACCATTCATCGGTCCACGCGAAGACGAAGCTGCCGGCGACGCCCATTTCGAACGCCGTGCGCAGCTGCCAGGAGAGGATCTTGGCCTGCTCCTCGGTGCCCTCGCGCATCGAATCGATGCCGAACTCCGTCAGCACCAGCGGACGGTCGACGGCCAGATTGTGGAGGCGCGACAGGTAGCGGCGGAAGGCCGGCTCGTCGTGGAGATAGACGTTGAAGCAGAGGAAATCGGTGAAATCGACGGTGAGATATTCGGTCGAGGGGAAATTGGCGTAGCTGACCAGCCCTTCGGGGTGGATCTCCTTCACCGCTGCGACCAGCTTCTTGAGAAAGCCGCGCACGCGCTCAGGGCCATGCCAGCGCACCATGTCGGGCGGAATCTCGTTGCCGATGAGATAGGCCAGGATCGCGGGGTGGCGGCTCAAGCCGCGCACGGCTTCGACGACGGTGCGCAGGATGTCGGTCTGGATTGCAGGGCTGTCGAGGAAGGTGATGTGCTGCGACCAGGGGATGCCGGCGAGCACCTTGAGCCCCGCTGCCTGGGCGAGGTCGAGGAGCCAGAGCGGCGGCACGGTGAAGACGCGCAGCGTATTGGCGCCGAGCTCCGCCATCAGCCGGAAGTCGCGGATCACGGTTTCGCGCTCGGGAAACTGCGCGCCATGCGAGCCCGGCCCGAAGGGGCCGTAGGTCACGCCCTTGACGAAGAATTTCTCCGCGCCGGCGAAAAAGAACTTTCCCTGGACGCGGATCGCCGCGCTGTCCGCGCCGGCATGAGCCGGCTGGCGTGCCGCGACCGCGGTCTCGACCGGCTGCATACTCTCTTCCGATTCCCGTGGCATCTGGGCTGACGCGGCACTTCCAATAAGCGTGGCGGTGGGCTCCCCGGCAGAACGTTGCCGTCCCCCGCCCTATTCCGCGGGCGGCATAGCGCCGCAGAAACCCTGGCCTGTCAAGCGTCAGCCACCGGCCGGTTGCGCTGCGGGAAAGCGCCGGAGATGCCAGGCCCAGGCGGTGGCGAGGATGGTATCGAGGGCCGAATGGGTGGGGGTCCATTGCAACACCGCGCGGGCCCGGGCGGCATCGGCGACGAGCGCCGGCGGATCGCCCGCCCGGCGCGGCGCCTCGCGGACGGGAATGCGCCTGCCGGTCACCCGCTCGGCCGCGGCGATCACTTCGCGCACGGAATGACCGGTGCCGGTCGCGAGGTTGAGCGCGGTATCCGTGCCGCCGCGCTCGAGCCGGCCCAAGGCGAGCACATGCGCCTCGGCGAGGTCGGCGACATGGATGTAGTCGCGGATGGCGCTGCCGTCCGGCGTCGGGTAATCGGTGCCGTAGACATCGATCTGCGCCCGCCGGCCTGTCGCCGCGTCGAGGACCAGTGGAATGAGATGCGTCTCGGGCTCGTGATGCTCGCCGATCTCGCCCTCGGGATCGGCGCCGGCGGCGTTGAAATAGCGCAGCGACATGTGCTGCAGCCCGTGCGCCACGCCGGCCCAGTGCAGCATCCGCTCAACCATCAGCTTGCTCTCGCCATAAGGGTTGACGGGGCGCTGCGGCAGATCCTCGGCGATCGGCACGCGCTCCGGCACGCCATAGGTGGCGCAGGTCGAGGAGAAGACGATGCGCCGGACGCCGGCCTCGCGCATCGCCTCGATCAGGCCGAGGCTGTTGACCACGTTGTTGGCGAAGTAGAGCTCGGGCTTCGTCATGGATTCGCCGACATAGGCGAAGGCGGCGAAATGCATGACCGCGGCGATGTCGAAGCGCTTCAGCGTCGCCGCGACGAGGCGCCGGTCGCCGAGATCGCCCTCGACCAGCGGTCCCCAGCGTACCGCTTCGCGGTGGCCATAGACGAGGTTGTCGAGAACGACCGGGGCGTAGCCCGCCCGGGCGAGGGCCTTGCAGGCGTGACTGCCGATATAGCCGGCGCCGCCGGTAACCAGGACTGCCTTGCTCATGCCTGCTCGTGCCTGCTCGCTGCCAGGGCCACCGCGGGATAACGCCCTTGAAGGCCGTTTCTTCCCAATTGGTTCCTGACCTTGGTGATAGGATGAAGCACGCCGGTGAACAAGTTGCTTCCGTGGGGAAGGGGGGAGCGGTGCCGGCTGCGGCATACCGCCGCGAGGGAGTTTGGCGCGGCATTTACCATCACCCCTCGATCGCTTGACGGGCGCGGGCGATTGGAGGTAACTGGACCCGCGCCCGTGATGCTCACGGGAAAAACGCGAGCCCCGACCCGTTCTCGCCCCGCCGCTTGGCGGGGCGGTCGCATCTTGGGACTTTGCGCCCGGTAGGCCGCCAGGGACCCGGCCTGGTCCCTGCCGGAATAATTCCCGGCCGACGACGTTTTCGGTTCATCGCCAAGAGGAGCAAGCATGCGCGTCGCAATGATCGGCACCGGCTATGTAGGGCTCGTCTCCGGCGCCTGCTTTTCGGAGTTCGGGGTTTCCGTCACCTGCGTCGACAAGGATGCGGGCAAGATCGACCGGCTCGGCCGGGGCGAGATTCCGATCTACGAGCCCGGCCTCGACCAGGTCGTCGACAGCAACCGCCGCGCCGGGCGGCTCGACTTCACCACCGATCTTGCCGCCGCCGTCGCCGGCGCCGACGCGGTCTTCATCGCCGTC
>DATIYL010000003.1:0-10466 GCA_035517635.1 Allostellaceae bacterium | reverse complement strand
CCGCCGCCGTCACGAACGGCATTGCAATCCGCTCCCCCCTTGAGGGAGAGGGTAAGGGAGGGGGGTAAGCAAGAGAAGACTTGGCGTCACGCGGTCGACGACACCGTGCTGCGCGCCCTGAGTTTGAAGCGCTGGATCTTGCCGGTCGCGGTCTTCGGCAGTTCGTCGATGAACTCGATCCAGCGCGGATATTTGTAGCGCGCGAGCCGCGTCTTCACGTGCTCCTGCAGTTCGAGCGCCAGCGTCGAAGAGCCGGCGATGCCGGGCTTCAACACGATATAGGCCTTGGGCTTCACCAGCTTCTCCTCGTCGAGCTGGCCCACCACCGCGGCCTCGAGGACGGCGTCATGTGCCATCAGCGCCGCTTCCACCTCGGCCGGCGAGACATAGATGCCGCCGACCTTGAGCATGTCGTCGGTGCGGCCGCAATAGACGAAGTAGCCGTCGTTGTCCTCGAGGTACTTGTCGCCGCTCCGCGTCCATTCGCCCATGAAGGTATGGCGCGAGCGCTCGCGCTGATTCCAATAGCCGATCGCCGCAGTCGGCCCTTTGACCTGAAGCTCGCCGATCTCGCCTTCCGCCACGGCATGACCGTCATCGCCGACGAGGCGGATCTCGTAGCCGGGCACCGGCTTGCCCGTCGTGCCGTAGCGCACATCGCCGGGCCGGTTCGAGAGATAGACATGCAGCATCTCGGTCGAGCCGATGCCGTCGAGAATCTCGACGCCGAAATGCTGCGTCCAGCGGTTGCCGATATTGTCCGGCAGCGGCTCGGCGGCCGAGCTGCAGCGCCGCAGCGCGAGCGCCGCCCGCGGCGGCAGATCCGGGCTCGCCAGCAGCGCCGCATAGAGCGTCGGCGCGCCGTAGAAGATCGTGGCCTTGCTCGCCTTCAGCACGCGAAACACCGCGGCGGGCGTCGCGCGCTCGGCCATCAGCACCGCGGTGGCCCCGACCGCCAGCGGAAAGGTCAGCGAGTTGCCGAGCCCATAGGCGAAGAAGAGCTTCGAGGCGGAGAACACGACGTCGCTCTCGGCGATGCCGAGGATCGGCTTGGCGAAGAGCTCGGCGGTCAGGATGAGATGCGAATGGAGATGAACCACCCCTTTGGGCGTGCCGGTCGAGCCCGAGGAGTAGAGCCAGAAGCAGATATCGTCGGCGCAGGTTTCGGCCGCTTTGGCCCGGGGCGGCGCTTGCGCCAGCAGCTCGCCGAGGAAAGGCCGACCATCGACGGGCTGAGCGCCGGCGATCACCACCTGCTTCAGCGCAGGCTGCTTCGCCAGGATCGGCGCAAACCGGTCATAGAGCGCGTCGGAGACGAAGAGCGCCCGCGCGCGGCTGTCCCTCAGCATGAAATCGTAATCGGCGGTGGTGAGCAGCGTGTTGACCGCGATCGGCACGATTCCGGCCTTGATCGCGCCCAGGAAGACGGTGGGGAAATCGATGCTGTCGAGCAGCGCCAGCATGATGCGCTGCTCGGGCTCGAGCCCCAGAGCGCGCAAGGCGTTGGCGGCGCGATCCACGCGCTCGCCAAGCTCGGCGTAAGTGTATCGGCCGCGATCGTCGATATAAGCGACCTTGCCACCCCGCCCGGTCTTGAGATTGCGCTCGATGAGATCAACGGCGGCGTTGTACTCGCGCGGCAGGCTGATCTGCGGCGGCTCGCCCGTTGCGCCGTCGGCAGCCATTCTCGTCCTCCCTCGCTCCACGGCTCAGTGGTCGTTGTCCCTGCGATCTTGCGCCATAGGTGCCGCAGGAGGAAGCCGCGCGTCAAGCACTATCATGCATATCCATTTCGTGTGCAGCGGTATAGTGCCTAAGCGTAGGGCCGTTCCGGGAAAAACGAGGGCGGCGGCGCGGGGGGCGCGCCGCCGCCGTGCCCGGGCGGGGGACGCCGCCTGGGCGATGGGCCCGTCGGTCGGGGGAAGGGCCGCGGGCCGTATGCCGCGGCGGCCGGGGGAGGCGGTCGCCGGGGGGTGAAGGTGCAAGCGGCTCCTTGTGGGAGCGCCGATGTTATGGGATAGGCGGGGAGGCAAAGGGTCATCCCCTGTGCCTCACACGGAATTCATCAAGGCGTTATCCGCGCGCGGCTCAGCGCCGTCCGACCAGTGCGGTCAGCCCGCCGCCGACCAGCGCGACGACGCCGGTGATGATGTAAACCATGGTGTCCTGGGTGTAGCGGCCGGTGAACGTTTCGGACGCTTGATTGACCAGCGAATGCGAACTGTTGATGCCGAAATAGAGCAGCACCGCGCCCGTGATCGCGACGATGATTCCGACGACGCGAATGCCACTCATGCGACAGCCTCCGCCTTGCCCTAAGGGGCCAACAGCGGTGCTGTCGGGCGCGTTCCGCCCTTGGCTCTCAGCCGTCAGTCGGTATGGCGGTCGCCGCAAACGCCCGATCCGCGCCACTCGCGCTCTTCGATCGGGCTCGGCTTCTTCTTTTGCTGCGGTGCACCCTCGGTGCGCCGTTCTTCCTGTGACTGCAGCGCGCGCCCATGCTCGCGCTGTTCCGTGGGACGTCGCTTGCCCGTGCGATCGTCGTTCATCTGCGTTCCTCCTGTCGCGCTTTGCGCGCGATCTCGCGCTTTGTGCACTTGCGAACCCGGCTGGCGGCTCGCCGGGCTCACGGCTCGCCGCGCAAAACCCCTGTCTGGCGCCCGAAAGCGCTCCGCCTCGATGAGGTAAGATCGCGGCTGCGCGATTAACAGAGTATTAAATGCCGCAGCCTCGGACGCAATCCCTCCTTCAGGGGAGACCGATCGCACCGTCGAGCTGCGCGTCGGAAAGATCGGTGCCCGCGAGATCGGCGCCGGTGAGATTGGCGGCGGAGAGATCGGCGCAGCGCATCACGGCGCGCGACAGGTTGGCGCCGCGCAGATCGACATGACGTGCTTCGATGCGCTCGAGCAGGCTGACGATGAGGCGCCCGCCCGGCAGCACCAGCGGTCCCAGATTGCTGTCGCGCAGATCGGCGTTGGTAAGCCGCGCCGCGGTGAGGTTGACGCCGCGCAGATCCGCGCGCGTCAGTCGGGACGAGCGGAAATCGGCGCCTTCGAGCTGCGCCGCCTGCAAGGCGATGCCCTCGAGCGTGAGGCCGAAGAACACCGCGCCTTTGGCGCGCAGCGCCGAGAGGCATTGCCCGGAGAGCGACGGCACGCGGCGAAGATCATAGCCGCTGAGATCGAGCGGCTCGCCCTCCGCGCCTTGCGTGGCCGCCCAGCGCTCATGGCGCTGCAGCAGCGTCTCGATCGGCGCGCCGAGCTCGGCGAGCATGCGGCCGGCCGGCTTCTCCGAAAGCACGCCGGCGAAATCCGCGCCATCCATCTCGGTGTTGTGGAAGATCACATCGGTGAGGATGGCGTTGCGCAGGCTCGCGCCCTGAAGATTGGCGCCGGAAAGATCGGCACCTTCGAGATTGGCCCCGTTCAGCGTCGCGTTGTGGAGATCGGCGCGCACCAGCTTGCAGCGCCGCATCACCGCATCGGTGAAGTCGGTATGCGCGGCGATCGCCCCCGAAATCCGCGCCTGCGAGAGATCGGCATTGACGAGGCGCGCGCCTTCCAGATCCGACGATGCGGCGTCGGCGATGGCGACCTCCTCGATGACGCCGATGCGCAGGCGGTGGCCGATCCTGCCGTCGCGCAAATCGGCATCGAAGAGGTCGGCGCCTTCGAGATCGGCGCCGCGCAACACCGCGCCGCGGAGATCGGCTCGCACCAGAACGGCGCCGCGCAGATCGGCGCGCGTCATGTTGCAGGCGAACATGGTGGCGTTCGCGAAGTTGGCGCCGGCCATGCGCGCGCCCGGCAGAAAGGCGGCGGTGAGATCGGCGTCGCTGAGCCGGCGCCCGGAAAGATCGAGACCCGAGAGATCGCGATAGGCGAGCAACGCCCGCTGGCCGCCGAGCCGGGCCGAGAGATACATGTCGTGCCGCCGCACGACCTCGTCGAGCTCGGCTTGCGATATCGGAACCCGCGGACGGGTGATCTGCCGGGTCTCGTTCACCATGGCCGGCGACCATCCCAAAACCGCTTTAACATCCGCTTAAGCCAAGGCGAACGCGCCCCGCGCGTTCGTCCTTGGCGGCGTCAGCGATTGCAGAGCAATCGCGAGAGCCGCACCGTAGTCTCCGCGGGCGCTTCTACACCGCCGGATTGCCCCCCGATTGCCAAGCTTGCGGCAATCGAGGAAGCTGGGCCGAGCGCCAGCAGGGAGCCTCCGTATGTCCACGGAACTTCTCGTCGTGATCGGCGTCGTCATCCTCGCCGTCGTCATCGCCATTGCCGTCTATAACGGCCTCGTCTCGGGCCGGCAGCAGGTGAAGAACGCCTGGTCGCAGATCGACGTGCAGCTGAAGCGGCGCCACGATCTCATCCCCAATCTGGTGAATTCGGTGAAGGGCGCCATGGATTTCGAGAAGTCGACCTTGAGCGCGGTGGTCGAGGCGCGTGCCCGGGCGGTCGCGGCGAAGACGCCGCAAGAAGCGATGCCGGCGGAGAACGCCTTGAGCGGCGCGCTCGGCCGCTTCATGGCGGTGGCCGAAGCCTATCCGCAACTGCGTTCGCAAGAGGGGGTCTCGGCGCTGATGGAAGAGCTTGCCTCAACCGAGAACAAGATCGCGTTCGCGCGCCAGCACTACAACGATGCCGTTCAGGCGCAGAATGTGCGCGTCGCCGCTTTTCCCGGCGTTCTCTTCGCCCGCTTCTTCGGCTTCGGCCCGGAGACGATGTTCGACGTGCCGGCGGGCGAGCGCGCCCAGATCGAGGCGGTGCCCGAGGTGAAGCTCTGAGAGAAGCGCCATGGCGGCGCCGACCCCGCTCTACAGCACCGATTTCGAGCGCGCCATCGCGCGCAACAAGCGCAACACCATCATCCTCATTGCCGTCCTGACCTTGATCTCCGGCGTGCTCGGCTATGTCCTGGGCTGGGCGATCGGCATTCTGGGCGAGATCTGGAGCCTGCCGTCCGCCGCCGTGGCGCAGCTTTCGGCCGGCGCCGTGATCGCCGATCTCTTCGGCCCGCCGCGGCCGCAGGCGATCATCGGCGCGCTCGCCATGATCGGCTTCGGGCTCGTCTGGGGGCTGATCACGCTCTATGCCGGGGCGCGGATCCTGTCGGCCTTCATCGGCGCGCGCCCCGCCGATCCGAATGTGCTCGCGGAAAAGCGTTTCATCGATGTGGTCGAGGAGATGGCGATCGCCGCCGGCCTGCCGCCGCCCAAGCCGATGGTGGTCGAGACCGAAGCGCTCAACGCCTTCGCTTCGGGCGCCGATCCCGAAAGCGCGATGATCACCGCCACCAGCGGGATCCTCGCGACCTGCACGCGCGAAGAGCTGCAAGGCGTCATCGGCCACGAGATGAGCCATGTCGCCGATTTCGACGTGCGCTACGCCACTGTCGTCGCGGCCATGGCGGGGGTGGTCGTGCTGGTCCAGCATCTGCTGCTCGACGTGCTGCGCTGGTCGGCCTGGACCGGCGGCCCGCGCGAGCGCGACGACCGCTCCGGCGGCGTTCGCCTAGTGCTCACCGTGGTGGTGCTGGTGATCGTCGCCGTGGTGGCGATCGTGGCGCCGATCGCGGTGAAGCTGGTGCAGCTGGCGATCTCGCGGCAGCGCGAATATCTCGCCGATGCCAGCTCGGTGAAGCTCACCCGCAACCCAGTGGGCCTCATCCACGCGCTGCAGCGGCTGCAGCAAAGCGATACCGCGCTGGCGCGCGACACCTCGCCCGTAGCCGCGCTCTGCATCGCCCCGCCCCGGCGCCTCGCCCTCAGCGATCTCCTCGCCACCCACCCGCCGCTCGCCGACCGCATCGCGCGTCTCGAGAATCTCGGCGGCATCGCCGTTCCGCCGGCGCCAGAGGCGCCGCTGCATCACGGCCCGTGGGGTTAGAAAAACCCCCCTTGAGGTCAAGGCGAACGCGCGACGCGCGTTCGTCCGCGGCGGCGGCAGCGATTGCGGAGCAATCGCGGGAGCCGCACCGTTCGGGCTAGCCTCGGCGCAGGAGGGAGGAGTGGCGGGTAGTTCTCAGCGCAAAGGAAAACCTACGCCGCCTCGTCGCGCGCTTCGCGGAACTGATCGAGCCAGGGGCCGAGCCACTCGACCGCGACCTCTTCGGGGATGGTGCCGGCGCTGGCGTCGTGCAGCATGATCTCGCCGATGCGCCGCGCGCCCAGCGACTGCAGCAGCGTATCGAAGCGCTTGCCGCCGAAGCAGAAGGTCTGGGCATAGGTGCGGTCGCCGAGAGCGATCACGCCATAGACGATGCGGGAGAGATCGGGCTTCTTCTGCTCGAGATCGGCGAACAGGCGTTGCGCATTGTCGGGCACATCGCCCTGGCCATAGGTCGAGCTGCAGATCAGGAACGCACGGCCCGAAGCAAAAACACTCGCATCGAGCCCGTCCATCACCTGGATATCGGCCGCAACCCCTTGCGCCTTCAGTGCATCGCTGACCTCTTCAGCCACGAGCTGCGCGGTGCCGGTCATCGTCCCTACCAGGATGCTCAGCCGCTCCTCCACCGAATCTCCTCGCGCCTTGCGTTCGCCGGGGCTGGACGGCCCGGCCAAAGCGACTATAATGCATGCCATTTCCTAGGCAAGCATTATAATACATGTCAGTACAGCGGACCGGCAGAAGGATGCAGGCGAAGGCGGAGCCCAGCGCGGCCGCCGTCACCGAGCCGCGCGAGAGCGCTCTTGGCGAGGCGGAGTATCTTCGCCTGCTCGGCGAGCGCATCCGCGAGGCGCGTGCGCGGCGCGGCATGACGCGCAAGATCCTGGCGCGGGATTCCGACGTCTCCGAACGCTATCTCGCCCAGCTCGAAACCGGGCAGGGCAACATCTCGATCGTGCTGCTGCGCCAGATCGCGCATGCCATGGGCCTGCCGCTCGGCGATCTCGTGCGCGAGGAGCCCGACCGGCCGGTCGAGCTGACCCTCTTGATCCAGACGCTGAGCCGGCTCCCGGCCAAGGACCTGGCGCAGGCGCGCAAGCTCCTGAGCGAGACCTTCGGCGCCGCGGTGGCGAGCGAGCGGCGGCATCGCATCGCGCTGATCGGCCTGCGCGGCGCCGGCAAATCGACCTTGGGCTCGATGCTGGCAAAGTCGCTCGCCGTGCCCTTCATCGAGCTCGACCGCGAGATCGAGCGCGACAGCGGCACGCGGCTTGCCGAAGTCTTCGACCTCTACGGCCAGGCCGCTTATCGTCGCTATGAGCGCCGCGCGCTCGAAGGCGTGATCGAGCGCTACGACCGCGCCGTCATCGCCACCGGCGGCAGCATCGTCTCCGAGCCCGCGACTTTCGATCTGCTGCTCTCGGCCTGCTACACGGTCTGGCTCACCGCCGCGCCCGAAGAGCATATGAGCCGCGTCGTCGCGCAAGGCGACACGCGCCCCATGGCCGAGAACGAGCAGGCGATGGAAGACCTCCGCCGCATCCTCGCCGGCCGCAACGCGCTCTACAGCAAAGCCGATGCGCGCATCGACACCGCCGGCAAGACGGTCGAACAGAGCTTCGCGGAACTGAAGGCCGCGGTAGCGGGCTAAGCCAAGGCGAACGCGCGACGCGCGTTCGTCCGCGGCGGCGGCAGCGATTGCGGGAGCAATCGCGAGAGCCGCCCCTCTCGGGCTTGCCTTCCGCCAGCGCCCTGCACTTTATTGCATCATACTGCTTGACCAAGCGTTAACATGCATTATAATGCCTCTAACGAAGGGCGGAGGCGCGATGATCACGTTCGACACTCATCCCGAGCGCTACAAGCATTGGCGGCTCGAGGTCGAGGGGGTATTGGCGCGTCTCGTGCTCGATGTTGCCGAAGATGGCGGCATCAAGCCCGGCTATAAGCTGAAGCTGAATTCCTACGATCTCGGCGTGGACATCGAACTTCACGACGCGCTCAACCGCATCCGCTTCGAGCATCCGCAGGTGAAATGCGTGGTGCTGACCTCCGGCAAGGAGCGCATGTTCTGCGCCGGCGCCAACATCTACATGCTCGGCACCTCGCCGCATGCCTGGAAGGTCAATTTCTGCAAATTCACCAACGAGACGCGGAACGGCATCGAGGAATCGAGCCGCGGCAGCGGGCTCAAATTCCTCGCCGCGCTCAACGGCACCTGCGCCGGCGGCGGCTATGAGGTGGCGCTCGCCTGCGACGAGATCGTCATGGTCGATGACCGCTCCTCGACGGTCAGCCTGCCGGAAGTGCCGCTGCTCGGCGTGCTGCCCGGCACGGGCGGCCTGACCCGGCTCGTCGACAAGCGCAAGGTGCGGCGCGACCTCGCTGATGTCTTCTGCACGACGGCAGAAGGCGTGCGCGCCGATCGCGCCAAGCAATGGAAGCTCGTCGATCATTCGGCGCCGCCGGCGGGCTTCGCCGCGCTGGTCGAAACCCGCGCCCGCGCGCTCGCGGCGCAAAGTGCGCGACCCGATGGCGTCAAAGGCGTCGTGCTGCCGCCGCTCGAGCGCCGCGTCGACGACAAGGGCTATCACTATCGCTGGGTCGATGTCGCTTTCGACCGCGAGCGGCGTGTGGCGACGATCACGGTTGCGGGTCCTGCCGAAGCCGGGCCGGACAGCGCGGCGGCGATCGAAGCGGCCGGCGCGGCGTGGTGGCCGCTCGCCATGGCGCGCGAGCTCGACGACGCCATCCTGATGCTGCGCGTCAACGAGCTCGAGCTCGGCACGTTGCTGCTGAAGACGCGCGGCTCGGTCGCGTCCGTGCTCGCCGGCGACAAAGCGATGCTCGCCAACGCCTCCCACTGGTTCGTGCGCGAGACCCTCGGCTTTCTGCGCCGCACCTTGGCGCGGCTCGACGTCTCCTCGCGCAGTCTCTTCGCCATCATCGATCAGGGCTCGTGCTTCGCCGGCACTCTGCTCGAAGTGGCGCTCGCCGCCGATCGCTCTTACATGCTCGCGCTCGAGCCGGGCGACAATGACGCGCCGCGCCTCGCGCTCTCCGCCGCCAATTTCGGTCCCTTCCCGATGGTGAACGGGCTCTCGCGCCTGGCGACGCGCTTCTGCGGCGAGGAAGCGCCGGTGGCGGCGCTCGCGGCCAAGCAAGGCGAGCAGCTCGCGGCCGAAGACGCTCAGGCGCTCGGTCTCGTCACCTTCGCGCCCGACGAGCTCGATTGGGAGGACGAGATCCGGCTCGCCGTCGAAGAGCGCGCCAGCCTGTCGCCCGACGCGCTCACGGGCCTCGAGGCCAATCTGCGCTTCGCCGGGCCAGAGACGATGGAAACGCGCATCTTCGGCCGGCTCTCGGCCTGGCAGAACTGGATTTTCAACCGGCCCAATGCGGTCGGCGAGCAGGGCGCGCTGAAGCTGTTCGGCAGCGGCACGAAGCCGCCGTTCAAATGGGAAAGGGTCTGACATGGCGATCGACTATCAAGAGCGCATCCCGAACAACGTCGATCTCGCCGAGAATCGCACGCTGCAGCGCGCGCTCGAGCATTGGCAGCCGCATTTCCTCGATTGGTGGCGCGAGCTCGGCCCGAGCGATTTTCTCGCCGCCGATGTCTATCTCCGCACTGCGACCTCGGTCGACGCCAAGGGCTGGGCGAGCTACGGCACGGTGAAGATGCCGGACTATCGCTGGGGCATCTTCCTCGCCGATGCCATCCCCGACCGCCGCATCGGTTTCGGCGACGAATACGGCAAGCCGGTCTGGCAGCAGGTGCCGGGCGAGCATCGCTCGACCTTGCGCCGCCTCATCGTCACGCAAGGCGACACCGAGCCGGCGTCGGTGGAGCAGCAGCGGCTGCTGGGCCATAGCTGCCCGTCGCTCTACGATCTGCGCAACCTCTTCCAGGTCAATGTCGAGGAAGGGCGCCATCTCTGGGCGATGGTCTATCTGCTGCACGCCTATTTCGGTCGCGACGGGCGCGAGGAGGCGGAAGAGCTGCTGGCGCGCCATTCCGGCGATCGCAACAAGCCGCGCATCCTCGGCACCTTCAACGAGCCGATCAGCGACTGGCTCTCCTTCTTCATGTTCACCTATTTCACCGACCGCGACGGCAAGTTCCAGCTGAAGAGCCTCGCCGAAAGCAGCTTCGACCCGCTGTCGCGCAGCTGCAATTTCATGCTGACGGAGGAGGCGCATCACATGTTCGTCGGCGAGACCGGCATCGCCCGCGTCATCCGCCGCACGCTCGAGGTGATGAAGGAGCTCGGCACCGAGGATCCGGCGGCGATCCGCGCCAAAGGCGCCGTCGATCTGCCGACGATCCAGCGCTATCTCAATTTCTGGTTCAGCTCCTCGCTCGATCTCTTCGGCGCCGAGAACTCGTCGAACGCGGCGAGCTATTTCGCCACCGGCATCAAGGGGCGGCCCGACGAAGCGAACTATCCCGATCACATCTGCCGCGACGGCAGCTTCCATCTCGAGATGCCCGACGGCAAAGGCGGCGTCACCGACGAAGAGGTGCCGATGCGCAATGCGATGAACGAGGTGACGCGCACCGCCTAT
>DATIYL010000002.1:0-4078 GCA_035517635.1 Allostellaceae bacterium | reverse complement strand
GGGCCGATGCCGACGCCGAAGGAAAAGAGGCCGAACATGACGCCATAGATCTTTGCGTAATCCCTGAGGCCGAAGTAGCGGCTGGCGAAGAAGGCCATTAGGTCGACTTCGGCGCCGATGCCGAGGCCGCAAAACACGGCGCCCAGGAGCGGCGCGGCGCCGCCCGCGCCGCTGGCCAGCAGGGCGATGCCGATCATCGGCAGGACGAAGAAGGCGATGGCGACATAAGGGCCCCAGAAGCGGTCGAGAGCCCAGCCGGAGAGCATGCGGCCGAGGATCAGGGCAAGGCCCGCCGCCGCCAGCGCGTCGGTCGCGGCACTGCGGGGAATGCCACGGTCGGTGAGCAGTGGCACGATTTGCGTCAGGGTGCCGTTGATGGCGATGACGTCAAGGAAGAAGGCGCCGGTCAATGCCCAGAACAGGCCGCCCCTGAGCGCCGCTCCGACTTCCGTCCCGGTGAGCGCCCCGGCCGGATACCGCCCGGCCTCGCGCCGCCGGCGTTCGGCGAGATCGGGCGGCTCGCGCAGGAACAGCGTCACCGGGACGAAGGCGACCGACAGCAGCGCAACGCCGAGCCCGACGAAGGCCCAGCGCCAGCCGAACGCGTCGATCAGGCGATCGGCGAGCTTCGGCACCAGCGCCGTGCCGAGGCCGACGCCGGCGATGCCGATGCCCAAGGCGATGCCGCGCTGATGATCGAACCATTGCCCGATCGCCGTGGCGTAGGGGATGGGCGACTGCACCCCCGCCACGAAACCGCCGATGACGAAGATGAGATAAGTGAGCGCGAAGGGCGATGCCTGGATGAGACCGTAGGACGCCGTGGCCAGCGCCGCGAGCAAAAGGCCGGGCACCATCACGCGACGAAAGCCCCAACGCGCGATCGCCCAGCCGATAATCGGGCAGGCGATAGCGTTTGCCGCCGAGTTGAAGGTCATCGCCGAGCCGAAGAGGCCGCGGCCGATGCCGAGGTCCTCGGTCACCGGCTTCAGAAAGACGTTCATGGCGAAGACGTTGATCGGCCCGGCGCCGACGACGAGGCCGCAAACCGAGGCGAAGACGACCCACCAGCGATTGCCCAGCAACCCGCGCATCGCCCGACCCTCCCGCTGTCGCCGTCTCGAGCGGCGTTACATGAAACTATACGAGATTCCGAACGCGTTCACAAACCCGCGCCTCGCTTCCGCGCGAGCGCGCTCACGGGGAAGGGCGTTGAATTTTTTGATAAGCGCGCAGCATCGTCGACGCCCCACCTCACCCTCCCGCTTACGCGGGTCCCTCCCTCTCCGCCCCTGAGGGGCGGAGAGGGGTTGGGGTGAGGTGGGGTAGCCGGTGCTACGCGGCCGCGGCGTAGATTGCTTTTTCGAACTTGTCGTAGAGATCGAGCGCCTTGCCGTCGGCGAAGGGGACGAGCTGCATCATGATGACGCCGGCGATGCGCTTGGCGGGATCGATCCAGAAATAGGTGTTGCCGAGGCCGGCCCAGGTGAGGCTGCCGGCGCTGCGCCCGCCGGGGACGCGCTCGGTGCTGATCATGAAGCCCAAGCCCCATTTCTTCACCATGCCGGGGAAGAATTCGGCATCGTTGGAATAGGGCGGGATCGCGGTCTTGAGCAGGCGCACGTTGAGCGCGCCCATCTGGTTCTCGCCCATGGCGCGGACGGTCTCGGGCTTCAGCACCTGCTTGCCGTTGGCGCGGCCCTCGTTGAGGATCATCTGCTGGAAGGCGAGATAGTCGCCGGCGGTGCCGTAGAGGCCGCCGCCGCCCATCTGGAATTCCGGCTCCTGCGGAATCTCGAAGGGCATCGGCGCGAGTTTGCCATCGGGCTCGCGCGTGTGCATGCCGACGAGCCGCGCGCGCTGCGCCTCGCCGAGCTTGAAGCCGGTATCCTTCATGCCGAGCGGCTCGAACAGGTTCTCGCGGAAGAAGGTGCCGAGCTGCTGCCCGCTGACGCGCTCCACCGCCTTGCCGATCCAATCGATGTTGATGCCGTAATCCCAGCGGTCGCCGGGATCGAAGGTGAGCGGCATGGTGAGCGCGAGGTTTTCGCAGGAGATGATGCCTGGGATGCCCTTCTTTTCCTCGTAGCGCAGCAGGTCGGGACTCCAGATGTCGTAGCCGAAGCCGGCGGTATGGGTGATGAGATGGCGCAGCGTGATCGGCCGCTTGGCCGCGCGGAGCTTCGGCTCGCCGGCGGCGTCGAAGCCGTCGAGCACTTTCGGCGCGGCGAGTTCGGGCAGCACTTCGGAAATCGGCTTGTCGAGCGTGAGCTTGCCGCGCTCGACCAGCTGCATCGCCGCAGTCGAGGTGATCGCCTTGGTCATGGACGCGATCCAGAACACGGAATCGACGGTCATGGCGGGACCCGCGGGGAGCGCGCGCTTGCCTGCGGCGCCTTGATAAATCGGCCCTTGCGCCGTCGCCGCCAAAGCGACGACGCCCGGGATCTCGCTCTTTTCGGCCGCGGCGGAGAGCAGCCGGTCGATATTCGGCAATGCAGTCATGGCCCACCTCCCTAGGTTGGTTTTTTGATCCTCAATCTTCTGCCGGTTCGGCGCCGAAGACAATGGTGGCGACGCCGAAAGGTGTTTTTGCTTCCGGTTGAGCAGCACCCTCGCTTCAGGCAAGATAACGGCGTCGTGAGCACATCCGCCGATTCACCTCTCGAGCCGCCGCTGAGCCGCCGCGACCGCGCCCTCATCCTCGGTGCGCTGCTGCTCGTCTGCGCCCTCGCCTGGGCGGTCACCGCGCGCTGGGCGGCGATGATGGATCGGATGGAGCTGATGATCCCCGCCGAAGCGTCCTGGACGGCAACGGAGCTGGCGGTCGTCTTCGTCATGTGGGTGGTGATGATGGCGGCGATGATGCTGCCGGCGGCGTCGCCGATGATCGCGGCCTTTGCCGCCATCAACCGCCGGCGCCGGCAGCGCGATGCGCCTTACGTTCCGACCGCCGTGTTCCTGGCCGGATATCTCCTCGCCTGGTCGGGCTTCTCGCTCGCCGCCACCGCGGCGCAATGGCTGCTGTCCGAGACCGGGCTCTTATCCTCGATGATGGAGCCGAACTCGCGCGCGCTCGCGGCCGCGCTGTTCATCATCGCCGGGCTCTATCAGTGGTCACCGCTGAAGCGCGTTTGCCTCACGCAATGCCGCTCGCCGCTCGGCTTCGTCATCGCCGAGTGGCGCGAGGGCGCGCGCGGCGCCTTGGTCATGGGACTCAGGCACGGCATCTTCTGCATCGGCTGCTGCGCCGGTCTCATGCTGCTGCTCTTTGCCGTGGCGGTGATGGATCTGCGCTGGGTCGCGGCGCTGGCGCTGCTGGTGACGGTGGAGAAGCTGCTGCCCTGGCCGGCGCTGTGGCGAAATGCGATCGGCGGCGGCCTCGTGCTCGCCGGCATCGCGGTCGCCGCCGGATTTGTCGACTGAGCCCGTGGAGACGACGCTTTATCTTCCGGTGAAGCGCTTCCTCGAGAAGCTCGGCTTCACCGTCAAAGGCGAGGTCTGCGGCTGCGACGTGGTGGCGCTGCGCGACGGCGCGCCGCCGCTGGTGGTGGTGGCGGAATTGAAGCTCGCCTTCAATCTCGAGCTGGTGCTGCAGGGCGTCGACCGGCTCGCCGCCTGCGACGAGATCTGGCTTGCGGTCAGGACGTCGCGACGCGGGCGCGAGAATGATGCGCGCGCGCGCAAGCTTTGCCGCTTGCTCGGTTTCGGCCTGCTCGGCGTCACCAAGAGCGGCCGCGTCGACGTGCTGATCGAGCCGCGGCCGTGGAAGCCGCGGCGCGATGCGCAGCGCCGCTCGGCGCTGGTCGACGAGCATCGCCGCCGCATCGGCGATCCCGCGCAAGGCGGCGGCAACCGCGTGCCGATCATGACCGCCTATCGCCAACAGGCGCTCGCCTGCGCCGCCGCGCTCAGCGCCGGGCCGCGCGCCGTGCGCGAGATCAAGGTGATCGTGCCCGACGCGCCGAAGATCCTGCTGCACAATGTCTATGGCTGGTTCACCCGCGTCGAGCGCGGCATCTACGCCTTGGCCGACTCGGGAAAAGCCGCGCTGCTGCGCTGGCCGCAGGTGGGGTAG
>DATIYL010000001.1:0-6084 GCA_035517635.1 Allostellaceae bacterium | reverse complement strand
CGCGACGCTCACCGACACCTTCGGGCCGAAATTCGCCGCGACCAACTACGGCTTCCTCTATATCGCGCAAGGCGTCGGCTCGATCTTCGGCGGGCCGGCGGCAGCCTATCTGAAGCAGGGGACGGGAAGCTGGACGTCGGTGTTCATCATCGTCGCCTGCCTCGACCTCATCACCGCATTGCTCGCGATCACCGTGCTGCGGCGGATGCGGCAGCAGCATCTCGCCAGCACGGGCTGAGGGAGGTGCCACTAATGAGATTAGGATTCACCACGGAGGCACGGAGGACACGGAGAAGAGAGGAATGACGCGCTTTGCGCGTCCAAACCCTGTTACTCCGTGACCTCCGTGTCTCCGTGGTGAGACTTGTTTTTGGCCGCGCAGCGAACGACGAGCTTAAGCGGCGCGGTCGACGGCCGCGGTGATGCGGGCTTCTTTGAGTGCTGCGGCGAGGCGGGCGATTTCGCCAGCGGGCAGCTTCATGAGCGGCGGGCGGACGACGGCGCGGCGCAGGCGGCCGAGCAGCACCAGCGCTTCCTTCATGCGGTTGTGCATGTCGAGGAAAGGCGGCGCGTAGAAGGCCTGGACGACGGGATAGATGCGGTCGTTGAGCGCTTGCGCCGCGGACAGATCTTTCGCCTGCACCGCGCGCCAGAGCGCCGCCTGCAGATCGGCGATGACGCTGCCGGCGCCGGAAAGAAGGCCGCCGCAGCCGAGGATGAGCGAGCTCATGAGCCAGGCGCTGTGCGTCGACAGCACCGTCACCGGGCGCGGCAAGCCCTTGAGCGTGCGGATATGGCGCTCATGCAGCGCGGGATCGTTGCACCAATCCTTGATCGCGCGCACGCTCGGCACCTCGTCAAGGACGCGCAGCAGCGTCTCGACGGGGTAGCCGAGACCGCTCGCCATCGGATACTGGAAGAGGATCAGCGGCAGGTCCGTGGCATCGGCGATGCGCTTGAAATGCGTCAGTGCCATCTCCGGCCGGAGCTGCCCGCCCATACTCATGCTGTTGGGCGGAAACACCAGCAGCGCGGCGGCGCCGGCCGCGGCCGCCATGCGCGCGCTCTCGGCGGCGGCGAGGCTGCCATCGGCGTAGACGCCGGAGATGACCGGCAGCTTGTCGCCGATCTCCGCCAGGGTGAGGTCGAGCACCTGGCGCTGCTCCGCGAGGCTGCAGGCATGCACCTCGGAGGCATGCGCGTTGGTGGTGACGGCGCTGAGGCCCGGCACCGCGGCGACGTCGCGCAGATGCTTGCGGTATTCCGCGGCGTCGATCGCGAAATCCTCGTCGAAGGGCAAGAGACAGGCGGGAATGACGCCGGAGGGGACGAATTCGCCGAAGCGTGCCATGCCGACCTCCTCAGTGTGTCGCCTGTCCATCATAGGGCGGGGTCAGCAAGAAAGTCTAACCACGGAGGCACGGAGGACACGGAGAAGCTAAGCATGGCGCGCGTGGCGCGCCCATACCCGAATCTCCGTGTCCTCCGTGTCTCCGTGGTGAAGCCTTGTCATGGCCACCGCGCAGCAGCGGCGTCAATCGCCCCCGGCGAGGGCGGCGGTGCGGATGTCGGAGAGGGATTGGCGGATGGTGAGGGCTTCGGGATCGATGCGCAGCTCGAGGATGGCGGGCACGCCGGCGGCGCGGGCGCGCTCGAAGGCGGCAGCGAAATCGGCGGTGCGCTCGACGATTTCGCCATAGGCGCCATAGGCGCGCGCCAGCGCGGCGAAATCGGGATTGTGGAGATCGGTGCCGATGACCCGGCCGGGGTGATGGCGCTCCTGATGCATGCGGATGGTGCCGTACATGCCGTTGTTGACGACGAGCACGATGACGCCGAGCCGGCGATGGACGGCGGTCGCCAGCTCCTGTCCCGTCATCAAGAAATCGCCGTCGCCGGCGACGCAGATGACGGCGCGGTCGGGATGGACGATCTTGGCCGCCACCGCGGCCGGAAAGCCGTAGCCCATGGAGCCGCTGGTCGGGGCGAGCTGCGAGCCGAAGCGGCGGTATTGATGGAAGCGATGGACCCAGGTGGCGAAATTGCCGGCGCCGTTGGTGAAGATCGCATCGGCGGGCAGATGCTCGTCGAGCCACAGCATGATCTCGCCGAGCTGGATGTCGCCGGGCGAGCGCGGCGGGCGGCGGGCGGCGAGATAGTCCTGATGCGCCGCCGCGGTGGCCGCGGCCCAGGGCGGGTTCTGGACCGGCTTCAGCGCCGCCGCGGCGCGCGCGAAGGCGCGCGGCGTGGCGTTGATCGGCAACACGCTCTGATAGACGCGGCCGAGCTCCTCGGGATCGGCGTGGACATGGACCAAGGGCTGCTTCGGCGTCGGAATGTCGAGCAGCGTATAGCCGCCGGTCGTCATCTCGCCGAGCCGCGGCCCGACGGCGATCAGCAGATCGGACTCCTTGATGCGCTGCACCAGCTTGGGGTTGGTGCCGATGCCGACATCGCCGGCATAGCAGGGATGGGTGTTGTCGAAGCGGTCCTGGCGGCGAAAGGCGCAGCCGACGGGCAGCGCATGGGCGGTGGCGAAGCGCTCGATGGCGGCGACCGCCTCCGCGTCCCAGGCGCTGCCGCCGAGCAGCAGGAAGGGGCGCTTGGCGGCGGCGAGCAGCTCGGCGAGCTGCGCCATCGGCGCTTCGCCCGGCCAGGTCTCGACGCGGCGATAGGGCTGCGCATCGGCCACGTCGACGACCTCGGTCAGCATGTCCTCGGGCAGCGCCAGCACGACCGGGCCGGGCCGGCCGCTGGTCGCGGTGTGAAAGGCGCGGCTCAGGAATTCGGGGATGCGGCGGGGGTCGTCGATCTCGGCCACCCATTTGGCGAGCTGGCCGAACATGCGGCGATAGTCGATCTCCTGGAAAGCCTCGCGCTCGACCGTGCCGCGCGCGATCTGGCCGATGAAGAGGATGAGCGGCGTCGAATCCTGCATCGCCACATGGAGCCCGGCGCTGGCATTGGTGGCGCCGGGACCGCGCGTCACCATGCAGAGACCGGGCTCGCCGGTGAGCTTGCCGTAGGCGTCCGCCATCATCGCCGCGCCGCCCTCCTGGCGGCAGGTGACGAGGCGGATGGAATTGGCGTCGTAGAGCGCATCGAGCACGGCGAGATAGCTCTCGCCCGGCACGGAGAAGACGGTGTCGGCGCCATGGATCTTGAGCTGATCGACCAGGACCTGGGCGCCGGTGCGGCGGCTCATGCGGCTTCCTCCTCGCATCGTTGCGGCAGAGAGGTATTGGAGTTTGCGGGTCCGGGCAATCCCCCCTCGGCAACGCCCCCTCCATGCAACGGCATGGGGCGCTGCCGCGCCGCTTCGCCGCGCCTTTGGGGAATGGACAACTCGCCTGACCTTACACGATGTTAAGTTGCCGCGCGCCGATCGCTCGGCGATGGTTGGACGACAATGATGAAGCTTTGCGGAATGTTACCCGCTGGATCGCTCGCCGTGGCGCTGCTCCTGGCGCTGAGCGGCTGCGGCGGCATCGACATACCGATGCGCCCGGCGATTCCGGCCGCCGAGAGCGGAGAGCCCGATCCGACCGTGTCGGAAAGCGTGACGCAAGCGGATGCGGTGATGACCTGCGATTCCATCGCAACCGAGCGGGCCGGCATCGCCCAGAGCCTCGCCGGCCTCGACGACCAGGCGGCGGCCACGCGCTTGCGCCAGCGCGAGGCCACGCTGGCGCGCCTGGCGGCGCTGAAGCGTTGCGGACCCTCGTAACAGCATCGACGTGCTCGCGGCATTCGCGAGGAAGCGTCACTTCTTCTTGATCAGCGCGCGCTTTTTGCCAGAACGCTGGCAAAGCCTGCGGCGCTGCAGCATGATGGGCGCACTAGCGATCGAGGGAGCGCCGCGCCATGTCCGAGAAAGAGGCGGTCCTCGCCGCCAATCTCGACTTCTATCGCGCCTTCACAGCTCGCGATCTCGCCGCGATGGATCGGCTCTGGGCGCGGAAGGCGCCGGTGGCCTGCACCCATCCCGGCTGGGTCCCGCTCGCCGGGCGCAGCACGGTGATGGCGAGCTGGCACGACATTCTGAGCGATACCGGATCCTTGCCGATCACGTGCCATGACTGCCTCGCGCTGATCTACGGCGCGATGGCGATGGTGCTGTGCGAGGAGGAATTCGCCGGCGACCATTTCGCGGCCACCAACGTGTTCATCAACGAGGACGGCGCCTGGCGCCTCCTCCACCATCATGCGAGCGCCTTGCCGCCGCGCGAGACGCGGCGCACCCATTGACGCCAGCGGCTAGACTAGGGGCAGATCTCGCTCTCGGAGAAGAAGAACGCGACCTCGGTCCGGGCGTTCTCGGCGGAATCCGAGCCATGCACCGAGTTCGCCTCGATCGATTCGGCGAAATCCTTGCGGATGGTGCCGGGCGCCGCGTTGGCCGGGTTGGTGGCGCCCATGATCTCGCGGTTGAGCGCCACCGCGCTCTCGCCTTCGAGCACCTGCACCACCACGGGCCCCGAGGTCATGAAGGCGACGAGGTCCTTGAAGAAGGGCCGCTCGCGATGGACGGCGTAGAAGCGCTCGGCCTCTTCGCGCGACAGCTTGAGCCGCCGCTGCGCGACGATGCGAAGGCCGCGCTCCTCGAAGCGGGCGTTGATCTTACCGGTCAAATTCCGGCGCGTCGCGTCCGGCTTGATGATCGACAAGGTGCGTTCGACGGCCATGGGCGGACAACTCCTGCAGCGCTGGGGATTTGCCGCGGGTTATAGCGGCGGCGGGTGCTGCGCTGCAACATCCCGTGGCCTAACCGGCGCCGCGCTTCTCCCACTTGCCCTCGGTCTGCTCCCAGTAGACGAGCTGGTGCCCCGCCGCCTTGGCGTCCTGCCAGCGCCGGCGCGCCGCCGCCACCGCGGCCTCGTCATTGCCGTCGAAGATATCGCAGCAGCGGGCATAGCTCTCGAGGCGGGACGAGCCGGCGCCATCGACCAGCACCAGCATGGTCGCGGCGTTGGGATTTTCGTCGCTGGCGGTGAGCCAGATCGGCTGGCGCTCGGCATTGCCGTCGCGCGCGCTGCCATGCGGCAGGAAGCTCGCATCGTTGTAGGTCCAGAGCAGGTCGTTCAAATGCTCGACCCGCTCGCTCGATCCGGCGATGACGACGATGCGGTGGCCGGCGGCGACGCCGCGCTCGAGGATGCTGGGCAGCGCCCGCTCGAGCGGCATGCTGCGCAGATGGTAGAAGCCGATCTCGGCCATCAGCCCTCGTAATGCTCGGCGACGAGGCGGTCGAGCAGCCGCACGCCGAAGGCGGTCGCCCCTTTGGGCACCGTCGGCGCATCCTTCTTCGACCAGGTCGTGCCGGCGATGTCGAGATGCGCCCAGGGCACGCCGTTGACGAAACGCTGCAGGAACTGCGCCGCGGTGATGCTGCTGGCATCGCGCCCGCCGCTGATGTTTTTGATGTCGGCAGCGTCGCTGTCCATCATCCGGTCATAGGCCTCGTTGAGCGGCATGCGCCAGAGCTTCTCGCCGACCCCGGCGCCGGCTTCGGCGAGACGGGTGGCGAGCTCGTCATTGTTGCTGAAGAGGCCGGCATGCTCGCTGCCGAGCGCGATGATGATGGCGCCGGTCAAGGTCGCGAGATCGACCATGAATTTCGGCTTGAAGCGGTCCTGGCAGTACCAGAGGGCGTCGGCGAGGACGAGCCGGCCCTCGGCATCGGTGTTGAGCACCTCGATCGTCTGTCCCGACAGCGAGGCGACGATGTCGCCGGGCCGCTGCGCCGCGCCCGACGGCATGTTCTCGACCAGGCCGATGACGCCGACGGCATTGACCTTCGCCTTGCGCCCGGCGAGCGCGCGCATCAGGCCGATGACGACGCCGGCGCCGCCCATGTCCCACTTCATGTCCCACATGCCGTCGGCGGGCTTGATCGAGATGCCGCCGGTGTCGAAGGTGACGCCCTTGCCGATGAAGGCAATCGGCCGAGCCTTCGGATCGTCGGCGCCCTGCCAGCGCATCACCAGAAGGCGCGACCCCCGCGCCGATCCCTGGCCCACGCCGAGCAGCGCGCCCATGCCCAGCTTGCGCATGGCGGCATCATCCAGCACTTCCACCTTCACG